>NZ_LZTE01000026.1:0-1485 GCF_001665925.1 Gordonia sp. 852002-50816_SCH5313054-c
CAGGCTCTTCCGAATTCAGAGTGCATCGAGGTGTTGTGCCAGGCCGCCGGAGTGGATGAGTGACCGCAAGATGTAGTGGCCGAGGTTGCGGAATCCGAGCGCGATGCCGCGGAGGTGTTCCAGACGCCCGTTGATGGCTTCCACGGGTCCGTTGGAGGCGCCGGTGTCGAAGTAGGCCAGGATCTCCGCACGCCGGGCCCATAGGCTGCGGCCGAGTTGGGCGAGTTCGGCCAACTGGGTCGGGACGCCGGTGTGGATACGCTTGAGCAGCTTGTACATCGCGATCTTCCCGTCGCGTTTGTTCGGCTGGCCGTAGGCGTCGATCAACTCCTGATAGACGGCGTAGGTGACCGCGACGGCCACGTGTTCCTCACGGGCGTCCAGGCCGGCACGTAGACGGGTCTTCTGCTTGTCGGTCAACAATCCGATCCGGGTCAGCAACGGGCGGCGGATGCCGTAGAGCGGATCACCGGTGCGGCCACGATGGCCGCACGTATCCTGTTGCACGCGTTGACGACACACCGTCAGCTTCTCAGCGGCCAGGTGCACGACATGGAACGGATCCATCACCGCACGCGCCTTGTCGAGGGTTTCGGCGGTCGCGGTGCGATACCCGGAGAATCCGTCCATGGTGACGACCCGGATCCGATCCCGAAACGAGGGGTCGCGGGCATCGAGCCAGTCCTTCAACGCCGCTTTCGACCGCCCGGCGACCATGTCCAACAAGCGAGCTGGGCCGGTACCGTCAACGATCGGCGTCAGGTCGACCAGAACGGTCACGAAACTCGAATCCCCATGACCGCGAACATGTTTCCACTTGTGCTCGTCCACTCCGAGGACCTGCACGCCGTCCAGGCGTGCCGGCGCAGAGGCCAACGTGCGGGCCGCATCCAGGGCGAGGGTGTTCACGGTGTTCCAGCTCAACCCGACCGCAGCCGCGGCCGCCGAGACACTCATTTTGTCGCAGATCATCGACCGCAGAATCCAGGTCGTGGTCCGTCGGGTGACCTGGGCCCGCGGCGCCACGATCGTGGAGATGTCGGCACGAAAGATCGTGGTGGCACAGTCGGGGTTGGCGCACACGTAGCGCGGCACCGCGATATGCAGCCTCGTCGGCTGCCCCACGATCGGCAGATCAGCAACCTCCCGGTCAACATGATCACGCAGCCGGCCCGGCTGCCCGCATCCGGCACACGTGTTGTTCGGGGCCAGGACCTGGCAGAACACGTGGGTACGGTCCTCGCCGTCAAGGGCGGCGTCGGTGATCGTCACCCCGAGCTCGATGGTGCGGCAAATCGTGTCGGCAATAGCGCTACGCTGCGTCATGGGTCCTGTTGGTGTCCGGATGGTTGTGTAGGAACTTTCATCCTCACACCACAGGACCCGCCTACATCCCCAGGCTCACCGCCCACACCCCGCGATCTTGCTCACCCACATCTTGTGGTCCCTAGAACCCGTTCTACGCACCGTCAATTCGGAAGAGCC
>NZ_LZTE01000027.1:0-19475 GCF_001665925.1 Gordonia sp. 852002-50816_SCH5313054-c
CATGCCCGCCACCCAGGCCGAACGTGCTCAACACTTTTCACCACACCGCAAAAGCCGATCGGTGGATCGAGGCTAAGCGATAACACCAGCACCAGAAAGAATAGACACTCATGCGCGAAGCAGTCATCGTCTCCACCGCACGCACTCCGATCGGCAAGGCGTACCGCGGGGCATTCAACAACACGCAGGCACAAGAACTCGCGGGCCACGCGATCGCGAATGCGGTGTCGCGGGCAGGTATCGAGGGAGGCGAGGTCGAGGACGTGGTGCTCGGTGCCGCCATGCAGCAGGGTTCGACCGGGTTCAACATCGCCCGCCAGGCGCTGCTGCGCGCCGGGCTACCCGATTCGGTGTCGGGCATGAGCGTCGACCGGCAGTGCGCGTCCGGCCTGATGGCCATCGCGACGGCCGCCAAGCAGATCGTCGACGACGGCATGGAGATCGCGATCGGTGGCGGCGTCGAGTCGATCTCGTTGGTGCAGAACGACCACGCGAACAACTACCGGGCTCAGGACCCGTGGCTCGTTGCCAATGTCGGTGATATCTACATCCCGATGCTGCAGACCGCGGAGATCGTCGCCGAACGGTACGGCGTCAGTCGTGAGCGTCAGGACGAGTTGGCTCTGATCTCCCAACAGCGGACCGCGGCAGCGCAGGAGGCAGGTCGGTTCGCAGAAGAGATCGTGCCGCTACGGACCACCAAGCTGGTCGTCGACAAGGAAACGGGTGAGACGTCGGAACAGGAGGTCATGCTCGATCGCGATGAGGGCAACCGTCCCTCGACGACGAGCGAGTCACTCGCCGGTCTGCGCGCGGTGCTTCCCGACGGAGCCGTCACCGCGACGTCGACCGTCACGGCCGGCAATGCGTCGCAGTTGTCCGACGGCGCGTCGGCGTCGGTGTTGATGGAAGCCGCCGAAGCGTCGCGACGTGGATTGCAGCCGCTCGGCGTCTACCGCGGAATGGCCGTTGCGGGATGCGCCCCCGACGAGATGGGGATCGGGCCGGTATTCGCGGTGCCGAAACTGCTCAAGCAGCACGGGTTGACCGTCGACGACATCGGTCTGTGGGAGCTCAACGAAGCTTTCGCGTCTCAGGCCCTCTACTGCCGCGACGAACTCGGAATCGATCCGGAGAGGTTCAACGTCGACGGCGGCGGTATCTCGGTGGGTCATCCCTACGGCATGACCGGCGCGCGCTGCGTCGGGCATGCGTTGATCGAGGGTCGACGACGCGGCGTCCGCTATTGCGTGGTGACGATGTGTATCGGCGGAGGTATGGGCGCCGCGGGACTGTTCGAGGTGGCCGGCTGAGGGGTCGCCCACCGGGTGGCGGAGCGTCGGCGTGAGCGACTGCGGTTGGTCGGCCTGACCTGCGGCAAGATAAGCTCGGGCAGGTGACCAGGACTCGACGCTCCGGCTCCGCCCATGGCGGTCGGGAGGCTGACGCCGAGACTCGCGCCGACCGCAAGAACCGCACCCGGCAGGCGTTGATCGGCACGACACTCGATCTCGTCGCCGAACGCAGCTTCGGAAGCATCAGCCTGCGGGAGGTCGCGCGGGGTGCCGGCATTGTCCCGACCGCCTTCTACCGGCACTTCGCGTCGATGGAAGACCTGGGCGTCACGCTCGTCGAGGACTCGATGCGAGTGCTGCGACGCACGTTGCGCGAAGGGCGCCGCGACCTCGCCGCCCGGCAGGCCCTGCCGACCGCGAAGAACTCACTCGACATCCTGCTGCAGCACGTGCACGACAACGAACCGGCGTTTCGCTTCCTGATCCGCGAACAGCACGGCGGCCTGGCGGAGATCAGGCGGGCCATCGACACCGAGTTGCGGTTGTTCTCGAAAGAACTGGCCATCGACCTGTCGCGGATACCCGACCTCGCCGACTGGAGCGCCGACGACCTCGAACTCGCCGCCGAACTCATCGTGAGCATCATGCTGACCGCCGTCGCCGACATTCTCGACGGCGAGCACCGCGGCAGAGGCGCGGAGTCGGCGATCATCGAACGCACTCAGCGCCAACTGGTCATCGTGTTTCTCGGGATGGCGCAGTGGGAGCCGTCCGACGACCGCTGACCGGCGTCGTCGAACAGGTAACAGGTCGGCACATACCGTCGACTTGAATCCATGCCGATTTCAACTGTGGGCGCCTGCGGCGGCGTCGATGACACTGAACTCCGATTGTGTCCGAGAGCGGACGTCCGCCGAGCAACAGGAGTGTCATGTCCACCGAGAAGATCGCCGACGAGATCAAGTTCGCGTATTGGGTCCCGAACGTATCCGGTGGACTCGTGACGAGCGACATCGAGCAGCGAACCGGGTGGGACTTCGAATACAACAAGCGCCTCGCGCAGACTGCCGAGAACAACGGATTCGAGTACGCGCTCAGCCAGGTGCGGTACGAGGCGAGCTACGGGGCCGAGTTCCAGCACGAGTCGACGTCGTTCAGCCTCGCGCTCCTCGGTGCGACCGAACGTCTGAAGCTGATCGCGGCCATCCACCCCGGACTGTGGCATCCCGCAGTGCTCGCCAAGTTCGGTGCGACCGCAGACATCTTGTCGGGCGGGCGATTTGCGATCAACGTCGTGAGCGGCTGGTTCAAGGACGAGTTCACCCACCTCGGCGAGCCCTGGCTCGAGCACGACGAACGCTACCGACGCAGCGGCGAGTTCCTCGAGGTGATCCGCAAGATCTGGACCGAGGACAACGTCGACTACCGCGGAGACTTCTACCGCATCCACGACTTCACCCTCAAGCCCAAGCCGCTCAACACTCCGGAACGGCCCAATCCCGAACTGTTCCAAGGTGGTAACTCCACGGCCGCACGCAACAACGGTGGCCGCTACTCCGACTGGTACTTCTCCAACGGCAAAGACTTCGACGGCGTCACCGAGCAACTCGACGACCTGCGGGCCGTGGCCCGCGCACACAACCGCGAAGTGCGCTTCGGACTCAACGGATTCATCATCGCGCGAGACACCGAAGCGGAGGCGCGTGACACCCTGCGCGAGATCGTCGAGAAGGCGAACAAGCCTGCGGTCGAAGGCTTTCGGAGTGCGGTACAGCAGGCGGGCAGCTCGACCGGCGACAAGAAGGGCATGTGGGCCGACTCGTCGTTCGAGGATCTGGTGCAGTACAACGACGGCTTCCGTACGCAACTGATCGGTACCCCGGAGCAGGTCGCCGAGCGCATCGTCGCGTACAAGAAGCTCGGCGTCGACCTGGTCCTCGGTGGGTTCCTGCACTTCCAGGAGGAGATCGAGTACTTCGGCGAGCGTGTGCTGCCGCTGGTGCGCGAACTCGAACTCGCCGACCGCAGCGCGACGGTCTGACGGTGTCGACAGACCCCCACACATCAAGGGCGCCAGAAGGTTTCACTGCTCGGCCGGCAGAGACCGTACCGACCGCTGATCCTGTGGTCGTGCCGACCAGCGCCGCGGAGGCGTTGGCGAAGGCTCGAGAGGTCGCGGCGCGGATCGAGGTCGATGCCGCGTTGCGCGACCGTGATCGCCGACTCCCGTACGCGGAGATCGACGACCTGTCGGCGTCGGGGCTTCTGGCGATCACCGTCCCGCAGCGATTCGGCGGTCCCGACCTCGCGCCGAGCGTTGTCGCGGATGTCACCCGACTACTCGCGGCCGCGGACCCCAACGTCGCGCAGATCCCGCACAGCCACTTCGTCTATCTGAACCTGCTCCGCCTTGCCGCGCCGGATGCATTGGCGCAGCGCATCTTCGGTCATGTCCTGCAGGGTGGTCGGGTCGCGAATGCGCAGTCGGAGCGGGGTGGCAAGACCGTCGCAGACATCAACACCACGCTGCGTCGGCAAGACGACCGATTCGTGCTCGACGGCGAGAAGTTCTACGCGACAGGGTCGTTGTTCGCGCACACACTCGCCGTACTGGCGCGCTTGCCCGAAGAGTCCGAAACAGGTGACGCCGCAGGCGAGTTCGAGCCGGGCGAGTACATCGCATTCGTGGCGTCCGACGCTCCGGGAGTCGAGATCGTCGACGACTGGAACGGTCTCGGTCAGCGCACCACCGGGTCGGGGACCGTCAGGTTCAGTGGCGTCGACGTGGACCCGGGCGATCTCGTGGCCCGCGCACCGGCCGTCGCTCGACCGACCGGCTACGGCGCATTCGCCCAGCTACTGCACGTCGCGATCGACGTCGGTATCGCGCGCGGCGCACTCGACGCAGCGGCCGACTTCGTGCGCACGAAGTCGCGGCCGTGGTTCGAGGCAGGAGTCGAGCGCGCCGACGCCGACCTGTTGACGGTGCAACGCTTCGGCGAGCTCGGCGTCGAGGTCGCGGCGGCAGAAGCGACGCTCGACGCGGCGAGTAGAGCTGTCGACGCGGCGACGGCCGACGACGTCGACGATCCAGCGCTCACCGCTCAGGCGTCTATTGCCGTCGCTGTCGCTAAGACAGTCGCCGACCGTGCGTCGAATTCGGTGAGCTCAGCGTTGTTCGAGGTAGCGGGCACACGCAGCGCGTCGGCCGAGCTCTCACTCGATCGGTTCTGGCGAAACGCGAGAACACACACCCTGCACGACCCGGTGCGCTGGAAGTACCAGCACATCGGTCGCTGGGTGTTGCGTGGCGAGAGCCCCCCGATTCACGGGGTCATCTGAAGCGGGGGCTATCCGGGGTCGGGTCATCCGAGCGTGTCATCTGAACGGCGGGATTGTGCTGGTGTACCCACGCCAATCCGGCGTGCATCATCTGGCATTCCGGATATCCTCACTCGTATGTTCGCGAATCGGGCGTGTTCACTGTGACTCCGACGCCGTACGATCGGTCGGGTCCCGCCGATGACCATCCGGGCGACGACCAGGCACGAAACGACCCCACCGGCAGTGACCCGGGTGAGTACGGGAACTCCACGCACGCGTACACGGATCCGTCGATCTACCCCGGCACGCCCGAGGGCGCTGGGCCGGGTGCCTATGAGCCGCCGGTGTACTCCGACTACGCCTATCCGGAATCGCCCCGTTCCGAAGCTCCCCATTCCGAACCGCCCCAGCCTGGTTCCACGTATCCGTCGGCCCCTGGGCCGTACCAGCAGTCCGGCTATCCCCAGTCCGCGTACCCCCAGTCCGGCTATCCCCAGCCCGGCTACCCGCAGTCCGCGTACCCGCAGTCGTACCCACCGCCCGGTCGTCGGCAGGGGCGCGACAAATCAGTGATGATCGTGCTGATCTGCATTGCCGTCCTGGTGATCATCGGCCTGCTCATCGTCGGCGCGTACTTCCTGCTCAATCGGAGCTCGGATTCGACAACTGACACGGAGGCGACGCCAACGGTCACGCAGACGGTCAATCCGCCGCAGACCTCCACCGTGACGGTCGGGCCCGCGACCCCGCCGCCGGGCGCGGTCTCCTGTGGCGCAGGGGTTTCCGCGGGTACGTCGGTGACAAGTTGCTCGTTCGCCCAAGCGGTCCGCGACGAGTACCTGCGCACGGGTGTGCAGGGGCAGGCGCGGGTGATCAGCGCCTACAGCCCGGTCACCGGACTGAGCTACGTGATGTCGTGCGGACCGGAGGGCGGCGTCGTCGCCTGCCGCGGCGGCAACGACGCGGTGGTCTATGTCTACTGACCGCCGCGGTCTTCTCGGCGTCATCGGCGTGGTTGCCGTATGCGCTCTTGGCGTTTCGGGCTGTTCGACGGCGGGTCGTGGTGACGGCCAGGTCACTCCTGTCACAGTGACGGTGACCGGGTCGAACACTTCGCAAGCGTCTGCGCCTGCGTCGTCGAGCGCTCCCGTCGCGAATCCGCTGGCACGCGGATTCGGGGCGGTGGCTGCACAGGTCGGGGTTCCCGTCGGAGTTGCTCTGGCACCGGTCGGCCGCGGTGACAGCCGCCCGATCATGCTGGGCGACAACACACCTCAGGTGGCGTGGTCGACGATCAAGGTGCCGCTTGCCGTCGCGGCCGAGCGGCAGAACGGTCCGTCGACCGCTGAATCGAACGCGATCATCAACTCCGACAACGCTTATGCCGAGGCGCTGTGGTCGTCGTTGGGGAGCGATGCTGTCGCCGCCCGTAAGGTGACCGCGGTGCTGCGCGAGGGTGGCGACACTCAGTCGACCGTACCTGCGCAGAGATTGCGCGCCGGATTCACCGTCTTCGGGCAGACCGTGTGGACGTTGCCTGCCGCTGCCACGTTTACCGCCCATCTGCCATGCATGCCGGGAACAGCGCACGTCGTGTCGTTGATGGGGCAGGTCGCAGGCAACCAGCAGTGGGGCATCGAAGTGATGTCGACGCCGAGATCGACTGCAGTGAAAGGTGGTTGGGGTCCTGGCGTCGACGGCTCGTACCTGGTCAGGCAGATCGGACTCATCACATTCTCCGACGGACGACAGACCGCCGTCGCCATGAGCGCCGCGGGTGGCTCGATGTCGGGCGGTATCGCCGCACTCAACGCGATCGGAAATTGGCTCAACCGCAACGCCGCTCGACTTCCGCGCGGTGCCTGCTGATCCCCAGCGCACACCCTTCGCAACCCGCCTCCGACGGAACGACAACGAGCAGAGCGCCGGACCCTGTACCGGATCCGGCGCTCCGCCGTGTCGGCGCTCAGTGACAGGTCAGTCGGTACTGGCAGACGACGTCGAATCGCTCGAACTCGATGCCGCGCCACTCGATTCGCTCGATTTGCTCGACGTGTCCGAGGACGAACTGGTCCCGGCGTCCGCTGAGCCCTTGGTGTCCGCAGAGCTCGTGGTGTCCGCGTCGGCGCCCGCGGTCGACGTCGACGATCCGCTCGACGCGGAGCCGTGCGTCGAATCCGAAGACTCAGAGGACGCATCGGTAGACGACGATGCCGGGGCGGTCGCCGAACTCGAGCGTTGACTGCTCGAGGGCTGGGTGGTCGGGCTCGCCGAGGTGGATTCCTCCGCCGCGGAGGAGGTCCGGGCTTCGGCGGACGAACCCGCCGGCGTCGAGCTCGACTCCGTCTGTGCGACTTCGGTCTTCGCCGATTCAGCCTTCGCAGACTCGGACTCCACAGAGTCCAGCGCGACGCTGGTTGTCGCGACGGCGGTATCCGGCGACGGGGTTGTCTCGGAATCCTTCTTGCCCAGCAAGGTGTCGGCCAGCTTCTGGATGGCCGCAGCCCAATTGTCTGCGGCCTTGTCGCTGATCGTCGGGAACTCCACACCGGCAAGGGGCGGAACCGGCTTGCCGTTCTTGCCATCCCAGCCGTCGCCGAGGAGCACTCCCACGGTCTGTGACAGACCCTCCATTGCGCCGATGGGGCCGACAGCTTGGCCAGGAATGTCGAGGGTGAGGGGGAAACCCAACGCATCTGTAGTGACATTCATGCCGACGCTGTTCAGGATCGACCCGCCTGGCGCGGTGATCGACGTGCCGTTGGGGCCGTCGTAGGACCCGCGTCCGACCGAACCAGGGGTGAACAGGCCGCCGAAGGCGATGTCGAGTGAGTTCAGTGTCGTGCTACCGAGTAGGCCGGTCTCGTTGATGATCGGAGTCAGAGCGGTGAGATCGAGTGTTGCACCGTTGAAAACCGCTCCAACGACGTTGGCCGGAGCGGAGAACACATCGGAAAAGACCGCATCGGGATCGCCCGCTTGGATCGCGGCCGCGATGGCGATTCCGCTGTTGAGTACGGCGACTGCCGGGCTGATCACGGGGCCGACAAGACCGATGAGCACGCCACTCATCGGCGACGCCAACACGTTCATGATCGCGGTGATCGTCGCCGGATCGATCGGTCCGCCCTCAGGAAGAAACTGCGGTAGCAACTGCAGCACCAGCCCGTGCAGGCCGTCGACCGTGTGATCTTTCGTCTGCGCGAGCGTCTCGTCGCTCGCGCCGATACCGGTGACACCGGTGATCACGGCTTCGAGGTTGGCCCGCATCTTCTTCAAGACATCGTCGGCCTGTGACGGATCGTTCAGAACGTCGTTGAGATACTTCGACTGATTGGAAATGATCTGCTGCAGGGGCAGCCCTGGAGCCAGGAAGTAGTTATGGGCAAGAGTCGCAGCATTTTTCGACGCCTCGTTGAAGGCGTCGATGTACGGCTCGAGTGGCTTCCAGTCGGCGGCGAGACGAACGGTCGCCTCGGTGGTTGCCTTGTATGCGGTGGGTACCTCGGAATGAACGCCGGGCGCGACGGCCATGACGCTCGCGCCGGCGATGGCAACACCTGCGGCAACCCACGCACGGGGGGCTTTTTTGGGAACTTCGATATCGCCTTGCAGGGCGATTGGAGCTGAACGCTGCACGGACTCTCCTCGGGGCATGTGCAAGAACTTGAGTGCGGTCTGAACGTAGAGCCAGAAGGAGCTGAGAGAGGGGCTTTTCGAAAAGTTTGTTTTGGTACACGAAGCATTAACTAGGGGTGTTTCGCGGTGTTAGATCATTAAAGAGCCAGGTCAGGGCGATAGCTGACCTAGCGATAGTTAGTCGGGGATTCGTGATATTTCAGTACCGGCGGGTAGGTTCCGGTGGCGTAGTGAGCTGTGGAACCTGAGAAAAGTGGCATCCGCCGACCGCGGCTCGGGTATCGTCCCTCGCGCCCGACGACCCGAACAGAACGCGAAAGACGGGTCGTCGTCTTACGGCGCCGCGAACTCGACGCGGCACCGAGATCACGACCGACGAAGGTGGCCGATGTCCAAGCATGCAAAACTCACCGACGACACTCTGCTCGAACTGCTCCGGCAGCGGGCGGCGCGGTACGCCGACAAGGTCGCCTTTGCCTTCTCGTACAACGGCGACGGTGAGAACACGAGTGTGTTGACCTATCGGGATCTGGATACCAGGGCTCGTGCGATCGCCGCCGAGTTGCAGAGCAAGGGTGCGGCGGGCGAGCGCGTGCTGGTGCTCTGTCGACCCGGATTAGACCACATCGCAGGCTTTTTCGGATGTGTCTACGCCGGTGCGGTCGCGGTACCCGTGCATGAGCGACTTGCCCCTCGACTGTCGTCGGTAGTGCCCGATGCACGTGCTCGTTTCGCGCTGGGAGTGTCGGAGACCCAGCCGGGGATCAAGACAATGCTCGACGCCCTCGGTGAGGGCGGCGATCTCAACTGGGGCCTGATGGATGAGGTTACCGCGGACGCCGACGACTGGGTGGCGCCGGACATCGACGCGACGACGGTCGCGATGATCCAGTACACATCAGGATCGACCACGACGCCGAAAGGCGTTGTCCTCAAACATGACAACCTGATGCGGAATATGGAGGCCATCCGTTCGTCGTGGAACGGTACCGACTCTGACGTCGGAGCATTCTGGCTTCCTTCTCACCATGACATGGGACTGATCGGCGGTGTGCTGTCGATGATTTATCTCGGCTGCACAGCACATTTCATGTCGCCGACGGCGTTCATCAAACGACCAATGGCGTGGATGGAACTGCTCTCCACGTCGGCGGCGACATACACCGTCGCGCCAAACTTCGCCTACGAGTTGTGCATTGAACACAGCACTGCCGAAGAACGTGCAGCACTTGATCTTTCGGCGTTGCGCACCGCCATGAATGGCGCCGAGCCCGTACAGGAGACAACACTGCGACGATTCGCAGAGGGATTCGCTCCGGCTGGATTCGCGCGAGAGGCGTTCTCCGCGGTCTACGGCCTGGCTGAAGCGACACTTCTCGTCACGGGCCGGCCCGATCCGGCGTCGCCTCGCGTGGTGCATCTCGATCGTGAGGCGCTCGCAGAAGACAGGGTCGTCGAGTGCGAGTTTCCCGCCGAGTCAATGACATTGGGCGCGGCGACTGCTGAGGCGGTGTCGGGGGAGTCGACGACATCAGGTGCCATGACCGTCGTCGGGTGTGGAGAGCCGCGCGCCGGCGAGGTGGCGATCGTCGATCCGGTGACGCGGGTGCGGTGCGGAGAAGGACGGGTCGGTGAGATCTGGTGTGCAGGTAGCAGTGTCGGGGCTGGGTACTGGCGTCGACCCGAGGAAACCGAGCACACCTTTGGTGCGTCGATCGCCGACACCGGCGTCGGGCCGTTCCTGCGCACCGGCGACCTCGGGTTTCTTCGTGACGGCGAGTTGTTCGTCACCGGACGGTGCAAAGATCTCGTCGTGATTCGCGGCGGGCACCACTATCCCAACGACATCGAGTTCTCCGTGCAGGGTTGCCACGCGTCTCTGCTGTCTGGTCGTGGAGCGGCATTCGCGTTCACGCCGGGATTGCGCGCGGCCGAACGACTGGTCATCGTCCAGGAAGTCGATGTCGATCGCGAGGGTGCGGGCGCGCTCGATGCGGATGCGCTCGCCGAGATCATCGAAAGCGTGCGGGTGGTTGTGGCCGACCGGTACGGCGTCGATCCTCATTCGGTGTTTCTGGTCGATCCACAGTCGATCCCGACGACATCGAGCGGCAAGATCCAGCGCAGCCGGTGTCGAGAGCTGTTTCTCGATGGTTCCCTGTCGCCGGTCGCTGGGTGGCAGACACCCTCGGCCGCCGACGACGTGGCGCGAGCGAAAGAACTCGAGAGGGCGGTTGCGGGTGCCGAACTGGTGAGGCTCGTTGTCGCGTCGGGCAGGAACGTCGGGCAGCCGGGCTGAGGATGCCCATCTGTGCGCGCCTCCCGCCAGGGCGTTGGGCGATACCGAGTTGTGACGCCCTCGGGGTCGCTTGGGGCGCGGCAGGGCCGTAACGTCTGTTACTCAAGTGACCAGAGGGACAGATGTGACTTCTTACAAACGACTTTGTGTGGTGATCGTCGTTGCTGTGACTGCGGTCGTCCTCGGCGCCGGCAGCGCACATGCGGCCCCGGCGCCGTTTCGACTGCCGCCGCTCCCTGAGCCGATCGCGACGTGGTTGCGCCCACCGGTGCCTCCGGCGAAGCGGCTCGCGGATAGCTGGGCGGTCGCGCAGAAGTCGATACGCAAAGCGACTCCCGGCCAGCTCGGTGTGTCGTTGGTGCCCGTCGGGTCCGACGCCGCGCAGTCCTTCGGGACGCTCAAAACGGGGCGGGCGTGGTCGACCTTCAAGGTCCCCGTCGCACTGGCGGCCGAGCGTAAGAACGGTGCGTCGATCCTCGTCAAGGAGGACAAGGCGATCACGTTCTCCGACAATGACGCAGCAGGTGACCTGTGGGGATCACTCGGGGGTGGCAAGGCGTCGGTCGACGCGGTGACCGCCGTCCTGCGCGAAGGTCATGACATGGCGACTCGGGTCAGTTCCGAGATCGACACTCCGCGTTCGTATCCGGGCTACACACAGTGGGCGCTGGCCGACCAGGCCCGATTCGGCGCGCACCTGCCGTGCATGCCGAACAGTAAGAACATCCTCGACCACATGGGCTCGGTGGCACCGAACCAGCGGTGGGGCATCGCCGACCTCGGTCCCAAGCGGCACGCGGTCACCGCGGTGAAGGGAGGATGGGGGCCTGCCACCGACGCGGCGCCGGGATACCTGGTGCGCCAGCTCGGCCTCATCTCAACCGACCAGGGGGAGGTCGCGGTTGCGATGGCTGCCCGCCCGGCCAGCGGCAAATTCGAGGACGGCACAAAGATGCTGACCAAGGTCGGCGATTGGCTCGGCCAGAACTTCACGTCGATTCCGGCGGGGAAGTGCTCTGTGCTCTGAACTGCGCACACTCGACGGTATGAGGCGCCCAGTCGGCGGTGTGAGGCGCCCAGTCGGCGGTGTGAGGCGCCCAGTCGGCGGTGTGAGGCGCCCAGTCCGCGGTGTCACTCCGGCATGGAGTGGCGGCCCGAGCGGGGCGGCGAAGGTGGGACGCTCCTCCCGCGCACAGGCGTCCGAGGCTCGTGCGCCTGGCGCTCTTCCTGCTCTACCGCGCGGCGCGACGCGCGGGCTTCCGGTTCGGCGGCACGGGGCGTCGTGTGGGCTTCCGGTTCGGCGGCGCGGGGCGTCGTGTGGACTTCCGGGTCGGCGGCACGGGGCGTCGGATAGGTGAGGGCGGCGGCGATCGCAGTGGTCAGGGGCACGGATAGCGCGATGGCGATGCCGCCGACGAAAGATCGGGCCAATTCGACGGCGACGGCGTCGGTGGTCAGCAGAGACGAGAAGGGTTGCCGGGCAACCGAGAACAACAGGAGCAACGGTAGAGCGCTGCCCGCGTATGCGAAGACCAGGGTGTAGACGGTGCTCGCGATGTGGTCTCGGCCGACGCGCATCGCTGCCCGGAAAGTTGCGAGGCGGGTCGGTTCTCCCGCGCCCGCGAGTTCGAACGCCGCCGACGCCTGGGTGATCGTGACGTCGTTGAGAACGCCGAGGGTGCCGATGATGAATCCGGCGAGCAGCAGGCCGCTGATCGAGATGCTGCCCTGGTAGACCTGCAGGTTGGTGGTCTGATCGCCCGACAAGCCGGTGAGATGCATGGTCCTGATCGCGAGCCAGCTCAGCACGCCTGCGAGCACGAGTGAACTCAGAGTGCCCAAGAGCGCAGAGCTCGTCCGCAGGCTGATGCCGTGCGCCAGATACAGAACGACGAAGAGAATCGCGGCTGATGACACCACGGCCACCGCGACGGGCGACTCGCCGTCGAGAATCGCGGGCAGGGTGAACACGCCGAGCACGGCGAAGGCGAAGACGAGACCGATGATGGACCGCAGGCCACGCCAGGCCGCCACCAGGACCACGGCGCCCACGAACAGCACCGCCCAGATCAGCGTCGGTATCCCACGCGAGAAGTCGAAGAACGTGTAGCGCGGAGCGCCGTCGGGCCCGGGCACGGTACTCAGCCGGATGGCGTCGCCCGGGGAGAGAGACGGTTGGCCCGCTTGCGGTTCGTCGAGGGTCGACGGGTCGGGCGCGACGCTGTCTGGTCCGCTGCCGGCCTGCGCCCGATTCGTCGGGATCTCGAGCAATGTGTATTTGCCTGAGTCACTTCCCGATTCGAGCTTGACGGTGTTCTCGATGCACGGGCCGTTCGGAGTCGGCGTCGTGCCGAAGTCAGGCGAATCCTGCGCGGTTCCGACGAGTTGGTTGAGGCAGGGGCCACGTGATTGTCCGACCACCTTGCCCGAAACGGTCGTGATCGCTCCGCCGTCAGCGCCTCGGAACTGCGGCGGAATCGGATGGCTCCCACCTGACGGCCACAGCAGCACCATCCCGACGATGACGGCGATTCCGGCAATCGTCAGGGTGACGACGACGAATCGTTTCGCGAACGGAGACAACGCCGCCGGAATCTCCGACAGCGAATGACTGTGCGAGTGTCCGACGTGCGTGCGGTGGGGTCCGGAATCGCGACTCACCCCGCCACCTTAGGCGGCGGGTCAGCGCGTTGCGGCACCGACCGTGTCGGTACCGACTCGTGCTGCCGCATCGGTGTCGACTCGTGCTGCCGCATCGGTGCCGACTCGCGCTGCCGCGTCGCGGACCGAGTCGTCGATGGTCGAACCTGCGCCCCCGACTCGGTACGACGCTCCGCGGTGGTTGTCCGGAAGCAGATCACCTCGTCCGAACAGCTTGTTGCGCAACGTGCCCGGCACGTACTCCCGCTCGTAGGCACCTCGCCGCTCCAGCGCGGGCACCACATGGGTGATGGCGTCGGAGAAGGTGCCGGGCGTCACGGCGTACGCGAGGTTGAAGCCGTCGACGTCGGTTTCGGCGGCCCACTCGAGGAGGGCCTGTGCCACCTCGTCGCCCGACCCGATCAGCACGGGCCCCATACCGCCGATGCCACCCCATGCCGCGATGTCGCGAACTCGCCACTGCTCGCCGGTGTCGGACGCCTGCTGGAAGGCGGCCACCGCGGACTGGATCGCGTTGCTCGCCACGTTGCCGATCGGTTCGTCGAGGTCATACGACGCGAGGTCGATACCCATCCAGCCCGACATGAACACCAGTGAACCCTCGTCGCTGGCCAGTCGCTGATATTCGGCCGCCTTGGCGCGTGCGGCCTCCGGCGTGGCGTCGGTGATGATCGTCAGGAGCGTGTAGATCCGTGCGTCGTAGGGATCGCGACCCGCGATGACGAGTTCCTCGCGGATCTTGGCGACGGTCTCGCGCAGGATCTGCTTGGTGGGAGCCGCGACGAAGATGGCTTCGGCATTCTGCGCAGCGAAGCGTCGTCCGCGAGGTGAGGCTCCGGCCTGGTAGATGACGGGTGAGCCCTGCGGCGACGGCTCCGACAAATGGATGCCCGGCACGGTGAAGTGCTTACCGCGGTGTCCGACGTGGTGGACTTTCGACGGGTCGGCGAACACACCGGAGCTGCGGTCGCGGAGTACCGCGTCGCGCTCCCACGAGCCTTCCCAGAGTTTGTAGAGCACGGTCAGGTACTCGTCGGCGTGGTCGTAGCGGTCGTCGTGCGCGAGCTGATCGTCGTCGCCCATGTTGCGCGCGGCCGAGGGCAGGTAGCCGGTCACCACGTTCCAGCCGATTCTGCCCTTGGTGAGATGGTCCAGCGTCGACAATCGGCGCGCGAACGGATACGGATGCTCGAATCCGGTGCCCGTCGTTATCCCGAAGCCGAGGTGCTCTGTGGCATGCGCCATGGCCGACACCAGCAGCAGCGGGTCGTTGACGGGAATCTGCGCGCCCTGCCTGATCGCGGCCTCGTCGGTGCCCGCGTAGACGTCGTACGTGCCGAGTACGTCGGCGATGAACAGGCCGTCGAATCCGCCTGTTTCCAGCAGTCGGGCAAGGTCGACCCAGTAGTCGAGGGTGTTGTAGTCCCACGATCGGTCAGCGGGGTGACGCCAGAGGCCGGGGGATTGGTGCGCGACGCAGTTCATGTCGAATGCGTTGAACCGGATGGGTCGCGGTGCGGTCGATCGCGAACTCGGGGCGGAAGGGTGATGGCTGTCAGACACTCGGCTGATCGTCCGGCGTGACGCCGGGTTACGCCAGGTTTGTGCACACCGCGGGCCAAAGGGGTACGAATGAGTGGCATGAATGCCTCGGAAGTTCTCCTCGACGGATTGGGCCGCATCAAGGACGGGGTCCACGGTGTCCTCGACGGAATCGACGAAGAGCGACTGGGCCTCACGGTGGCGCCGGGGGCCAACACCATTGCCTGGCTGATCTGGCACCTCACGCGAGTCCAGGACGCGCAGATCGCCGACGTCGCAGGCTTCGATCAGGTCTGGACCCGAGATGGGTGGTACGAGAGTTTTGCTCTGCCGTTCGGCAAGGAGGCCACCGGCTATGGGCAATCGCCCGAGGAGACTCGACGCGTAGTAGCCGAACCCGACCAGCTGCTCGGCTACTACGACGCCACGCACGACGCATCGGTCGCCTACCTCGCGACGCTCGACGATGCCGACCTCGACCGCATCGTGGACGATCGCTGGGACCCTCCCGTTACGCTCGGTGTGCGCCTGGTCAGCATCGTCGACGACGACGCGAAGCACCTCGGGCAGGCTGCCTACCTTCGAGGGCTACACCTGTAGCACCGCCCGGCGCTGGCGGTCATAGGTGAGTGAAAGACGTTCTGGCTCAGGGCTTCCAGCAGCCCTTGAGGGTTTGGAAGTCGCCCGCGAACGAGGTTCCACCGGTGCAGGTGGGTCCGTTCTTACCGTCGACCACCACGGTGGCGCCCGGTCCGGCGATGCCGATCGCAAGTCCCGGTTTGATACCGGTCATCGTCACTGAAGCCTTGGGGCCCACCGCAATTGCCGCGGGACCGGCATAGTTGTCTGCCTTCGACGACGCTGTACCGCCGTTGTCGACGACCGCCAAGCTCAGTCCTGTTGGTCCGGAATCTGCTGTGCAGCCAGGCATTGTCGAACTCTGTCCCGGCAGGGCCGGACAGATCGTCGGTGCGGCAGCGGCGTCGGGTGCCGCGGCGAATGCGATTGCTCCCGCGCCTGCCGTTGCGACCAGTGCACCCAATGCGATTCGGGCTGTGTTCCGCATGTGAAGCTCCTTGTATCGGTAGATGAGGTATGTCGGTGGACGAGCATCAGCGATTCGGAGCAGGTGCGGGCCGCGGATGGGAACCGTCGCGCAGAAAACTGCGCCCCCTGTGGCCTCCGTATGTACCGGTACATGTGAGAGGCCTGTGGGCTGCAACTTTCTGCGGGGAAGAGGTGTCAGATCCAGCCGCGGTCGCGCGCGATGTGCGCGGCCTCGCCGCGTGTGCTCGCGCCGGTCTTCCCGATGGCCGACGACAGGTGGTTGCGCACGGTGCCTGCCGAGAGATGGACCTGCGCCGCGATCGTTGCGACCGTCGCGCCCGACATCGCTGCGCGCAGCACATCGGTTTCGCGCGCGGTCAACGGATTCTCGCCGCTGGCAAGACTTTCCGTCGCGAGCGTCGGGTCGACGACGCGCAGTCCCGCGTGCACACGTCTGACGGCATCGGCTAGCTGTGCAGCGGGGGTGTCCTTCACGACGAATCCCGATGCTCCCGCGTCGATCGCGCGACGGAGGTAACCCGGACGGCCGAACGTGGTCACGATCAGCGAACGCACCTGCGGAAGTTGTGTGCGTATCGCCGCAGCGGCCTCGATGCCGTCGGCTCCGGGCATCTCGATGTCGAGTAGGCAGACCTGCGCGTCGGATGCGCGTGCGGCCTCGACCACCTCGTCGCCCCGGCCGACCTGGGCGACCACGTCGAGGTCGGGTTCGAGGTCGAGCAGTGCGGCCAGCGCGCCCCGGACGAGCGCCTGGTCGTCGGCGAGGAGTAGTCGGATCGAGTCGGTCATGAGATCTGCACCCGCACTGTCGTTCCCGTCGAATCAGAGTCGAAGTGCACTGTGCCGCCTGCGGATTCGACGCGCTCACGAAGGCCGCGCAACCCGTTACCGTGCTCGGCGTCGCCGAGACCGCGTCCGTCGTCGTGAACCGACATCGACGATCCGTCGATCAGCACCTCGCAGTGCTGTGCTCCGCTGTGTCTGACGACGTTGGTGACGGCCTCGCGCAACACCCAGGCGAAGAGTTCGGCGTGGAGGGTGTCGACGGTCGGCTCAGGCAACGTTGCCACGATGTCCGCCGCGTGCAACGCGCTGTCGACGCCTGCGATGGTGTCGGGCAGATCCGGTGTGCGTATGCGTCCGACGGTCGTGCGCACCTGCGCGAGCGCGTCGCGGGTCAACTGATTGACCTCACCCAGTTCTCGCTGCGCGCGTTCTGGATTGAGCTCGATGAGACGCTGTGCGAGTTCGGTTTTCACACTGATGACCGTCAACGAGTGGCCGAGGATGTCGTGGACGTCGCGGGCGACGCGCTCGCGTTCTGCGACGACTGCCAGTCGTGCGTTGAGTTCTCGTCGACGCTCCTCCTCGCGTTCGCGCTCGCCCTCGCGCACCGCGACGAATCGAAATCCGAGCATGGTCAGTCCGACGGCGAGCAGGACGAGCACGATGCTGGCATCGGTGTGCCACCCGAACAGGCGGGGGAGGGCGACCGAGGCGACGACGACGGCGGCGACGCAGATCAGTGCCCATCGTGTCGGAAAGCAGAACGCGGCGACGACCATCAGGAATGGCGCTGCGCCGAAGGCGTTCTCGTCGATGATCGGGAACAGCCCGACCATGAGGAGCACGAGAAGTACGAACAAGGGGACGCCGCGCAGATCGGTCTCTGCCGTGCCGGTGAGCAGGTACACGCTCGCCAACAGGTAGGACAGTGCGAACAGGGTCAGGAGGGTGAATCCGATCGCCTTTGTCGCGGTGGAATGGTCGGAGGTCGCGACGGCGCCGATGGGGTATGCGAGAAAAATGAGCCAGACGGCGGTGAACACCCAGCGCAGATTGCGCCAGGGTGTCACCGCGCCGGCCGAGCCGAACCGCCGTGCCATCACGCACTCCCGATCGTCATGGCGGTGTTCTCCTGCTGGTCCGTCGTTGGTCTCGCGCACTCACTGGCGCTGTGTACTGCGACTGTAGAAGACCGCGGCAGCGACCGAGAACACTGCGGCCCAGATGACCAGATTGGCGACCGCGACCCAGAGTCCGATATGCGTCCCGTACACCGTCACGCCGTGGTCGAGGGGGTAGCGCGCCAGGGTCACCACTCCGAACATCGGGGTGAACTGGGAGATGGTCAGCATGGTTCCCTTGAGTGGAACGAAGACGTTGCCTGCGAAGGCGAGGAGCGCCAGTACGCCACCCATCACCTGCATCGCCCCGTCGGACCGCATGAGGCTGCCCACTGCGAGGCCGAACGCCGCGAACACCGACGCTCCGATCCATCCGAGCAGCAGGCATGCGATCCAGATGCCGAAGGGTGCGTGCGCACCGGTGGCGATTCCGGCGATGCAGAGCACCGCGATCGGCAGTGCCCCCATCGCAAGGGCCACACCGATTTTCGTTGCCACGTAACCCGCGGGTTGCAGCGGCGTCATCATGAGCGTTCGCGTCCACCCTGCTTGTTGCTCGATCGCCACCGACGCGGCATTCGTGGCTGCAGCGAGGATCGCCCCGTAGACGGCCATGCCGATGAGAACGTAGAAGGCGACGTTGCCGGATCCCACTGCATCGCTTGTCGTCTGGGTTGCTCCGAAGGCGAGGTAGAGCAGGGCGGGCATCACGACGGTGAAGATCATCGCGCGACGATTGCGCATGACACGACGGATGTCGAGGCGGAGATAGGTGGGTGAGGCGAAGAACCCCCGAAGGGAGTCCGACGCCGTCGTGGTCGGTGCGTCGGCGGTATGCACGTTCATGGTGGTCGAGCCTTTCGGTATGCGGGGGTGTGCTGGTCAGTCGGTGGTGAGCGCGATGAAGGCGTCTTCGAGGTTGTGGGTCGCGACCTCGAGCTCGCGTGCGTCGGTCGTGGTCAGGAGACACCGCGCGAGGGCATCGGAATCGTTGGCGGACAGATACGTTCGTCCACCCCGGCGCTCGACCACCTCGAGATCGGGAATCGCCGCACCGACGGCGGCAATGGCGGTGTCGTCGATGATCGCCGACACCACACGTCGACTTGCGACGTTGCGGATCTCGGCCGTCGAACCGTCGGCGACGACGCGTCCGTGCGAGACCATGACGATGCGGTCGGCGAAGTCGTCGGCCTCTTCGAGATAGTGGGTGGCGAAGACGACGGTGCGGCCTGCGCTGGCATCGGCACGAATCGCCGACCAGAAGGCACGCCGTGACTCCACGTCCATTCCGGCCGTCGGCTCGTCGAGCACGATGAGGTCGGGGTCGGGCAGCGTCGCCAACGCGAACTTGAGACGTTGCTGCTCGCCGCCCGAGCATCGGGAAACCTTGCGCCCGGCGATCTCCGCGATGCCTGCACGTGCCATCGCTGATTCGACGTCGCGCGTGCGCCCATGCAGATCCGCGATGATTCGCATGGTCTCTTCGACCGTGAAGTCGTGGAGCAGACCGCCGCTCTGCAGAACCGCGGCGACGCGGCCGGTCCGCGCGGCCTTCCTGGCCGACAGGCCATATACCTCGACGGTGCCCGAATCCGGTTGTGTCAGACCGAGAACCATGTCGAGTGTCGTGGTCTTACCTGCTCCGTTCGGCCCGAGAAAGGGGCTCTTCGAAGTTAGCCGGGCACTGCTCAGCAGTGGAATTGCTGGTTGTTGGCCCGCTGGGCGCGGGTGCAGTGG
>NZ_LZTE01000028.1:0-47942 GCF_001665925.1 Gordonia sp. 852002-50816_SCH5313054-c
CTTCCTGTGGACGAAACCGGTCGAGGAGATTCTCAAGAAAGCTCAACCGAAAACCAACTAACGAAACGCGACACTAGGTGGCGCGAGCGGGGTGGCGGACTGTCAGCGCTGACGCAGGACGAACCGCTGGATCTTTCCGCTCGGCGTCTTCGGCAGCGCGTCGACGAAGTGCACCGTGCGCGGGTAGGCGTGCGCGGCGAAGCCGGTTTTGACCAGTTGCTGCAGCTCGGTCTCCAGAGCGTCGTCGCCGCTGACGCCGTCGGCAAGTACGACGAACGCCTCGAGTACCTCGCCGCGCAGGTCGTCGGGTCGGCCGACGACCGCGACGTCGATGACCGACGGGTGGGTGATCAGGACGCTCTCGACGTCGAACGGGCCGATGCGATACCCGGCCATGATGATGACGTCGTCGTCGCGGGAGCTGAAGAAGAAGTTGCCGTCGGCGTCGAGGTGTCCCGTGTCGCCGGTGAGATACCAACGGCCGTCCTCGGTGTAGCGCGATGCGGTCTTCTCCGGGGCGTCGAGGTATCCGG
The DNA here is from genome assembly GCF_001665925.1 of Gordonia sp. 852002-50816_SCH5313054-c. Taxonomy (NCBI): domain Bacteria; kingdom Bacillati; phylum Actinomycetota; class Actinomycetes; order Mycobacteriales; family Gordoniaceae; genus Gordonia; species Gordonia sp. 852002-50816_SCH5313054-c. The sequence continues at coordinate 534 of NZ_LZTE01000028.1, forward strand.
AGAACCAGTAGCCGGTGCTGGCGGGGACGTCAATCGCGATCTGACCCGTGACGTTGGGTTCGGTGACGGGCGCGCCGGCGTCGTCGACGATTCCTGCGGCGAATCCGGGCATCGGCTGTCCCATGGAGCCGGGGATGAGTGGTCGACGCAGGTCGTCGGCCCAGTGGTTATTGATGAACATGCCGTGCTCGGTCTGGCCGTAGTGGTCGCGGACCTCGGTGCCGAGAGCTGTTCTCGCCCAGGTGATCACGTCGGGCGTCAACGGCTCGCCCGCCGACGATGCTCGACGCAGCGAGAAGCCGTTGATCGCAGGGTTCTTGCTCAGCGAGCGGTACACTGTGGGCGCTGCGGCGAAGTTCGTCACGCCCAGTTCGGTGAGTACCGTGGCGGTCACCTCAGGGGTGAAACCCGCCTGCAGCAACACATTTGGTCGGCCGATTGCCATCGGCCCGAGGATTCCGTAGTACAGGCCGTACGCCCAGCCGGGATCGGCGGCGTTCCAGAAGACGTCGGTGTCGGAGACGTCGAGTCCGTAGCGCATGTAGCAGGAGAACGACGCCAGCGCGCGTAGCGGAACGGGCACGCCCTTCGGCGCGCCGGTAGTGCCGCTGGTGAACAGCAGGATCAGCGTGCCGTCGCCGCCGACCGCGACGGAGTGGTCGAGGGGATCGTTGTCGGCGATGAGAGCGTCGAACTGCTCGCCCGCGACGATGGTCGTGAGGCCGTCGATGTCGTCGAGCTTCGACGCCTGGCTCGGTTCGGTGATCACGATGGAGGCGCCGCCCGCCCGCAGTCGCATCTCGATCGCGGGGGTGGCGAAGGCGGTGAAGAGTGGAATGTAGACGGCCCCGAGTCGGGCGAGTGCCAGCAGCGAGACGACGAGCTCGGTGCGCTTGCCCATGAGCACCCCTACGCGGTCGCCGCGCTCGACACCCATACCGGCGAGCGCGGTGGCGAGGCGTCGGGACTCCGCTGCGAGCTGGCCGTAGGTGATCTCGACAAGCTCGATCAGCGGGGGTTGCTCGATCAGCGGGGCCTGCTCGATCAGCGGGGGCTGCTCGGCGTGCGTGGAGTGCGGGGGTTGCTTGGCCTGCGGGGGCTGCTCGGGCTGCGCAGAATCCCGCAGCGAAACGGTGGTGAACGCGACGGATTCGGGGTCGTGGCGGTCCACCAGCAGCGACGCAGCGTTGGCGTCGGGTGAGCCGAAAAGCTCCAGCCAGGCGTCGAGGTCGGCGGTGACAGCCGGGGTCAACTGTGCCTGAATCGACTCGCGTCGCGCGCGGTCGTCGGCCAAGGATGTCTGTGTCATATCCACACCTTTACTGCCAGAGTAAGCTGAATCACATTCGAGGAGTGATTCTCGAATGCGACGTCGCATGGGCAGAACCCCCCGAAGAGGGGTCAGGAGGTAGGTGGTGACATGGCTGAGTCGTTGACAGCGCCGGTCACCGATGCGTTGCGTCGTCTGCGTCGCGGCACGGGTGTGTCGTTGGCGTTCGGTGGTGTGGTGCACGGCTCGCGCGGTCTGCGTCTCCGACATTTCGTCGGCGACACCTACGGTGCGTTGAACGGCGTTGCCGTTGATGCCGGGCACGGACTCGGCGGCAAGGTCATCGCGCTCAATCGCCCGATGGTCGTCGACGACTATCTGCGTACCCCGCGGATCACCCATCGGTACAACGCGATCATCGCGGCCGAGGGCCTGCGTGCGATGGCGGCCGCCCCGGTCATCGTCGGACGCAGGCCTATCGCGGTGATCTACGGGGCATTGCGGACTGACGAGGCCATCGGCGATCGGACGCTAGACGCACTCGCCGTCGAGGCGCGTGAACTCGAACAGCAGATCGTCGCCTCGCGCGCGGCGGTCGCCGCCGACGCCGCTGTGGGCGATGGATTTCGAGATCGGATCACCGAGGCCTACGCGCAGCTCCGCACTCTGGCACGAGACGTCGACGACGACGCCGTTGCCGATCAGATCGCACGCATCTCCGACCTCCTGCTCGACGGTGAGTCGGACGAATCGACGACACTCACCCTGACCCGTCGCGAACAGGATGTGGTCACCCTCGCTGCACTCGGCTACACCAATGCGAGAATTGCCGAGGAGCTGAATATTGGGGTGCAGACTGCCAAGGGATACATGAAAGACGTCTTGCGCAAACTCGGCGCGTCGAGCCGGCTGGAAGCCGTTGTCATTGCTCGACGCTCAGGGCTACTTCCGTAGCTATGGCCGGAAACACGTCGGTTCCCGGAGCATCGGTCGCGGCGCGAACTCTCGCTCTACTCAGTGCATTCGACGCGTCACACCGTGCGCTGACGCTCAGCGAGATGGCACAGCGCGCCGATCTCGCGGTACCCACCGCACATCGGCTCGTCGGCGAGTTGGAACGGTGGGGTGCCCTTGTTCGACGGCCCGACGGGCGGTACGTGATCGGCAGGCGGGTGTGGGATCTCGGGCTGCTGGCGCCGATCCAGACCGGAGTGCGTGAGATCGCCGAACCGTACGTCTACGACCTGTACGCCGCGACAAAGGCGACGGTGCATATCGCGGTGCGCGAGGGAACGTCGGTGCTGTACGTCGATCGGATCTCCGGGAACGAGTCGGTGCCGGTCGTGAGCAAGGTGGGTAGTCGGCTACCGATGCCGCCGACCGGGGTCGGCAAGGTACTGCTTGCCTACGCGCCCAAGGAGATTCGCGATGAGGTCATGGCATCGTTGACGCGGGTTACGCCGCGGACGCTGATCAGCCCGCAGCTCTTGGAACAGCAGTTGCAGCGTGTGCGCGACGAGGGCTACGCGACGACGGCGGAGGAGATGACGGCGGGCGCGTGTTCGATCGCGGTACCGGTGTGGGGGCCCGACGGGGTGGTCGCGGCGCTGGGTGTGGTGGTCGGGACTCTTCGCGGAAATCGCCCGCGGCTTCTCGCGGCGCTGCAGGTCGCGGCGCGGGGCATCGGGCGGCAGCTCGGCGCTCCGGGGTCGGTTCCGCCCGGGCGCGCTGGGGTCGCGGACAGCGCGTAGGTGGTCTCGACAAGCTCGACCAGCGGGGGAGGGCTCGACCAGCGGTTGGGTGGTCTCGACAAGCTCGACCAGCGGGGGAGGGCTCGACCAGCGGTTGGGGCTCGACCAGCGGGGCAAGCTCGGCCGGCGGTGGGGTGGTCTCGACAAGCTCGACCAGCGGATGGGGCTCGACCAGCGGATGGGTGGTCTCGACAAGCTCGACCAGCGGATGGGGCTCGACCAGCGGATGGGGCTCGACCAGCGGGGCAAGCTCGACCAGCGGTTACGTTTCCTCCGCGAAGGTCTGCTGTGCGATGCGGAAGGCCGTATTGGCATCGGGCACACCGCAATAGATCGCGGACTGCATGATGACTTCCTTGATCTCGTCCAGGGTCAGTCCGTTGCGGCGGGCGGCGCGCAGGTGCATCGCGAGTTCTTCGTGGTGTCCGCGGGCGATGAGCGCGGTCAGCGTGATCATCGAGCGGCTGCGGCGGTCGAGGCCGGGGCGCGTCCAGATGGTGCCCCACGCGTACTCGGTGATAAACTCCTGGAACTCACGAGTCAGATCGGTTGCGGCGGCGGTCGCGCGGTCGACATGGGCGTCGCCGAGCACCTCGCGTCGTACTGTCATGCCGTCGTCGTAGCGGCTCATCGGGGCCTCTCTGCTAGTCGGGTTCGGGTCAGCTCTTGTGCTCTGCTCAGCGTCGCGTCGACGAGAAGTGGTGCGACGCCGACATTTTGACCACTCGATTCATGGCCTGCAAGCTCGGCCATCGATCGTTGTTCGGACAACACCGAAGTCCCGGCGGCCGACAGGTTGAACGCCATCGCGTCCGCATGAACGTTGAGATTGCGTACCAGTTCCGTGGTCTGCGATGCCGCTACTACGCTGCGCCGCAGCAGGATTCGCAGCGTCGACCATTCCGCGTGCCAGCCGCCGGGTGTGCGCTCGTCCACGGCGTCGGCCGACGCGAGTTGCAGCGTCGACGCCAGTGCGTCCGCGTGTTCGTGGTTTCGAGTTGACCGGCGAACCGGTGCGCGCCCTCAACAACGTCACCCGCGGATTCGCCTCCGTCCCCGTGCGGATCTCCTGACGCTGCTTATCAGCACACGTCCTTACCATCACCACCATCCGAGAAAGAGACCAGACAATGACCGAAACACGTGCGGCAGTTATCGAATCCACTGGTGCGCCGTTCACCATCGACACGATCACCCTCGACGAACCGCGCGCAGACGAGGTCGTGGTCCGCATCGTCGCGGCGGGCCTGTGCCATACGGACCTCGTGGTCCAGGGCGGCGCCATTCCGTTCAAGTTCCCCGGAGTTCTCGGCCACGAGGGAGCGGGCATCGTCGAACGTGTGGGCAGTGGCGTCACCAAGGTGAATCCGGGTGACAAGGTGCTGCTCAGCTTCACCAGTTGCGGGCGGTGCGTGAAGTGCCGGGCAGGGCATCCCGCGTACTGCCTCGAGTTCGTGCCACGCAACCTCATCTGCGGTACGCGGCCCGACGGCAGCGCACCGCTACACCGAGGCGACGAGGAGATCGGTGGCAGCTTCTTCGGGCAGTCGTCGTTCGCCGAGGTTGCTTTCGTGACCGAGCGCAGCGTCGTCAAGGTCGCCGACGACCTGTCCGATGAGGATCTGTCGGTCATCGCGCCGCTCGGCTGCGGTGTGCAGACCGGCATCGGCGCGATCTGGAACATCTTGAAGCCAGAACCCGGGTCGACCATCGCCGTGTTCGGGAATGGCGCCGTTGGCTTGTCGGCGATCTACGCGGCGTCGCAGACCCCCGACGCCACGATCGTCGCGATCGATCTGGTCGCCGAGCGTCTGGAGACGGCGCGGGAGTTCGGCGCCACCCACACCATCAACGCGTCGACACAGGATGTGGCAGAAGAACTCGGCGAACTCACCGGAGGACTCGGACTCGATTACGCCGTCGAGACCACAGGGGTGCCCGCGGTGCTCAAGACAGCGGTTCTGGCGCTCGGAGTCGACGGCACCTGCGGTGTCATCGGAGCACGTCGCTGGTGCAGAGGTCTCGCTCGGTGTCCAAGACATGCTGGTGGGTAAGAAGGTCATCGGCATCACCGAGGGCGACAGCGAACCCGAGACGCTCCTGCCGGTGCTCGTCGAGCTGTATCGGAGCGGATCATTCCCGCTGCGCTCGATCGTGGCGCACTACAAGCTCGATGAGATCAATTCCGCGACCGACGATATGCACCACGGCAAGACCATCAAACCGGTTATTCGACTTTGATCGTGAAGGGTTGGGCGGGTCTGCGGCTCGATGCCGCAGACCCGTCGTCGTTTCTCGTTAGGTGCCCGCGCCTCGTCAGTGCTCGCGCAGTTTGTCGATGAGGTCGTCTTTCTTCAGGTCCGAGTAATTGTGGAGCCCGAGTTCCTTTGCCCGCGAGCGCAGTTCGTCGACGGTCCAGTCGTCGTACGATCCGGACTCGCCGCCCTTCTCGCCGATCTTCGAACGGCCCTGCGCGGCAGCGGCATTGGCGATGCGGGCGGACTTCTCCTTGGAGTTGCCCTCGTCGCGAAGCTTCTCGTAGAGCTCGTCATCTTTGATGGACGGGCCGGGATCGCGCTCTGGCATGGCTGCCTCCTCGTCGGATTGAATCTCGGATTGGGGCGTTTTCCACGCTACGCGCCGAGCGGGTACGCGACGACGTGCTCACGATCGCGACACGACAAGGTCGGCGATAATCCGCCTCTAGCAGCGGTGGAGTGCCTACCCTCGGGTACGGGGGTCCTGCAATCTACGGCGACGAAGGGCACAAGGCATGGGCGAGAAGAAGGCGATCAAACGTCTGCAGAAGCAGATCGGCGAACTCCAACAGAGCCTCGACGATGTGCGGAAGTTGGCAGAGAAGCAACTCGGCAAAGCAGCGAGCGAAACCGACGCGCTGCGTCGAGAACTCTTGAAGCGCATCGGAGCGATCTCCGGTGATTCCGACGACAAGAAGGTCGAGTCGTCGGACGCGCCGCGGGCCGTCGTCGCACCGAAACCCACACCGAGCGCGTCGGCCTCGAAGCCGAAGCCCGCCGCGAGTGTGAAGCCCGCTGAGTCGAAGACAGCCGTGCCAAAGACTGCGGCATCAAAGACTGCGGCACCCAAGACGTCGACACCGAAAACTGCGGCACCCAAGGCCAAGCCGTCTGGGACCACGCAGGCGGCGAAGTCGACGGGAGCCAAGTCGCCGACGGTCAAGGAGTTGCGCGAGCAGGCTAAGGCCAAGGGCATCAAGGGTTACTCGTCGATGACCAAGGCGGAGTTGCTGAGCGCGGTCGGCGGAGCGTGACCTCCGCCCGTAACCCGTGGTGACGTTTACCGGACAGAGACGACCGACACGGTGTCGTCCTTGGTGTTGGTGATATAGACGAGGCTGCCCGCATGATTCACGGTCAGACCACCGGGAAACTGGCCCACGGGAACAGTCTCGATCACCTTGTTCGACGTCGTGTTGATCACCGATATCGTGCAGTCGGCCATGTTTGAGACGTAGAGCCTCGACCCGTCAGGACTTGTAACAGCGTCGACTGACCAACGTCCAGTGGGAATCGACTGGGTGATCGTGTTGGTTGCGGTATCGATTACCGACACAGCGCCCCCGGTGTAGTTCGCCGAAATCACGTACACGGTTTTTCCGTTCGGAGCGCACGCGATTGCCGCGGGTCCTTCGCCGTCGGGTGTCGTCCCGATCATGACAGTCGCTTTGACGACGTTGTCGATCGCGTCGATCACGCTGATCGTGCCGTCGTTGATATTCGCGACGTATGCCCGGGACCCGTCGGGTAGGAACGTAACTCGTTGCGGAGTCTCTCCGACGGCGATTGTGGTGCTAGTCGCGGTATTTGACGTCGTGTCGATCAGGGTGAGTGAGTTGTAGCCGACTATGACGTACGCGAACTTCCCGTCGGGGTCGACGCTCACACTTTGTGGCGAAGAGGTGAAGCCGATCCGTTTGGTGACGAGATTGGTTGTTGTGTCGATGACCGTGACAGTCTTGTCGCCAGTCACTGCGATGTACGCCGCGCCATTCGATCCGATCGACACACTCTGCGTGAAATGGCCGATCGGGATTGTGCCCAGCAGCGTATTGCGCGTGGTGTCGATCACCGAGATACTCCCCGCCGCGTCCGTGTGGCCGTTATTGACAACGTAGGCGCGCTTGCCGTCTCGGGTCAGCGAGATGTCGATCGGGTACTCGCCTACTGGGATGGATGCGATGACTTTGCTCACGGCGCCTCGGTTCTCGCGAGATTGATCTTCCTCATGTCGACGTTCTCATCGCGACGTCGCGACGGCGCGCGTATCGCACTACTCAATTGTGGGCCAAGATTGTTCGTCTCAACATGAGATCGCCCTCGCGAAGCCAACCATCATTCATGCGGTTCATCGCATACTGGGATGGGGAATCCGGGGGACACGCCGCACCGTCGTGCGGCCCAAAGGAGGCCAGGTATGAAAGCGCTCGTCTATCACGGTCCGGGAAGCAAGGCGTGGGAGGACGTTCCAGATCCTGTTCTGAAGGACCCGACCGATGCGATCGTCCGAGTCGAGACGACGACCATCTGCGGCACCGATCTACACATTCTCTCCGGCGACGTACCCGCGGTGACCGATGGGCGCGTGCTCGGGCACGAGGGGGTCGGCGTCGTCACCGAGGTGGGGCCGGAGTGCACCCGCGTCAAAGTTGGTGACCGCGTCATCATTTCGTGCGTCACCAAGTGCGGCTACTGCGAATACTGCAAGCAAGGGATGACGTCGCACTGCCAGACGGTCGGCGGAATCGGGTGGATCTTCGGGCATCTCATCGATGGCACGCAGGCCGAGTTCGTGCGTGTTCCGTTCGCCGACAACGGACTCATCCCGCTACCGGCGGGAGTCACGGCAGAGCAGGGCGTGATGCTCAGCGACATCCTCCCGACCGGTTTCGAGATCGGTGTGCTCTACGGGGCCGTCAAGGAAGGCGACGTGGTGGCCGTGATCGGTGCGGGGCCGGTGGGTCTCGCGGCGGTGATGACCGCTCGCTCGCGCGGGGCGTCGAAGGTCATCGCGGTGGACGGCAACAAGTTTCGTCTTGAGCGCTCACTGGACTTCGGTGCGACCGACACCATCGACATTCTCGCGGGAGGCAACGTCGTCGAACAGATCAAGGAACTCAGTCGCGGCGGGCTCGGTGTCGACGTCGCAATCGAAGCGGTCGGTCTCGGCCCCGCGTTCCGCACGTCGCTCGACTGTCTGCGCCCCGGCGGACATCTCGCGAACGTCGGTGTGCACGGGAAGCCCGTCGAATTTCCGATCGATCGGGATTGGATCAACAACCTGACGCTGACGACCGGCCTGGTCAACGCGACGACGGCTCCCGAACTGCTCACGGAGATCGAAGAGGGAAAGATCGCGCCCGAGAAGTTCGTGACGCATCACTTCACCTTCGACGAGTTCGATCGGGCCTACGACACCTTCTCCAACGCTGCCGACGAGCACGCACTGAAGGTGATCATCAGCAACGGGTGACAATGGTGAGGTGACGATCGAAGGACTGTCCGAACGCTCGGGCGACGTGACGACGACGCTGTCGGCAAGCCGGTGGCAGCAGTTCGCCGCCGTGGTGGACGGTCCGTTGCCGCAGATCGCCGAACGCTTCTCGAAGTTTTTGGCATCGGCGCATCCGCACGACGCGCTGATCATCTACACCCGCGAGTGCACCGGCCGCCCACGCAAGGTGGCCGGTGCCCCGGCGGTTGTCGAGCGTGCGACCATCGCCGAACTCGACGCGATCAAAGAGTCGGTTCAACGAGGTGACACGCTGCGCGGACAGGCGGTAGTCGGCGGAGCGCGTCGAAGAATTCTCGCGGTCCGCGATGCCACCGACACGTTGCTGGTGCTGGTACCCAAGTCGGCAAAGTCGCAGGCCACAAGCATCGATGAACTCCTGACCGCCTGGTTCGCGCTGGTGGCGACGTCGATCCGGCAGCAGGTAGCCCAGGCGAGTCCCGACTATCTGGCCGAGTCGCGGGCGGCGTCGACCGAACGGGCTCGGACGATCACCCAACTGACCGAAACACACGAGGACACGTTGTCGTCGGTTCTCGGGACGCTGCGTTCGCGAGACCTCGACGACGCCGTCGCGCGCACGGTCGCGGCGGAGACGGCGTCGGCCGCATTGATTGCGCTGCGGTCGGTCGGTGACACCGATCGCGCGCTTGCGACCGAACCGATCGGCGTTGCCTTTCGACGGCTCCGGGCTGAACTCGAACCGGTGCTGCGTGACCTCGACGCCGACGTCGAGTTTGTGGAGCCGGGGGTCGACGCGACGTTGTCGGGCGAGATCGCGCACGCCGCGAGAGCCATCGTGCGCGCGGTCGCCGTGGCCGTAGCCGCACAACCGGCCGTCGAACGGTTGCGGGTGGCGTGGGAAATCAGTGGTGACGATCTGGTCGTCGACGTGCGTGATCGGGGTCGCGGTGAACTCGACGGCGACGCGTTGTCGCGACAGCTCGCAGGACGGTTGCGTGCGGTTGATGGGACGCTGGACGTCGAGTCGCTTGCCGGGTGGGGGAGTAGGGTGTGCGCTCGAATTCCGTTGGAAGCGAATGTCTCTCGTCCCGAGAAGGATCTGCTCGCGTCGTTGAATCCGCGTGAACTCGAGGTGCTTGGGCATCTCGCGCTCGGTCGGCGGAACAAGGCCATCGCCGCGGAGCTCGGGGTGAGTGAGAGCACTATCAAGTTCCACGTCGCGGCGATTCTGCAGAAGCTGCAGGTGTCCAACCGCGGCGAAGCCGGCCTGCTCGCCGCGGGCGCGGGGATCACGGCGGGGTGATCTCGACAAGCTCGATCAGCGGGTGGGGCTCGATCAGCGGTATGGGGCTCGATCAGCGGTTGGAGCGCTCGATCGGTGGTGGGGCGCTCGATCGGCGGGTGGGGTGATCTCGACAAGCTCGATCAGCGGTTGGGGGCGCTCGATCAGCGGTTGGGCGCTCGATCAGCGGGTAGGGCTCGATCAGCGGTTGGGGCGCTCGGTCGGCGGTGGGGCGCTCACACCCCAGTGATGCCGTAGGTGTGGATCTTGCGGTAGATCGAGCTGCGCGACATGCCAAGCACTTGCGCGGCGCGGGCTCGGTTGCCGCCGCATTCTCCGAGCACACGGACGATAGCGTCGCGCTCGGTGATCTCCAGGGTGGTGAGCACCCGGTGGGCGGTGGTTCGGCAGAAGCCGGGGAGGTCCTCGGGTTGTATCTCTCCGACAGGACGTCGATGAAGCGCGGACTCGAGCGCTGTGTGTAGTTGTGTCAGGTTCTGCGGCCACGAGTAGGCCGAGATGACGCGCATGGCCTGCGGGCTGATCCGGGTATTACGTTGCGGTGCAATCGACTTCAAGATGCGATCGACGAGGAGTTGCAGGTCTGGCCCGCGAAGCCGCAGGGGCGGCAACGTGACCGAATGGTCGAATCGTGCGACCAGGCCGCCGTAGGTCGTGGCCGTCGTCGAAGGGCGCGACGACGAGGTCGCGGCGAGAATGTATCCGGCGGCCACGGCGTCGTCGATGACGGACCGCAACTCCTGTGGAACCTGTGCGGGGAGGCTGTCGATGTGTCGCAGGACCAGGAGGCCGCGACCATCAGCAGGAGTTGGCGGGGACGTGGTCTGCGTAGTCTGTCGGGGGTCCGCTGCGTCGATGACAACGATTGGGGCCGTGGGGCTCTCGATGCGGAATGCGTCCGTGAGGATCGAGAGGCGCCCGCTTCCCGGCTCGCCCAGGACGATCACGCTGGTGTTTCGCGTAAGCGAATGTGCGACCTCGTTGTACGCCGAGATCCAGCTGGGACTGCGCATGCCGCCCGCGGAGATCGTCGGCAATGATGCAATCCGGGAGTCGGTCTCGTCGGCCCCGCGATTGCCGAACCGATCCTCGTCGAGCACGGCCACCACTCCAACGACGTCACCCCGGCTTGTGATGTGTTTGGTCCGCATTCGGATCTGCCGCCCGCTGTCGAGCGTGACCGTGTGCAGGGCGTTGTCGTGTTTGGACATGAGGTACTCGGCGTACTGGCCGATGATCGCCTGCTCGTCGGGGTTCAGCAGCGACCGTGCGGCCTCGTTCGCCATCACGGTCTCACCCAGGGCGATCACAGCGCGACCCGGTCGCGCGGAGGCACGCAGATACGTCTCGAATACCGCGCGCGTGTCCTGGCTCCGGTCGAGGAGGAGGTTGCGGCTGATGTCGGTTGCTGCCGAGCGCACCAGAGCATCGACAAGGCTGTTCCAACTCTCCGCCAACATGCTCGCGTCGAGAACCCCGGCAACCCGCCCGGTCAGCGGATCGAGAATGGGCGCACCCGTGCAGGCGAACTGAACGAGCGACTGGTTGAAGTGTTCGGAGCCGACGACGCTGACCGGCGCACCCACCTCGAACACCGTGCCCACGCCGTTGGTCCCGATGGCGCTCTCCTCGAACGAGTACCCGCGGTCGAAGTCCACGCGGTCGAGGACTCGCCCGACCGCCGTCGAACAATCGCGGCGGTCGACGATCCTGGCCTGGGCGTCGGTGAGAGCGATGGTGACGGGAACGTCGGACATGTCGCCGGTGAGTCGCTCGAGTACCGGTCGGGCGCAGCGTGCCAGACGCGAGTCGAAGTCGATGTCGTCGTGGAAGGCGACCGTGTACTTGTCGGCATCGAGTCCGGCGGAAGCGCTCCTCGACCAGGACGCCGCCACGACGTCGCCGACGCCGGCGGCTCCTGCGGTCCGTACTCCAGAAAATCGGCGCGAGCAGCAGCGATACGGAGTTGCTCGTCCCGCCTGTCACGCACGTCGGCGACTCCTTCCTGCCCTGAGGTGCACCAGTGTGACGCACGGCACAGCCCATTATTCATTGGTCGACGTCTCTGCGGCCACCACCGACCGGACAGGTTTGCTGTCCCAATTTGGGACACCTCAGATTTGTGAGACAGCACAAACATTCTCCACTACGTGACCACAATCACATCAATGGAGGAGCACGATGTCAGACAAGACGCTCGACGCTGTGGTGATCGGAGCCGGCGTGGCCGGTCTCTACCAACTGCATCAGCTACGCGAACAGGGCCTCGACGTTCGGGCCTTCGACACCGCGTCCGGTGTCGGCGGGACGTGGTACTGGAACCGCTACCCCGGCGCGAAGTTCGATTCGGAGGCCTACATCTACCAGTACCTATTCGACGAGGACCTCTACAAAGGCTGGAGCTGGAGTAGCCGATTCCCCGGCCAGAGCGAGATCGAGGAGTGGCTCAACTATGTCGCGGATGCGCTCGACCTTCGGCGCGACATCTCGTTCGACACCACGATCACGAGCGCCGTATTCGACGAGGACACCAACCGCTGGACCGTGACCACCGACAGCGGCGAGACCATCGACACCCAATACCTCGTCACATGCTGCGGAATGCTCTCGGCGCCGATGGCCGACATCTTCCCGGGACAGAGCGACTTCGCCGGCGAGATCTTCCACACCGCGCGTTGGCCGCGTGACGGCGTCGACCTGTCGGGCAAGCGGGTCGGCGTCATCGGCAACGGAGCGACGGGCATCCAGGTCATCCAGACGATCGCCGATCAGGTCGGCCAACTGAAGGTGTTCATCAGGACGCCGCAGTACGCGCTGCCGATGAAGAACCCCAGCTACGGTCCCGACGATGTCGCTGCGTACAAGTCGCGCTTCGACGAGCTGAGGGAGAACCTGCCGAACACGTTCACGGGTTTCGAATACGACTTCACCGTCGCCTGGGCTGATCTCACGCCCGAGCAGCGTCGAGCACGTCTGGAAGCCGACTACGAGAACGGGTCGTTGAAACTCTGGTTGGCGTCCTTTGCCGAGATCTTCTCCGACGAGGAGGTCAGTGAGGAGGTCTCGGAGTTCGTGCGCGAGAAGATGCGCGCTCGACTGCAGGACCCGGAGCTGTGCGAGCTGCTGATCCCCTCCGACTACGGTTTCGGTACCCACCGCGTTCCGTTGGAGTCCGGTTATCTCGAGGTGTATCACCGCGACAACGTTCAGGCGGTGCCCGTCAAGAACAATCCGATCGCGAGGATTGTCCCCGAGGGAATCGTGCTCGAGGATGGATCACTCCACGAACTCGACGTGATCGTCATGGCGACCGGCTTCGATGCAGGCACAGGCGCACTGACGCGGATCGACATTCGTGGACGTGACGGACGTTCCCTCCGTGAGGACTGGGGCCGTGACATCCGCACGACCATGGGCCTGATGGTGCACGGCTATCCAAATCTGCTGACCACCGGCGCGCCGCTCGCGCCGTCGGCCGCCTTGTGCAACATGACGACCTGTCTGCAGCAGCAGACCGAATGGATCAGTGATGCGATCCGGCACATGCGTGCCAACGGCAAGTCGGTCATCGAGCCCACTGAAGAGGGGCAGGACGCGTGGGTGGCCCACCACGACGAACTGGCAGACGCCAACCTCATCTCCAAGACGAACTCCTGGTACGTCGGCTCGAACGTCCCGGGCAAGCCGCGCCGCGTTCTCTCGTACGTCGGCGGGGTCGGGGCTTACCGTGCCGCGACATTGGAGGCCGCAGCAGCAGGTTACAAGGGGTTCTCCCTGTCATGACGAAAAGTGTTGTTAATCAGAGAAATTCATCGAAAGGACAGATGAGATGACAAGTTCAGTCACTGGAGTCGACCGTGGTGTACTCAAGCGGTCGGACGACGCCATTCTGAAATCAGCAGTCGACGCAGACATGCCCGTGGCGGGCGTGGTGGCGATGGTGACGGATCGGAACGGCAACATCTACGAGGGTGCCGCAGGCAAGCGTCGAATCGACGGCGACGCCGCGATCACCACCAACGACGTCTTCGCTCTCTTCTCGACCACGAAGGCGATCACCGCGACCGCGGCATTGCAGCTCGTCGAAGAGGGCGCACTCGACCTCGACGCTCCCGCATCCGAGTACGCGCCCGAGATCGGCGAATTGCAGGTGATCGAGGGCTTCGGCGACGACGGTGCGCCACAGCTGCGCGCGCCGAGGTCGATTCCGACGACGCGCCAACTCCTCACACACACAGGAGGTTTCGGGTACGACTTCTTCGACGAGGTCTACTCCCGACTGGCCGACGAACAAGGTCAGCCCAGCGTCATCACCGCAACGAAAGCCGCACTCACGACGCCTCTGCTCTTCGATCCGGGCGAGCGGTGGCAATACGGCACCAACCTCGACTGGGTCGGGCAGGTCGTCGAGCGCCTTCGCGGTAAGCGACTCGGCGAGGTATTCGAGGAACGGATCTTCCCGCCCCTGGGTATCCAGAACATGAGTTTCGTTCTGCGAGAGGACTTCCGCTCGCGTCTTGCGGAGATGCATGCGCGCAATGCCGACGGCACGTTGACGCCGATGGACTTCGAGTTGCCGACGCCACCGGAGGTCGATTTCGGTGGGCACGGGCTCTATGGCACCGTCGGTGACTACATGAGGTTCATCCGGATGTGGCTCAACGACGGAGCCGGTGAACACGGCCGTGTGCTCAAGCAGGAGACCGTCGAGATGGCGGTTCAGAACCACCTCGGCGATCTACCGGTGACCATGCTGCCCGGCGTGATCCCGTCATTGTCCAACGACGCGGAATTCTTTCCGGGCCAATCGAAGTCGTGGTCGTTGCCGTTCATGATCAACAACGAAGAGGCACCCACAGGTCGACCTGCTGGGGCGCTGGGCTGGGCAGGCCTTGCGAACCTCTTCTACTGGATCGATCGAGAGAACGGCTACGGCGGCTTCTGGGCGACGCAGATACTGCCGTTCGGTGATCCGACGTCGTTCACGAAGTACATGGACTTCGAGACCGCGCTGTACCGGTCGCTGGACCACTAGGACCGTCGAACGTCATTCCTGTACTTTCGACCAGGTAGAACCATCCATTCGGATGGATGCATGTCTCGTGCCATGCCACAAGACTGTGTTGAGTACAAGGTTCTCACCATCGAGAGGTTGAAAGCGGAATGTCGCAGACGGTCAAGGGAGTCATCTCGCGTAGCAAGGGCGCGCCAACGGAACTCGTCGACGTGGTGGTGCCCGACCCCGGGCCCAACGACGTCGTCGTGGATATCCAGGCGTGCGGTGTCTGCCATACAGATCTCGCCTACAAAGAGGGCGGCATCAACGACGAGTATCCGTTCCTCCTCGGGCACGAGGCCGCGGGCGTCGTCGAGGCGATCGGTTCGGATGTCACTCACGTCGAGGTCGGCGATTTCGTCGTCCTGAACTGGCGTGCGGTGTGTGGTGAGTGTCGGGCGTGCAAGCGCGGGAAGCCCTGGTACTGCTTCGACACCCACAACGCGTCGAAGTCGATGACGCTCACCGACGGCACCGAACTGATGGCTGCGCTGGGTATCGGCGCGTTCATCGAGAAGACCCTCGTTCACGAGGGGCAGTGCACCAAGGTCAATCCCGAGACCGATCCCGCGGTCGCCGGCCTGCTCGGTTGCGGCGTGATGGCGGGCCTCGGCGCGGCGATGAACACCGGCAACGTCGGTCGCGGAGACTCCGTCGCCGTCATCGGTTGCGGTGGCGTCGGCGACGCCGCGATCGCCGGTGCCCGACTGGCCGGTGCCACCAAGATCATCGCGATCGACCGCGATCCGGCAAAACTGCAGTGGGCAACCGAACTCGGCGCAACTCACACCATCAATGGTGCAGAGGTCGACGACGTGGTGACCGCCGTCCAGGACCTGACCGACGGCAACGGGGTTGACGTCGTCGTTGACGCCGTCGGGCGACCGGAAACGTGGAAGGAAGCCTTCTACGCCCGCGACCTCGCCGGAACCGTTGTGCTCGTTGGTGTTCCGACACCCGAGATGAAGCTCGAGATGCCGCTCGTCGACTTCTTCTCGCGCGGCGGATCGCTCAAGTCGTCGTGGTACGGCGATTGCCTGCCCGAGCGCGACTTCCCGATGCTCATCGACCTCTATGAGCAGGGTCGACTCCCGCTCGACAAGTTCGTCACCGAGCGCGTCGGACTCGGCGACGTCGAGGCAGCGTTCGAGGCGATGAAGGGCGGCAAGGTGCTTCGCTCGGTGGTAGAGCTGAAGTCATGAGCAACGCGAGCATCGACAACGTCGTCACGTCCGGCACCTTCTCGCTCGACGGCGGGACGTGGGACGTCGACAACAACGTCTGGATCGTCGGCGACGACAGTGAGGTCGTCATCATCGACGCCGCGCACAGCGCAAAGCCGATCCTCGACGCTGTCGGCGACCGGACCGTCAAGGCGATCGTGCTGACCCACGGCCACAACGACCACATCACCGTGGCTCCGGAGTTGTCGAAGGAGACCGGCGCGCCCATCCTGCTGCACCCCGGCGACACCATGCTGTGGAAGGAAACGCACCCCGACGTGACGCCCGGCAACCTCGACGACGGGCAGGAAATCGACGTCGCGGGAACGTCGTTGAAGGTCATCAATACGCCGGGGCACTCGCCGGGCTCGTCGGTGATCTACGCGCCGGAGCTCGGTGTGTTGTTCAGTGGCGACACGCTGTTCCAGGGTGGACCGGGAGCGACAGGACGGTCGTTCTCGAGCTTCCCGAAGATCATCGAGTCCATCAAGGAAAAGATCTTCGTGCTCGACCCGGAGACCAAGGTCTACACGGGGCACGGAGACGGCACGACGGTCGGTGCCGAGGCGCCGCATCTCGAGGAGTGGATCAAGCGGGGTAGCTGAGCGCGCTCAGAGCCGTGTTTCCGAGTCGCCACGTGAGCTCGGAAACACGGCCTTCTGCCCCGAAAACCTACCCACCTGCGAAGATCCCGAGGGGCGGGCGCGTAACCTCTCCGCGGTGAGTGAAGCCACTGTCCCTTCAACGGGTTCTGCTCCTGTCGATCCCGCTCGACCCGCAGTTCCGCGTAGCCGCATCGTCATCGCATCGATGGTCGGCACGAGTATCGAATTCTTCGACTTCTACATCTATGCGACGGCAGCCGTCCTCGTGTTTCCGACTCTGTTCTTCCCGAAGGGCAACGACACCGCCGCGCTACTCTCGTCGTTCGCGACGTTCGGCCTCGCATTTGTCGCGCGGCCGATCGGTTCGGTGTTGTTCGGACACTTCGGAGATCGCGTCGGGCGCAAGGCGACCCTGGTCGGTTCGCTGCTCACGATGGGTATCGCCACCTTCGCGATCGGGTTGCTGCCGACCTTCTCCCAGATCGGTTATGCCGCACCGGCTCTGCTCGCGCTGTTGCGCTTCTGTCAGGGTCTCGGACTCGGGGGCGAATGGTCGGGGGCCGCGCTGTTGGCCACCGAGACCGCAGAGAAGGGTAAGCGCGCCTGGGCGGCGATGTGGCCGCAGCTCGGTGCGCCGATCGGCTTCTTCTTCGCCAACGGCATCTTCCTGCTGCTGATGCTGGGAATGGACTTCGACGCCAAGAGCGCTGCGACCAACCACGCATTCCTGACCTGGGGTTGGCGAATTCCGTTCCTGGCGAGCGCAATCATGGTGGTCATCGGGCTCTACGTGCGGTTGAAGCTCACCGAGACGCCCGTGTTCGCCAAGGCAGTCGAAGAGGGCAAGAAGGTGCGCGCGCCGTTGGCCGAGGTCGTCAAGACCAGTTGGCGCCCGCTGATCGCCGGCACGTTCATCATGCTGGCCACGTACACGCTCTTCTACATCGTGACCACGTGGACGACGTCGTACGGAACCGGCAAGGTGACCGACGCGTCGGGCGTCAAGCTCTCCATCAGTTACGTCGACTTCCTTGGGCTGCAGCTTATTTCGGTGCTGTTCTTCGCAGCGTGCGTCCCGCTTTCGGGATGGCTCGCCGACCGGTATGGCCGACGTGTGGTGCTTCTGGTCATCACCGGTGCGATCGTCATCTTCGGTCTGTGCTTCGGGTGGCTGCTCAACCCGTCGTCGGTGACCGACGGCGTGATGCTGGGCTTCCTCATCCTGGGTATGGCGCTGATGGGACTGACCTTCGGGCCGATGAGCGCGATCCTGCCGGAGTTGTTCCCGACGAACGTGCGCTACACGGGATCTGGGATCGCCTACAACGTCGCGTCGATCCTCGGCGCTGCCGTTGCGCCGTTCATCGCGACGTGGTTGGTTGCCGACTTCGGTGTGGCGTGGGTTGGGGTTTACCTCGCGGTGGCAGGAGTGCTGACGCTGCTGGCGTTGTGGTCGGTCCAGGAGACGCGGTCGGTGGACTTGTCGGAAGTCTGAGTGTCGGGGTCTGAGCGTCGAACGCGATTCCCTCGGAATCGGGTTTCTGGGGTTGCGATGCGGGAACCATACCTTCATAGTTAGGCAATGCTTACCTCACTTGAGAAGGTCGCGCCATGGGCGATCGGCCTGTTTCGTATCGTCGTCGGCTTCCTGTTCTTCTGTCATGGAGCGTCGACGCTGTTCGGATGGCCGGTCGCGCCGTACGGCGGCGAGACCGCAGCGTTCGGGGCGGGGCCGTCGTGGTGGGCTGCGGCGATTGAGCTGGTCGGCGGCATCCTAGTCATGCTCGGACTCGGCACTCGCGTTGCTGCGTTCATCGGTTCCGGCGCGATGGCCGTCGCCTATTTCTGGAAGCACCAGGGCGACGGTCTGCTGCCCATAGCGAACGAGGGCGACTCGGCCGCGCTGTACTGCTGGGCGCTGTTCCTGTTGGTCTTCATCGGCTCGGGGCGTCCCGCATTGGAGAACGTGCTCGTACGTAAGCGAGTGGAAGAGTCCGACGCCGCAGCATCGCAAGGCTCGGCAGTGCGCACCGCTGCCTGATCAACGCGGGTAACGTCAGCGGGGTGATCGAACCGCTGAGCTCGGGCGAACGGCAGTGAGCGGGACGCGGGCCGCCGGGGCGGAGCGTGCGTTCTCGACGTCGCTGAAACGCTTGCTGCCACCCGCGTTCCGCGGTTACCAGCGCGGGTGGTTGCGGGCGGATGTGCTCGCGGGCGTCACGCTCGCGGCCGTCGCCATTCCGGAATCGATGGGCTACAGCACAATTGCTCACGTTCCGGTGGTTGCGGGAATCTATACGATCATCCTTCCCACGATCGTGTTCGCCATTCTGGGTGCCTCACGGCTCATGGTGACCGGTGCCGACTCGGCAACGGCGGCGATCATCGGGTCGGGTATCGCGGGTATCGGAGTCGCTGGACTGCAACCGAACTCGCGGGAATGGTTGGGCTTCGCGTCGCTGATCGCTATCGTGGCAGGCCTGATGCTGGCAGTGGCCAGGGTCGCGCGACTGGGGTTTCTCGGCGACTTCCTGTCCACCGCTGTGCTCGTCGGTTTCCTTGCGGGTACCGGGATCAGTGTGCTGACCGGGCAGATTCCGGGAATGCTCGGAGTCTCCGGGAGCGATGGTCGGATTTGGGAGCGCTGGGAACACCTGGCGCGAGAACTCGGCTCCATCAAATGGACTGCGGTGGCGTTCGCCGCTGCGACGCTGCTGTTGCTGATCGTAGGTAAGCGGTGGGCGCCCCGAATTCCGATGCCGGTCATCGTGGTGGTGGCGTCGATCGTGTTGGTGTATGTGTTCAACTGGTCCGACGACGTCCCGGTGATCGGTGAATTGCACGGCGGCTTCCCCGAATTCGGGCTTCCCGACAACGTCACGTGGCGTGACATACCGAAAGCCGCGACGGTCGCGATCGGCTGCGCGGTGGTCATTCTCGCCCAAAGTGCTGCCACAGCACGAAGTTTCGCACAGCGTCACGGCGAGGATGCCGACGTCAATCGCGATATCGTCGGATTGTCGGCGGCCAACATCGTGGCGGGCTTCTCGTCGACCTTTGTGGTCAACGGCAGCCCAACCAAGACCGAACTGCTCGAATCCGAACACGGTCGGACCCAGCTCGCCAACATCACGATGGCGCTGATCGCGCTGATCGTCGTGGTCTTCTTCGACGGCGCGCTCGCCTACATGCCGCACGCCGTGTTGTCGGCGATCGTCGCCGTGGTGGCGGTGCGGCTGATCGACGTCGACCAGTTCCGTCGAATGTGGCGAGTGTCGAAGTACGAGTTCGCTATTGCCGTTCTGACCGCCGTGGTGGTGTTGGTCTTCGGTGTGCAGAACGGTGTGGTCGTTGCGATGGGTGTGTCGCTGCTGGCGATAGTGCGCAGGCAATACCGTCCCGAGCGGTTCGTGGTCGGCGTCTCCGACCACGGACGTCGTCGCCGATACGAGTCGGCGAAGCCTGGCGCCGAGTCGATGCCGGGACTCATCGTGTTCCGTTATGACGCAGATCTGTTCTATGCCAACGCCAGTCGATTCTCCGACGAGGTGGCTGCGCTGGTTCGGGCGGCACCACATCCGGTGCGTTGGCTGGTACTCGACTGCACAGTGATCGGCGACGTCGACTACACAGCGTCGGTCATGCTGAAGGACCTGATCACCTTCGTGCACAAGCGAAATGCTCACTTCGTCCTCGCGGGCGTCGACCCAGAACTCGGCGACACACTCTCCGATGAGGGAGTGCTCTCGGAGCTGAACTCCGACCACGTGTACCCGACGGTCGGCGCCGCGGTGCGTGCGTACGAGGCGGAGTATCCCGACGCGGTAGCAACCGCGCGGTCGGAGGGCTCGTCGGATGTATCGCCGGATGCATGGAAGCAGGAGTCGTGAAACTCGGGCAGGTCGTCGAAGCGTCGGCGCAGATGGCTGCGACCCGATCACGCAAGCTCAAGACCACCGCATTGGTGGATCTCCTTGGTGCTGCGTCGAAGGACGAACTGCCGATCGTGGTCACGTGGCTCTCCGGTGAAGTGCCGCAGGGCAAGTTGGGTGTCGGGTGGCGGTCGTTGGCGAGCCTCGACGTCGACGGCACCGAGGAGCCGAGACTTGATGTGGTCGATGTCGACGACGCGTTTGAGCAGCTCGCTGCGGCCAGGGGGACGGGGTCAGCGGCACTCAGAAGTAGCGTGTTGACAGAGCTTTTCACGAGTTCGACGCCGCCCGAACAGGACTTCCTGAAACGGTTGCTGACCGGCGAGTTGCGGCAGGGATCGTTGGCGGGGCTGATGGTCGACGCGGTGGCGCAAGCGACGGGTCAGCCCGTCGACTCGGTGCGACGCGCGCACATGCTGACCGGATCACTATCGGAGACAGCGGTATTGGCTGCACATGGCGGCGACGAGGCGCTGCGTGGAGTGCGGCTACAGGTCGGACGCGCGATCGCACCGATGCTTGCGACTCCCGCCGACGACCTGCCGAGCGCGCTTGCCGACCTCGGCCCCGACGTCGTTGTCGACTTCAAACTCGACGGTGCACGAATTCAGGTGCACCGTAACGGCGGTGACGTGCGGGTGTTCACCCGCACGTTGCGGGACGTGACCGATAGGGTGCCCGATCTTGTCGAGGTTGTGCTCGGGTTGCCCTGTGAGACAGTCATTCTCGACGGTGAAACGTTGATGCTCAGCGACGACGGCCGGCCGCGACCGTTCCAGGAGACCATGAGCCGGTTCGGGTCTGCCGCAGACGAGGCGAACCCTCGACTGCTGCAACCGTTCTTCTTCGACTGCCTCCATCTCGACGGCCGTGATCTGATCGACCTGCCGCTGTCGGAACGACTCGCGGCACTGGATTCGGTGGCACCGGGTCTCCGCATTCCGTCTGTGGTCGACCCCGATGTCGAAGCGGCACAGGCACAATTCGCCGCGGCCATAGCGGAAGGCCACGAAGGGGTCATGGTCAAGTCGCGCAGCGGTGCGTACGCGGCTGGCCGTCGTGGCCGGACGTGGCAGAAGGTCAAACCGGTGCACACTCTTGATCTAGTAGTACTCGCCGCCGAGTGGGGATCGGGGCGTCGACGCGGCTGGCTATCAAATCTGCACCTGGGCGCACGCGACCCCGACGGCGGGCCGCCGGTGATGGTCGGCAAGACGTTCAAGGGCCTGACCGACGAGATATTGCGTTGGCAGACAGAGGAGTTCCCCAAGTACGAGCAGTCGCGTACGGAGTGGGCGGTGTTCCTGCGGCCGGAGATAGTCGTGGAGATCGAACTCGACGGTGTGCAGCGCAGTTCAAGGTATCCGGGCGGAGTTGCCCTGCGGTTCGCCCGGGTGCTGCGGTATCGGCCCGACAAGACCGCCGCCGCCGCCGACACCATCGACGCCGTCCGCGCGCTGCTGCCGTAGGGGGCGCTGGTCGAGCCGGCCACCGTTGGTCGAGCCGCACCTCGCCGGTCGAGGTAACCCAGCTGGTCGAGCGCACCACCGCTGGTCGAGCTTGTCGAGACCACCTCACCCCACTGGTCGAACCCAGCCACCCCGCTGGTGATTTCGACTCGGCTGCTCGCTCCGCTCGCGGCCGGCTCAATCAGCGGAAAGGGCCCCACGCGCGGGCCGGGTGCTGACCCCGCTGGTCGAGCTTGTCGAGACCACCTCACCCCGCTGGTCGAGCCCAGCCACACCGCTGGTGATTTCGACTCGGCTGCTCGCTTCGCTCGCGGCCGGCTCAATCAGCGGAAAGGGCCCCACGGGCGGGTCGAGCCAACCGCCGCTGGTCGAGCTTGTCGAGACCACCTCACCGCAGCCGAGCGTCTACGCCCCGTCTTGTCGGTTGCGCGAGAGTTGTTGCAGCAACTCATAATCTCCAGCAATGAGGGCCTTCCGCTTGCCGCGGGACCAGTTCTGAACGCGCTTCTCGAGCGCGTACGCCTCTGCGATGGTTGGACATTCGTGTTGGTACACGAGCCGAACAGGCAGCCGGCAGCGCGTGTAGCGACTGCCCTGACCGCTGTTGTGCTGCTCGAGCCTCGACTCCACGTTCTGGGTGCTGCCCACGTAAAAGCTGCCGTCAGCGCACTCGAGGATGTACATGTAGCCGGTCATCCGACAACTATGCACTCACCGCTCGACTGTCGAATTTCTCTGTCCACAGGCCGCTTAGTGGTCTCGACAAGCTCGACCAGCGGGGTTGGCTCGACCAGCGGGGTTGGCTCGACCGGCGAGTGGGGGCTCGGCCGGCGGTGGGGTGGTCTCGACAAGCTCGACCAGCGGTGAGGGCTCGACCAGCGGTGGGGGCTCGACCGGCGAGTGGGCGCTCGACCGGCGAGTGGGCGCTCGACCGGCGAGTGGGGTGGTCTCGACAAGCTCGACCAGCGGGGTTCACTCGACCAGCGGTGGGGGCTCGACCGGCGAGTGGGCGCTCAGCCGGCGGTGGGGTGGTCTCGACAAGCTCGACCAGCGTGTAGGCGCTCGGGCGGCGGGGGTCAGCCGCGGTAGCCCAGGCGGCGGCTGACCGTGTCGGCGGCGCGCACGACGCCCTCGGCGAGTTGGGGGGCGTCGGCGGGGTCGAGGCGGTAACGCGGGCCTGAGATGCTCAGCGCCGAGACCACGGCGCCTGTGCTGTCGCGGACCGGGGCGGCGAGGGCGACGAGCCCGACTTCGAGTTCTTCGTCAGCGAGCGCCCAGCCGCGGGCGGAGGAGGCTTCGAGGTCGGCGATGAGCTGATCGAGGTCAGTGATGGTGTTGTCGGTGAAACCGGGTAGTTCATCGGAGTAGAGCGTGCGCAGCTCTCGTTCGCTCAAGCCGGCGAGTAGCGCCTTGCCCGACGACGTGGCGTGCGCGGGCGACGGCTGGCCGATCCAGGTCTTCAACGCAACGCTTGACGACCCCTGCGACTCGACGACGTTGATGGCCTGCGCGGCGTTGAGGACCGCGAGATTGGTCGTCTCCCCGGTCTTCTTGGCCACGCCGTCGCAGACGTCCTGGCCGAGTTTCGCGAGATCCATTGTCGCGGTAGTCGATCCGGCGAGCCTCACCACCGTGAAGCCGATGCGATACTTGCGGCCACCCGGCGCCTGCTCGACAAAGCCGCGCGATTCCAGCGAGGCCACGATCCGAGAGACGGTCGACTTGTGGACTCCGAGAGCGACAGACAATTCGGTGATACCCGCAGCGCCTGCGTCGGCGATCAGCTCCATGATCTGCAGCGCGCGGTCGACGGACTGCACGGCGCCACCTGCGGTCTTGTCGTGGTCGTGTGCGTCGGTGGACATGATGCTCATGAGCCTACCTGTCGATTCCATTGGGTTGAGGCTGCCGGCCGCTTACCAAATCTGCACGTACACAATCCGGTCGTGAGCGGGCCGCCATCGAAATAATCTCCTCGGCCTCCCGCTGACGTACGACTTGTGTACGTACCAGGCGAACTCGACGCGGATGAGCGCTCATTGGCTTCCGTCCGCAGCCTTGATCAGGTCGGCGCACTTCTCGGCCATGGTCATCACCGTGATGTTCGGGTTCACGACGGGCAGTTTGGGCATGGCCGACGCGTCGACAACCCGCAAACCCGAAACGCCCTTGACCCGCAGCTCGGGATCGAGCACCGCCATCCGATCCGACGCCGCGCCCATCCTCGCGGTACCCGCGGGGTGGTAGACGGTGTTGTGCGTCTTGTGCATGTAGTCGATCAACTCGTCGTCGGTCACGGCGTCGAGCCCCGGCGCCAGCTCTCGAGATACCCACTCCGCCAACGGACTCTGCGCGCCGATCTCGCGCGCGAGTCGGATTCCCGCGAGCATCACCTGCTCGTCGTGGCCCTCGGGATCGGTGAAATAGCGCGGGTCAACCCGGGGCCGGTCGCGGAAGTCGCGCGACCGCAGTCGCACCGTTCCCCGGGAAAGACCTTGCGTCACATTCGGTGTGAGGCAGAACCCCGACTCCGTGGTGGGGTAGCCCCATCGGAGTGTGTTCATGTCGAACGGCACGCTGCCGTAGTGCATCATCAGATCAGAGTGGTCGAGGCCATCACGTGTCGTGGCGAAGAGGCCGATCTCCCACCACTGTGTCGACTCGGTGACCATCGCCTGCGACGCCTCCCAGAACACCAGACCCTCGACGTGGTCGTCGAGGTTCTCCCCGACGCCGGGCGAGTCGACACGCACCTCGACGCCGATCTCACGGAGGTGGTCGGCCGGCCCGATCCCGCTGAGCATCAACAACTTGGGAGTATCGATGGCGCCCGCGGTCACGATGACCTCGCGTCGTGCGTCGACGGTGTCGTATCCGCTGAGGTCTGGCCGCAGGAACGTAACGCCGGTGGCTCGCAAAGAGTCGTCGATGACGATCCCACTGACCCAACTGTCCGTCAGCACAGTCAGATTCGGCCGTTTGTCGAGGATCGGATGCAGGTAGGCGTGCGACGACGACATGCGTTCGCCGGCTTCATTGGCGTTGATCTGCAGCCAGCCAGCGGCATTGAGGTGCCATTCGTCGCGGTTGAATGCGACGGTGTCAAGGCCGAGCTTGGCGGCAGAATCCAAAACCGCCTGGCCGCAAGGATCATTCGGCGGCACATCGCGGAGTCGGACAGGGCCGTCGTGTCCGTGTGGATAGCCCTGGTACGTACCGTCGGCGACGTTGTTCTCCACGCGCGCGACGTAGGGTAGTACGGCTTCGGGCCCCCAACCGGTCGCGCCCATCGCCTCCCAGTCTCTCAACCCCTGTGCCAAGGGCCAGAAGGCGATACACGAGTTGTGCGACGAACATCCGCCCAGGACCTTTGCCCTGGCGTGTCGTAGGAAGCTATTGCCCTTCTCCTGCGGTTCGACGGGGTAGTCCCAGTCGTAGCCGGAGTCGAGTAGGTGCATCCAGTCGGCCAACACCAGGATCGCAGGGTCGTCGACGTCGCTCGGTCCGGCTTCGATCAGGCAGACAGTCACATTGGGATCTTCGGAAAGTCGCGCGGCAAGAACACATCCGGCGGTTCCACCGCCCGCGATCACGTAGTCGTAGGTGGTCACTGCGCGGCCTCCGTGGCGATATCGTTGGTACTCGAATGCGATGCCAGTACACCGATGTTTCGACGACCCACGGTGAAGTACCAGAGCAATCCGAGTCCGAGGATGATGCCGATATAGACGAACGCCCCCCACGTGTTGAACCACGGTGTGCCGTACACGGCCGAACGTGGCCAGGCCAGGTTGAGCGCCATTCCGATGCCCCAGACGACGGCCAGTAGGTTCACCGCCAGTCCCCACCGCCCCATCGTGAAATAGCCGCCCTCGGCGAGATCCTTCGGCGGCCACTCACCGCGAAAACGCTTGAGCAGCATGGGCATCGTGACCAAGAGATACGCGAGGTAGATCATGATGATCGCGATCGACGTCAGCACGGTGAAGATCTTCGGCTGACCGATGTTGATCACGAGTATCAGTATGGCGAGAATCCCGATGACGAAAGCGGGAATGACCGGGGTCTGTCGCTTCGGGTCGACTTTTGCCAGGTGGGAGCCGAAGGGCAGCGCGTTGTCGCGGGCCATCGCAAACATCAGCCGGATACCTGCCGTGTGCACCGCGAGTGAACAGACGACGACCGCGATGACGATGGCGACGAGGAAGATCTTGCCCAGCGGTCCCCACATCACGGATTCGACGATGTACTGCAGGCTTCCGTCGGGTTGTCCGAGCTTGGGATCGTCGAGGTCCGGGGCAGCCATGATCGCGAAGACGAGAATCGCACCGCCGATGACGAACGAGGCCAGAATTGCGCGCAGGATCGCTTTCGGCGCGGTGCGTCGTGGTTCGACGGTCTCCTCGCCGAGCGAACTGGCGGTGTCGAAGCCGTACATCACATAGCCCGACGCCAACGACGCGACGAGGAATGCGCCGAGGTAGCCGCCACTCTCGCCGGCCCCGTAACCATGTGTGGAGAAGAAGACCTGCGGACCCCGAGTCACGTTGCATGCCAGAATAACTGCGATGAGTACCGCTGCGATCAGCTCGACGAAGACGCCGACACTGTTGATCATCGCCATGAGCCGCACGCTCCACGCGTTGATGGCGGTGGTGATGGCCACCAGGATTGAGCCGAGGATCACCGCGTTGACCGCGTACGAAGTCGCGGTGGAACCGTCGCCGTAGATCTGGAAGCCGCTCCACAGTCTCGGCAGGTTGAGCTGCAATGCCAGCACGACGGCCGCCAGGGTGACGATCGATGCGGTGAGCATCAACCAGCCGGCCGACCATCCCACCAGCTGCGTGCCCAACCGCTTTGCCCAGTTGTACACCGACCCGGCGACCGGGTACTTCGCCGCTAGCTCCATGAAACACAGTGCGACGCAGAGCTGTCCGACGAAGACGATCGGCCACGACCACAGATAGGCGGGTCCCGCGGTCCCGAAGCCGAAGTAGAAGAGCTGGAAGGTTCCGGTCAGAATGGAGATGTAGCTGACGCCCGCGGCGAAGCTGGCGAACTTGCCGATACTACGGTCGAGTGACTGTTTGTATCCGAAGTCTTCGAGGCCGTCGGCCTCGGAAGCTGTTGTCGGCGTGGACTCTGTGGCCATTGTTCCTCATCGCGTGATCATTCCGGTCCGAACCACCGCGACGCCGACGGCGCGGTGTTGTGCCAGATGTGCTTTGTTTCTTGATATTCCGCTAGCCCGGTCGGGCCCAGTTCGCGTCCGTTGCCGGACTTGCCGAATCCTCCCCATTCGGCGGCTGGTGTGTAGTAGCCGAAGTCGTTGAGCCATACGGTCCCGTGCCGCAGACCGCGAACCATCCGTTCGCCCAGCGCGGCGTCGGAGGTGCGGACCCCAGCGGCCAGACCGTATTCGGTGTCGTTGCCGAGAGCGAGTGCCTGCTCCTCGGTCTCGAATCGTTCGACGGTGAGGATCGGCCCGAACGTCTCGTCGCGGACGATCGTCATCGATCGGTCGCAGTGGTCGAAGATGGTGGGGGAGAAGAAGTAGCCGCCGGGATCGAGATCGTCGCGATCTGGCCGTCCGCCGCCGCAACGCAGCACGGCGCCTTCGTCTTTCGCCGACGCCACGTAGGCGTGCATCTTGTCGAGCTGTGCTTGGGATACCAGAGGGCCGGTCTCGCTCGTCGGATCGAGCCCGTCACCCATACGAATGGTGCAAGCGCGCACGACGAGCGCGTCGACGAAGTCGTCGGCGATGGACGACTGCACGATGAGCCGTGTCCCTGACGAGCACACCTGACCCGAGTGTAGAAACACCCCGGTGAGTACCTGGTCGACAGACGATTCCCAGTCGGCATCGTCGAAGACGATGTGCGGGTTCTTTCCTCCGAGTTCGACGGCAACCTTGGTGACGTGCTTGGCTGCGGTCTCGGAGATCACGATGCCGGTCTGCAGGCCGCCGGTGAACGAGATGAAGTCGACGTCGGGGTTGTCGGTGAGTGCTTGACCGAGAACGGCACCGGAACCCTGCACCAGGTTGAGTACGCCGGCGGGGACTCCGGCCTCTTCGCACAGCCTGACGAACGCGATCGTCGAAAGGGGAGTCACCTCACTGGGTTTGGCGACCATGGTGCAACCCGCAGCGAGTGCGGGCGCGATCTTCCACGAGATCTGCAGAAGCGGATAGTTCCAGGGCGCGATGAGAACACAGACCCCGATCGGTTCGCGGATCACGCGGCTGATGACGGCGGGGTTGCCGACGTCGACGACCCGATCGGCAGACGTCTCGACGAGTGAGGCGTAGTAGCGGAAGACCGATTCGACATCGTCGATGTCGATCTCGCTCTCCGCCAACGTCTTTCCGGTGTCGAGTGTCTCGATGTACGCGAGGTCTGCTTTGTCGCGGACCAACAGGTCGGCGATGCGGCGTAGAAGTGCGGCCCGCTCGGCGACCGGCGTCGATGACCACTCGCCGGCGTCGAACGTTGTGCGCGCAGCGGTGACGGCGGCAGTCGCGTCGTCGGCGCTCGCCTCGTCGACAGAGATGAACTCGGTTCCGTTCGCAGGGTTGATCAGCGCGCGGACGCCGCCGTCGGAGGCGGCGCGCCACGTGCCGTCGATGTAGAGCTGATGGTCGCCGATCAGCCCCGCGAGCGGTTGGGTCATTCGGTTCTCTTGCCTTCCGTGGTTTTCTTGTCTTCCGTTGCGGGCGGGATGGTTTCGACGGTGTCGTTGACGAACGGTGCGATGGGGTCGCCGGTCTCCGGGTCGAGCACCGCGAACTCGCTGGTCTCGATTTTGACAGCCTCCTCGCGGATGTGCTCGTCGACGCGGTCGGACAGCAGGCCACGAGCGACGATCAACGGGTCGCGGCGCAGATCCATGTACAGCGACACACACATGCCGACCATCACCAACACGAACGGCAGCGCGGCGATGATCGCCATCTGTTTGATGCCGGTGAGTCCGTCGTCGCCGCTGACGGCCAGCAGCACTGCGGCGACCGCACCGGTGGACACACCCCAGAAGATGGTGATCCATCTACTCGGTTCCGGGGTGCCCCGCTGCGAGAGAGTACCCATCACCAACGACGCCGAATCCGCGCCGGAGACAAAGAAGATGGCGACCAAGATCATGACGAGGGCGGAGGCAATCGCTGTCCACGGCATGTTGGCCAGGACGTCGAACAGCGTGTCTTCGCTGGCGCTGGTGGCGGGGTCGAAAGCCAGTTTGCCGTCGGTGAATTCACGTATGGCTGATCCGCCGAAAATGCAGAACCACAACAGTGACACCACGGTTGGCACGATCATCACGCCGACAACGAACTCGCGGATGGTGCGGCCCTTGGAGATCTTCGCGAGGAACATTCCGACGAAGGGGGTCCACGACACCCACCACGCCCAGTAGAAGATGGTCCACGACGCCAGCCAGCTCTCGCCGTCGGCGTCGACTGTCGCGCCCGACCGTGCGGAGAAACCGAGGGCGTCGTTGGCGTAGGCGCCCATTGTGGTGGGCAGGAGATTGAGGATGAACACGGTTGGGCCGACGACGAATACGAAGACCGCGAGGATCAGCGCCAGCACCATGTTGATGTTCGACAGCCACTGGATTCCCTTGGCGATACCCGACACTGCCGACGCGACGAATGCGGCGGTCAGCACCGCGATGATCGCGACGAGAACCATGGTCGACGGGTTCTTCACCCAACCGACCTTGTCCAAGCCCGAACCGATCTGCAGCGCGCCGAGTCCCAGTGACGCGACGGTGCCGAACAGCGTCGCGAAGATCGCAAGGATGTCGATGATCTTGCCGACCGGGCCGTTCACCGAATTGCCAAGCAGCGGAGCGAAAACTGCGCTCATGAGCTGGCTACGGCCAAGACGGTAGGTGGAGTATGCGATTGCGAGACCGACCACAGCGTACATGGCCCACGGGTGAAATCCCCAGTGGAACATGGTGGTTGCCATTGCGACCTGCACGTCGCGAGCCGAGTATCCCGGCGGTGCCTCGACGAAGTGGAACAGCGGCTCGTATGCGCCGAAGAACATCAGGCCGATGCCCATGCCGGCGCTGAACATCATCGCGATCCAGCTCACGGTGCGGTACTCGGGCTTGTCGCCGTCCTTGCCGAGCGGGATGCGCCCGTACTTGCTCAGGGCGAGCCAGACCGCGAAGATCACGAAACCGGTTGCTGTGAGGATGAACAGCCAGCCGAGGTTGCCGGTGATCCAGTCGAGGACGGTCGACGAGACGGACGTGAGATTGTGGGGCTTGACCAGACCCCAGATCAGAAACGCGATGATCAGTGCTGCCGTCACACCGAACACCACCGGGTCGAGTGTGTAGCGTTTCCGCACATCATTCATGTTCGCCATAGCGCCTCTTTTCGCAGGTAGCGGTGGACACTTACTGCTTGATTCGAGCCATCTCGGGGTCGACCACCGGATCCGAGATCACTAAGGCACCATACGACGTGCGCAAGTAATCGACCTCAACGGCCGTGAGATCGGGCAGGTCCGAAGGCAGCCACGCGTACGCCAGACACGCGCCGACCGTCGGCGACCACCCTGCGCTCGTGACGTATCCGACGACGTTCCCGTCGACGGTGACGGGCTCCTTCCCGAGCACCACGGCTGCGGGGTCGTCGAACTTGATCGTGCGCAGGCGTGATGTGCATTTCCGCTGGTCCAGAGCCTTCTTCCCGACGAAGTCTTGCTTCGACGACTTCACGGCGAAGCTGAGCCCGGCCGCAGCCGGGGTGTGCTCGGTCGTCATGTCGGTGCCGGCGGATCGGTAGCCCTTCTCGATGCGCAGTGCGTTGAACGCGATCCGGCCCGCGGCGATGATGCGGTACTCGGCACCCGCCGCCATGAGGAGGTCCCACAAACCGCGGCCGTACTCGGCGTCGGCGTAGATCTCCCAGCCGAGCTCACCGACGTAGGAGACCCGCATGAGAGTCACAGGCACGGACCCGATGGTCGTCTGAACGCAGCGGAAGTACTTCAGGCCGTCGTTCGTGAGGTCGGTTGGCGTCAGCGGTGCGAGGACGTCGCGGGCGGATGGCCCCCAGAGTCCGATGCAGCAGGTCGCGCCGGTGATGTCTCGGAGCGTGACGCTGCGGTCGGCGGGAAGATGTCGCGACATCCAGTCGAAGTCGATCGGCCCGTTGGCCCCGACCTGGAACAGATCAGCACCGAGTCGGGCGACCGTCAGATCCGACCGCACGCCGCCTGCGTCGTCGAGCATGAGCGTGTACGTGATCGAGCCGATCGACTTGTCGACGTTGTTGGTGGTCAGTCGTTGCAGGTAGTCCGCGGCTCCGGGACCGCTGACCTCATATCGGGTCAGCGGTGTCATGTCGTACATCGCGACATGACTGCGAGTCCACGCCGCTTCTGCGACCGAGATCGGAGACCAGTTGCGCGCGGACCAGTTGTCGCGTTGCGGGATCTGCATGCCACCGGCGACGAGTTCGTCGAGTATCGCCTGATTGGCCTCGAACCACGCCGGACGCTCCCACAGATTCGCGACCCAGAACTCTGCGCCCAGAGCGGCTTGCCGGTCGTAGAACGGGCTGGTGCGTACGCCTCGTGGAGCGGCAACCTGATCGTGTGGGTGGATGATGTCGTACACCTCGACGAACGACTGCGAACTCGTCGTGAGGATGTAGTCGTCTGTGAGAGCGGCGTTTTCGAACCGGTAGAGATCGAACTCGTGGGTGTCGACGGCGGGTGTGCCGTCGACCATCCACTCGGCGACGGTGCGCGCGATGCCCGCGGAGTGCGTGACCCACACCGCCTCGGCGACCCAGAATCCCTTGAGGTCGCGGTGTTCTCCGACGACCGAGTGCCCGTCGGGGGTGAACGAGAAGATCCCGTTGAATCCGTCGTCGATCTTTCCCGTTGCGAGTTCCGGTATGAGCGTGATGGTTTGGTCCCAGGCTTCGGCGAAATCGTCTGGCGTGAACATCAGTTTCGACGGCATCTCCTCGAGCGAGACTGTCGAGTCGTAGTCGAGCGCGTTGACGTCGCTCGGCATGGGGCGATGGCCGTAGTAGCCGATGCCGAGGCGGTCACCGTGCTCGCGGTAGTAGAGGTCGTGGTCCTGATGGCGCAGGATTGGCAGCGAAGCCTCTGCGACAACAGAATTGGCGCCGTGTCGAGATTCCAGCGGCGTGGTGTACGCGTACTGATGTGCCATCGGAACGAGGGGGATGGTGAGTCCGACGCGACGGCCGAACTCTCTTCCCCAGAAACCCGTGCAGCACACCACGATGTCGGCGTCGACGACTCCGGTTGCGGTGCGGACGCCACGTACCTCACCGTTCTCTTCGACGACGTCGATCACCTCTGTGTGCGGAACGAACCGTGCCCCACGTGAGATCGCCCGCGTCGCTTGGGCTTCTGCTGCCCGCAGCGCTTTCGCCAGACCATCGCGCGGCGTGAAGAAACCGCCGACGATCTGGCCCGGGTCGAGCAGGGGGTGGCGTTCGAGACACTCTGCGGGAGAGAGCAGCTCATGTTCGACGCCGCGCGAGGCCGCCCAGCCTGCCTTTCGGTGGAGGTCGTCCAGGCGGGCCTCGGTGGTGGCCACCTCGAGCCCTCCGACGTGACTGAAACACCAGCCGTCGGGGTGCTCGAGTGCGGAGAACTTCTCGAGGGTGTAGCTCGCGAGCTCGGTCATCGTCTTCGACGGATTGGTCGCGAACACGAGACCCGGTGCGTGCGAGGTCGATCCACCGGTGGCGAAGAGCGGCCCGCGGTCGAGGACCGTCACGTCGGTCCAACCGCGCGCGGTGAGCTCGTCGGCCAGCGAGGTGCCGACGATGCCTGCGCCGACGATGACGACTTTGGGAGTGGGCATGGGGTTCCTTTGGTGGGGGGTGGTCTCGACAAGCTCGACCAGCGGGTTGGGCTCGACCAGCGGTTGGGGCGCTCGACCAGCGGGTGGGGCTCGACCGGCGGCGGGGCGGGCTAGCTGAACACCACGGTGCTGGTTCCGTTCATGAGCACGCGGTTCTCGCTGTGCCAGCGGACGGCGCGGGAGAGCGCCAAGGCCTCGGCGTCGCTGCCGACCGTGGCGAGCCTGCGTGGGTCGTGGGTGTGATCGATGCGGATCACCTCCTGTTCGATGATGGGACCTTCGTCGAGATCTGCGGTCACGTAATGCGCTGTCGCACCGACGTACTTGACTCCGCGTTGATGGGCCTGGTGATAAGGCTTGGCGCCCTTGAAGCCCGGGAGGAACGAGTGGTGGATGTTGATCGCCCTGCCGCGCAGCTTCGCGCAGGTCTCGTCGGAGAGGATCTGCATGTATCGGGCGAGGACGACGAGATCGGCGTCGAACTCGTCGACCGTTGCCAGAAGTCGCGCCTCGGCGTCGGCCTTGGTGTCCGGCGACACGGGCAGATGCCGGAACGGAAGTCCGGCCGAGGTGGCCATCGGCTCCAGATCGCTGTGATTGGATACGACAGCGACCAGCTCACCTCCGAGTGTCCCTGCGCGCCAACGAAAGATCAGGTCGTTGAGGCAGTGACCGAGCTTGGAGACCATGACCACGATCCGCGCGGGCGTGCGATCGTGGATCTCGAATTCGGCGTCGATCCCGGTGGCTAGATGTTCGAACGCGCGGGTCACGTCGTCGGCGCTCGATTGGCGAGCGGACGCGAATTCCGTTCGTACGAAGAGGGTATGCGTCGTCGGATCGTCGAACTGTCGATGGTCGATGACCTCGCAGCCGTGACTGAACAGGAACGACGAGATCGCATGCATGATCCCGCCGCGGGAGGGACACCGCAGGGTGAGCGTGAAAGTCGAGGGCATGAGCGGTCTTTCAGGTTAGGGGTTCGTGTCAGTTGGAGTCGGGACCACATACTCGGCCGCGGCGTCGACGAGCCAGTCAGCGAGGTAGTCGGCGAACGAGGAGCGCACGAAGAGTGTGTACGAGTCGTCGGGTTGGTCGCGGTGGATCACGACGCCGGTCTGGGCGAACAGGGTCGAGATTGCGCGGTCGGGTGGAAACGCGTTGTCGGACAGATCAACTGCGCAGCCGTGGGCCAGGATCGTGCGAGCGCGGGGTCCGCCGAGGACGAGCCGGGTGCGCTGCGACGTCGCATCCATGACGTAAGCGTTGTCGCCTGCGCGGGACACGACGTCGTCGAAGAATGCGTGGCCTGTCACGCCCTCGCGATAGAGCAGCCACTCGGTGGGGCCGAGCCAGACTGCGACCTCACCGTCGCGGCGTCGTAGTTCGCAGACGCCTGGCAGCTCGAGGCGTGAAATGGCATCGACGTCGGAGGTACGGACAATCGACTGTGCCACTGGCTTTTCAGCGAGTTGGACTGTGGGCGCGAGCGCGTCGAATGCCACCTGTCGGCCGCTCAGCGGCGAGCGCGGTGCGAGCGAGATGTCAGCCATCGCGACGGGTTCCTTCCTGGTCGACGAATACCGGTGACGTGACCTCGACTTCGACGAGGCGGTCTCCGAAGGGCACCGAAAGCCGTGAGCCGACCAGATCCCGGCCGCCCTTCACGAGTGCCAGAGCGAACGGTCGCCCGAGCTCGGCACTGAGGTAGCTGGAGGTGACGTGCCCGAGCATCGGAACGGGTGGCGGTGGCAGCGTGCCGCTCGGACTGTGCGCGATGATCTGCGATCCCTCCGGCAACACCGTCGACGCATCGGTCGGAAGTAGCCCGATGAAATGCTTGCGCAACGGATCACGGTCGGAGACGCGGGCGAACGAGCGCTTTCCGATGAAGTCGGACTTCTTCTTCGACACCACCCAACTCATGCCGAGATCGTGCGGCGTGACCGTTCCGTCGGTGTCCTGGCCGATGATCGGATACCCCTTCTCGGCGCGCAACACGTGCATGGTCTCGGTTCCGTACGGCGTGATCTCGTAGCGTTCACCGGCGTCGAGGAGTGCACACCACACATCGAGTGCGTACTCCGCGGCAACGTTGACCTCGAAGGCGAGCTCGCCGGAGAAGCTGACGCGCCCGATACGGATCGGAACGCCGTCGAGAGTGGTGTCGCGCCAGTCCATGAAGCCGAACGCGCCGTTGCTCACGTCGAGGTCACCGAACACGGCACCCACGACGTCCCGAGATCGCGGTCCCACGACGGGGAACGTGGCGACGTGATCGGTCAGCGAGGTGGTGAACACTTGCAGCTCCGGCCATTCGGTCTGGTGCCACTCCTCCATCCAGTCGAGGATGGCCGCCGCATTTCCGGTGGTGGTGTAGACGGTGTAGCGGTCGTCCGCGATGCGCATGACGGTGCCGTCGTCCTTGACCATGCCGTCGGGGCCACACATCACGCCGTAACGAATCTTGCCGACCGCAAGTGTGCTCATCATGTTCGTGTAGAGCATGTCGAGGAATGCGGGGGCGTCACGTCCCGCGACATCGATGACACCGAGCGTCGAACCGTCGAGGATGCCGACTCCCGAACGGACAGCGGCACATTCACGGAGCACAGCCGATGCCATGTCTTCGCCGCCGCGTGGATAGAAGCGTGGACGCTTCCACTGGCCGACGTCCTCGAACACCGCCCCGCGCTCACTGTGCCACTCGTGCAACGCGGTTCGTCGAACCGGGTCGTAGCGATCGCCTCGGTCGCGACCTGCCAAGGCGGCGAACGACACCGGGGTGTACGGCGGACGGAACGTCGTGGTTCCGGTGTCGGTGACGTCGACGCCGAGCAACTCCGCGACGATGCCCGAAGCGACGATGCCAGACGTCTTGCCCTGATCGTGTGCCGTGCCGATCGTGGTGTAGCGCTTGACATGCTCCACAGACGTCATCCCGGCGCCGACGGCACGCTCGACGTCGGTGACCGTGGCATCTCGCTGGAGATCGACAAACGATGTCGCAGCGTCGGATTCGGCAACTCGCCAACACACTTCTGTCGCGGCCGGGGTGCGTTCACCGACGTGCGGAATGGCTCGGAACTCGGGTGCCACGACGCCGAGCGCGCGCACTGCTGATAGCCCTGCTCGACGCCCGTCGGCCAGACACGATGGCGTGGTGAGCATTCCGGCTGCCGCGCCCGCGATCTCAGTGGTCGGTAGCGTTCCCGTGGGTAGAAAGGCTGCGGCTGAGGCGTCGAAGGTCAGCGGACCGCGCAGTTGACTCCACAGGTGCGCAGCGGGATTCCAGCCTCCTGAGACCAGCACGGTGTCGCAGTCGAGTGACGTGCCATCCCGGAGGCGCACACCCGCTACCGAATCGGTGCCGAGAGCCCCGACCACGGCGTCGTCGACACGCAGTGAGATCCCGAGGGCTGCAGCCTGTTCGGCGAGATCGGTCGACACGGTGGCGCGCACGTCGACGATCGCACGGACCTCGACTCCTTCCTGCGCCAACGCGAACGCGGCGTCGTATGCGGCGTCGCAGGCGGTGAAGACGACAGCGCTGGCGCCGACGAGCACTGCGTATCGGCGGAGGTAGTCGGCCGCCGCACCGGCAAGCATGACACCGGGTAGGTCGTTGTTGCCGAAGATGATCGGACGTTCGTGTGCGCCGGCGGCTATGACGATGTGTCGGGCACGGATTCGATGAATGCGCTGCCGCGAGATGTGCTGTGGTGCGTCCGTTCCCAGATGGTCGGTGCGACGTTCGACAGCGAGTACGAACCCGTCGTCGTATGCACCGAACGCGGTGGTGCGGTTCAGTCGGGTGGTGGTGGGCAGTGAGTCGAACTCGGTGATGGCGTCGGCTACCCAGGGCGCCCACGGTGTTGCGCCGCCGGGCTCGGCGCGCTCGTCGAGGAGCAGGACCTGTAGGCCTGCGCGGGCGGCGATCAGTGACGCCATGAGGCCTGCGGGTCCGGCGCCGACGACGAGCAGGTCGGGATGGTGGTGCAGCGAGTCGTAGCGGGCGGTGTCGACGTCGAATGACAAGCGGCCCAGTCCCGGCACGCCGTGCGCGACGAGGCCGGCGCACAGCTCGACTGTGGTCGCGGGAACCATCGGTTCGCTGTAGGGAGCGTCGACACCGATCTGCGCGGTGGCATCGTCGGCCCACGATCCCGTGACACCACGCGAGCGATGAAGTATCACGCTGCTGGTGATCGAGCGAACTCCGTTGGCCAGCAATGCCGATGCCAGTGAGTCGCCTGCGTAACCGGTGTACGTGGCACCGTCGAAGACGAAGTCGATGGGGGTATCGCGATCGACACGTCCGCCGGAGGGGGCGCGGAAGGTCTGAGTCATCGGGAGGTCTCCTCGGACGGTGCCGGCACGATCGCGTAGGTGACGGTGTCGCGCTGGACGGTGAACCACTGCCGACAACCTGCGCTGTGGCACCAGCGCTCTGTCAGTGCACCTTTCGGGTTGGGGCGGAAAAACAGATAGCGTGCCCACGCGGCGTCGTCGAGGTCGGCGGGACGGTCGGGGTAGGCGACGCCCGCGGCGGCACCGTAGTGGAACTCGACTTCTTCGCGTGGCCCGCAGTGCGGGCAGGTGATGAGCTGCAACGGATCTCCTGGTACTCAGTGGCTGCGGTGTCGGTGGCGGGGTATCAGCGGCGCGGTGTCAGTGTTTCAGTGCGCTACCGCTGCGGCGCCGTGTTCGTCGATGAGCTCGCCGGTGGTGAAGCGCTCGATGGTGAACGGCGCGTTGATCGGATGTGGTGCACCGGTCGCGACGGTATGCGCGAGGCACCAACCGACGGCTGGTGTTGCCTTGAAACCGCCTGTGCCCCAGCC
The DNA here is from genome assembly GCF_001665925.1 of Gordonia sp. 852002-50816_SCH5313054-c. NCBI lineage: Bacteria > Bacillati > Actinomycetota > Actinomycetes > Mycobacteriales > Gordoniaceae > Gordonia > Gordonia sp. 852002-50816_SCH5313054-c. Next base: position 38,376 of record NZ_LZTE01000028.1, read on the forward strand.
GCAGTTGAGGAACAGATTGTCGTACGGCGTGGCGCCGAGGATCGGTGAGGCGTCGGGGGTGACGTCGACGATGCCCGCCCATGTCCTTAGCAGCCTGGCTCGACCGAAGATCGGGAACAGTTCGACGGCCGCCGCCATCTGGCGTTCGATGATGTGGAAAGCGCCACGCTGGCCGTACCCGTTGTACGAGTCGACGCCCGCTCCCATCACCAGCTCGCCCTTGTGTGCCTGCGAGACGTACACGTGTACCGCGTTGGACATCACGACGGTGGGGTGCACGGGCTCGAGGAGTTCGGAGACGAGAGCCTGCAACGGGTGACTCTGCAGCGGAAGGTCGATGCCGAGCGGGTCGGCGAGCGTCGAAGTGTGGCCTGCGGCGCACAGTGCCACGGTGCCTGCCCCGATTCGCCCGCGGCTGGTGTTGACCGCGGTGATCTTGCCCGCGTCGGTCTCGAACCCGAGGACCTCGCAGTTCTGGATGATGTCGACGCCGGCGTCGCTTGCGCTGCGCGCGAATCCCCATGCGACCCAATCGTGCTTCGCGATCCCTCCGCGCGGCTGAAATGTGGCACCCAGGACTGGATAGCGGATGTCGGCGGAGGTGTTGACGATCGGGCAGACCTCGGCGACCTGCTTGGGGTCGAGCCATTCGGCATCGATTCCGTTGAGCCGGTTGGCTTCTACTCGGCGGATCGAATCACGGACGTCCTGCTCGGTGTGCGCGAGGTTGAGCACTCCGCGCTGGCTGAACAGGATCGGATACCCGAGCTCGTCCTCGAGTCCCTCCCAGAGCTTGAGGGAATGCTCGTAGATCGCGGCGCTCTCGTCCCACAGGTAGTTGGAGCGAATCAGCGTCGTGTTGCGTGCCATGTTGCCGCCCGCGAGCCAACCACGCTCGAGCACAGCGACATTGGTGATCCCATGATTGCGTGCCAGATAGTGGGCGGTGGCGAGGCCGTGGCCGCCGCCGCCGACGATCACCACGTCGTAGTGGGGCACGGGATCGGGGTTGCGCCAGAGGAAGTCTGGATGGGGGCTGGTCATGGGGTCCTCACAGATCGATCACGACGGGCGAGAGTGGTTCGGAGCAGCAGAGCAGGATCTTGCCCTGCTCGATTTCGCGGCGGTGGATTCCGCCCTGATGGTTCATCACGACGTCGCCCGAGGTCTTGGTCACCTTGCACGAGCCACACAGGCCGACACCGCAGGACGACGGAAGCGTGACTCCTGCAGCCGCGGCGGCGGCGAGGATCGTCGTACCGGTGCCGACGTGGATACGGCGTGCGCGGCGGGTGAAGTCGACGCTGACGCCGTCGGAGGCAGCGCCGTCGTCGCTGGTTGGCAACCGAAAGCCGAAGCTCTCCTCGTGAATTCGCGTCAGCGAACCGCCGGAGGCGACGAGAGCCGAACGGACACCCGCACGGAACTGGCCTGGGCCGCAGAGGAAGACCTCCCTCTCGGCGAGATCGGGGCAGATGCGGGCGAGGGCTGCGGCGTCGAGTCGGCCACGATGCCCCGACCACGCGGCGCCCGAATCGTCGTCGGTGAGGCGTGTGCAGGCAAAGGCGACAGCGACTTTGGGGTGCGTGACGGCGAGGTCGTCGAGCTCGGTGCGGAACGGGATGTCGTCGAGCGTGCGGGCGCTGTGGATGAAGACGATGTCGGGGCTGGTATCGGTGTCGGAATCGGTGGCGGCCCGCAGCATCGACATCACCGGGGTGATGCCGCTGCCGGCGGAGATCAACAGGAGCTTGGTTGCGGCCTTGTCGATGTAGCTGAACCGGCCGAGTGGCCCGGACGCGGTGATGGTTCGACCTTCAGACATGTTGTCGTGCAACCAGTTCGACACGTGCCCACCGACTTTACGTTTCACCGAGATCGACAGGGTGTCCGGGCGGGTGGGCGACGACGAAATCGAGTAGCACCGTTCGACGACCCGCCCATCGATCTCTATTCCGACGGACAAGAACTGCCCTGGGTTGAACACGAACGTGTACGGCTCGACTGCGCGAAAGGTGAACGTCGCCATGTCGCGGGTGAGTTCGGTGCGGTCGACGCACACGAGGAGGTGGTCGGTGCTCATCACGCGCTCTCGGCAATCTGATCGGGTGTGGCGTCAGCGTCGAGTCCGAGGTTGACGCGCAGCCGTGTGATGTACCAGTTGATGAACGCCTCGACCTGGAACTCTGACGGTCCGTACGGACCGGGAACGTAGGCGGGATCGGCGATGCCCCGGTGCGCGAGCCGGACCAGGTCGGCGTCCTGCTGGTTGGTGATCTCCCAGACCCCGGTGAGTCGATCGAGGTCGTAGTCGACGCCCTCGACTGCCGCGGCGTTGACCAGCCAGGTGGTGCGCACGAGCGTCTCGTCGGGCCGAATCGGTATGACGGAGAACAACACTGCGTGATCGCTGGTCACGTGCAACCACATGTTCGGTTGCAGGTGCATCGAGAGGCGGCCGAGTCGGCGGTCGGGTAGGTCGTCGGAGAGCGGGCGTGTGCACGCGGAGGTTCCGTCGAGTGTGAACGACTCGCCCGCGAGATCCATTGCTTCCCGCTCGATGTGGAAACCCGTTGGGCGGGAGTCGAGTTGGGCGATGCGCCGATAGGGAAGGCCGAAGCGGGTCCACGTGTCGGTGAGTTCCGCGGTGGCGCGTCGATAACGTTCCACGACAGCGGTGAGTCGGTCTGGGATGGCGTCGGAGTCGCTGTAGCCCCAGGTCGGGAAGAAGACGTTCAGGAGTTCCGGATGGCCGCCGCAGTGGTAGCACTCGCGGTTGTTCTCCATTGCGAGCTTCCAGTTTCCGTTCTCGACGAGATCGGTCTGCTTGGCGACCTTGGCCTCCGCGAGTCGGTGAGGCGCGAGATACGGTTCGACGATGCGCGCGACGTCGTCGATGTCGGTGGGCGGGTCGTCGGCGAGGCAGATGAGGACGAGGCCGGCGATGGTGCGGACTGCGACGGAGCGGAGCGAGAAGCAGCGCTTGTCGAAGTCGGGTGCCTGGGCCTCGGCGTACATGAGGCGGCCGTCGGTGCCGTAGGTCCACGAGTGGTACGAGCAGACAATGGTGCCGGTCGAGCCGTTTGCCTGCGTGATCAGGCGCGCCCCGCGGTGGCGACAGACGTTGTGGTGGGCGCGGACGTTGCCGAGGTTGTCACGCGTGACGATGACCGATCGCGTTCCGAACTCGACGGTGACGTAGTCGCCGGGCTCCGCGATCTCGGCTTCGGCGGCGACGAAGATCCACTGCTTGGCGAAGATCTCGTCAAGATCGACGTCGAACCACTTCTGATCGACGTAGCACTGGCCCGGGAGGCTTTCGCTGACGACACGCGTGTCGATCAGGGTGCACATGGCCGGGTCGGCTCGGTGTGCGGTCGACCGCGCATTCTGCTGGGGCGGGTCAGTGTGCATCGGCCATCGAAGTCTCTCTTGGCGGCGTATGGGATCGCGGTGGCAGGCGTGCGGGGGTCAGCGGCGACCCTTGCATTGCTAGTTGCGTATAACGCAACGACAAGCAACTGATGCAACAAGTGTGAATGCTCGGGTTGCGTCTGTCAATCGGACGCAAGGAGGGGTCTGGCGACGATTCAGGGCGATGCGCAATCCATGTCGGGTTGGCCCGAATTGACCGGTGTGGGTCATTGACCTGCGGATATGACATCCCCGCCAATGAGGAGGTGATGTTAGCCTTCCCTAAGTCTCGATTGGTTGGCCGTCGAATTCGACGCCCGGAAACTCGAAGGAATTGCCGTGAAGGTGTGTGTGGTTGGTGCGGGCCCGTGTGGTCTGACGACGATCAAGCAATTGCGCGACGAGGGGCACGACGTCGTCTGCTTCGACAAGAACACGGACTTCGGTGGCCTGTGGCTGCGCCACGAGGGCGATGGCGAGCAGATGAAGGCCTACGACAACCTCATGCTCACGATCTCGATGAAACTCATGGCCTACTCGGATCACCCCTTTGCCGACGGCCGCGTGTTCTACACGCGCGCGCAGTATCTGGAGTACTTGCGCGAGTACGCGGCCCGATTCGGTCTCGCCGACAGCATCACGTTCGGTTCAGAGGTCACCGATATCCGGCGCGACGACCGGGGCTGGACGGTGACGGTCTCACGCGGGAGCGCGACGTCGTCGGAGAGCTTTGACGCGGTAGCCGTCTGCTCCGGCCCCTTCAAGACACCCAACCGCGCGATCGCGGGGCTCGAGGGTTTCACCGGGGAGGTCGTGCACTCGTCGGAGTACCGCAACAGCGACCGGTTTGCCGGAAAGCGGGTTCTGATTGTCGGAATGGCCGAATCCGGTGCAGACCTCGTGCGCGAAATCGGTGATGTGGCAACGGAATGCACTCTTGCGATCCGCTCCTACACCTACCTGTTGCCGCGTGTGTTCAACCGTACGAGGACGACCGACAACGGAACCGTCCGTGCGCATGCGCATGAGATGTGCAGGAGGTCGGCGGAGTATCCGTTCGTGCTCGACTCCGCATGGGGCCGCAACTCGGTGATCAAGGCGCTGTTCCTGGCGATGTCGGTGGTGCTGGGTGTGTTCACCACTGCGGCAGGTGTAGTGCGGGCGTACGCGGGCAGGGCGCCGGGAGGTCGGCGCACCGTCGAGCCCGACGTGAATCCTCTCGGCCAGCCGATGGAGCCTGCGAAGATCGACGTGGACACCCTCGACAACGAGGCCAACTGGGACATGATTCGCACCTGGAATCGACGGTCGCATCCCGACGGTAGCTGGGCGCAGCGGGCGATCTTCTGCAAGAACGTCAGCTTCATCCCGAGTCTCGTCGACGGACGAGTAGCGTTGAACGACAGTGGAATTGCAGGCTCCGACGGTTCGACGGTGCGCTTCCGTGACGAGAGCTCGGCGGAGTTCGACGCGATCGTGCTGTGCACCGGCTTCACCACCGAGAAGCTGTCGATCGGCGATCTGCAGGTGAAGGACGGCAACGTGCGCAACCTCTACAAGCACTTCCTGCACCCCGAACACGACGGCACCGCGGCGTTCATCGGATTCGTCCGGCCGTTCTCGGGTGGCATCCCGATCTGCGCGGAGATGCAGGCGCGGTACTTCGCGCAGTTGTGCAGCGGAAAGCTCGCCGCGCCGTCGAACATCGACGAACGCATCGGTCGCGAAAAGGAGTGGGAAGAGCACTGGACTGCGCTGAGTCCTGGCCACACGGAGGCGATTCCGTCGCAGGTGCTGTACCTGGACGCACTCGCCGGCGAGATCGGTTGCCTGGTGCCCGCCTGGCGAATGATGGTGAATCCCAAGCTGTTTATCCAGTTGTGGTTCGGGAGTTTCAACCAGTCGTGCTATCGCATCGTCGGGCCGCACAGGCTCGGGAAGGCAGCGCTCGATGACCTGTACTCCGAGACCGTCGAAAACCGTTGGCAGATGGCCGGTCAGCTAGCGCTGCTGCAGCTGATGCCCAAGCGCGTGCACCCGAAGCATCTGATCTGAAAAGTTGTGTGGGACACACGGGTACAAAAATGCCCCCGTGTGTCCCACGCAACTGCGGCGCGGAACCTAGCTCAGCGGCAGTTCGGCCACAAAGCTGCTGGTCGGAGTCGTCGAACCGCCGGGCGGCTCGACGGTGAACGCCAGCGACTTCGCGTTTCCGATGTGGGGGATCACCGCGGTGGTCGACGGGGCAACGTCCTTGTCGGTCATGGTGCCCGCCGACGTCGCGCCCTCGGGGCCGACCAGCCACATCTGGTAGACGGTTCCGGACTTGGGTGGCGGGACGTCGTTCATGACGAGCACGCCCGCGTCTGCGCTCTCGGAGTATGCGACGGTCGCGCGGCCGGTGGCGACCGAACCCGACGAGGTGCGGATGTCCTTGGCGTCGAACACCTGCTGCGCGGTGGTCTGCTGAGGCTCGTTGTCGGACGAGAGATTGGCGCCGACGACCCAGCCGACGGCTCCGATCGCGACGGCCACGATCGCCGCGGCCGCGAGGTAGAGGATGCGACGGTTGCGTGGGGTGGTCTCGACTCGGCCCTCCGCTGGCGCTCCGGACCGGCTCGACCAGCGAGAAAGGTCCGCCGGTGCTCCGGTCTGGCGGGAGGGGTCTGCAGCTCCCGCCTCGTGGGAGGGGGTCACTGCCGACAGACCCGCGGGCCGGTGCGACGGTGCGTCGTCCTGGGGCTCGGTGCGGATGAGGTGCAGCAGGCGGTCGCGCAGTTCTGGTGGCGGAGCCGCGGATGTGGTGGAGCTGACCGAGGCCATCGCCTCGCGGGTGAGTCGGACGTCGCGGTCGAAGGCGGCGCGGTCGGTGTCCGACGCCTTCGCGCGGCGTCGGGCAACCGAGTCGCGCTCGGCCGCGCCGAGTGCGTCGAGGCCGAGCATCGGTGCAAGACTGACGAGGTTGTCGTCCGAAGGTGCTGGGGTAGTGGGATTTTCGTCAGACATCACGATCTCCGAGGCATGAGCGGAGGCGAGCCATTCCGTCGCGGATACGGCTCTTGATGGTGGGGAGAGCCACCGACAGTCGCTCGGCGACCTCGCGATAGGTGAGCCCCTCGTAGTAGGCGAGGCCGATCGATTCGCGCTGGACGTCGGTCAGCGTCTCGAGGCAGCCGCGGACCTGAGAGCTCGTCTCCCGTTTGTCGACGGCCTCGCTGACCTCGTCGAACGTCGAGGTGTAGTCCTGTGCTCCGTAGTTCTCCTCGCGGCGGCTGCTCGCGGTCTCCGATCGCACACGGTCGACGGCGCGGCGGTGTGCCAGGGTGATCAGCCAGCTCAGCGCCGAGCCGAGGTCGGCGCGGAACGTCGACGCAGATCGCCAGACCTGCAGGTAGACCTCCTGCGTGGTCTCCTCGCTGTAGCCGGGGTCGCGCAGAACACGCAGCACCATGCCGTAGACGCGATGGCTGGTGAGGTCGTAGAACTCGGCGAATGCGAGCTCGTCTCCCGAAGCGATCTTCTCCAGAAGTGCGGGCAGCCGGTCGCCGGCATCGTGGTCAGCGGTCACCGACAGGCCTCTGCGTTCATCGCAGTTCACCCTAATTGGCGACGTGCCGACCCTCAACCACACCTGAGTCTTGCGTCCGGCAGAACTCGGCGACCAGGCCGAACTCGTCGACCGGGCTGGAGGTGTTGGGGCTGCGAGCAGGGCGGTCATGGCGCGTGGCCCTGACTACCCGCCCCCTCACGCGTCTTCGGCGGTAGAGGGAAGAAGTACGACGTGCGCTGCTGGTACTCGGGGTAGCCGTCGCGTTTGCTCATCGACTGCTCGAGGAGACGCGCGCCGGTTGCGAACACCAGGAAGTAGGTCATCACCACGGGCGAGAGCACGGTCAGAACTCCGGGCCATGCCGACGCGGCGATGAGCCACATGCCCCACCACACGGCGGAGTCGCCGAAGTAGTTGGGGTGACGCGTCCATGCCCAGAGCCCGCGGTCCATGATCTTGCCCTTGTTGGACGGATCGGATTTGAACGACGTCATCTGCGCGTCGCCGATCGCCTCGAACGAGATGCCGATGGCCCAGAGCACGACACCCGCGATCAGCACGATCCACCAGATTCCGTGCGTCGCGTGCGTGACCGCGGAGACCTGCAGCGGCAGCGACACGAACCACTGTGCAGCCCCCTGGGTTCCGAAGATCTTGCGAATCACGCGCTCGGCCGAGGGGTTCTCGCCGAGGACCTTTGCATAGCGTGGGTCTTCACCCTTGCCGCGAACCTTGCCCAGCATGTGCCAGGTCAGTCGCAGACCCCACACCGTGACGGCGACGGCCAGAATCCATCGTCGGGTGATGTCGCCGCCACCGAGAATCAGTGCGATCCAGCCGATCCCGACGAATCCGAATCCCCAGATGACGTCGACGACGTTGTAGTGCCCAAGACGACGTCCCACCGCAAACGTGATGGCCTGCAGGACAACGATGAACAGCAACGACGCTCCGGTGACCACGCCGAAGCCCGCCCACCCGGTCAGTCCTGTCATGAGTCGGTGCTCCCGGCGGAGTCGTCATCACGGGTGAAGACGAGTTGATGCACGTCGAGGTATCCAGCGCGAAATCCCGCCTCGGAGTAGGCGAGATAGAACTGCCACATCCGCATGAACGTCGAATCGAAACCGAGGGATTCGACGTCGGCGCGGCGAGCGGTGAAGCGTTCGCGCCACAGTCGCAATGTCTCGGCGTAGTGATGGCCCATGGACAGGTTGTCGCGCAGGCGAAGTCGGGTGTGCTCTGCGGTGACGTCGCGCAGTGCGGGCAGAGAGGTGAGCTGCCCGCCGGGGAAGATGTACTTGTGCACCCAGGTATAGGTGTTCCGCGAGGCGCGCATCCTGTCGTGGGGCATGGTGATGGCCTGGATGGCGACGCGGCCTCCGGGCGCGAGCACCCGATCGATCGTCGAAAAGTAGATGGGCCAATACTTTTCGCCGACGGCCTCGATCATCTCGACGGAAACCACGGCGTCATAGGTACCTGTGACGCTGCGGTAGTCGAGCAGGTCGATCTGCACACGGTCGGCGAAGCCCGCCTCGTCGACGCGCTGCATCGCGAGCTCGCGCTGCTCGCTCGAGAGAGTTACCGATCGCACGGTGGCTCCTCGTGCTGCAGCCCGCAGGCATAGCTCGCCCCAGCCGGTTCCGATCTCGAGGACGCGCGAGCCTGGGCCGACACCCGCCGCATCGAGCAGGCGATCGACCTTGCGGCGCTGGGCATCTGCGAGGTCGTCGAATCCGGCCTGGGAGGTTGGTTTGGGAGTCTTCGCGGCGTCTGCGTCGAGGGACGGGTCGTCGAACAGGGCGCTCGAGTAGGTCATCGTCTCGTCGAGGAAGGTCGCGAAGAGGTCGTTGGAGAGATCGTAGTGTCGCGCGATGTTGCTGCGCGTGTTGGCGGCGGTGTTCTCCTCGTCGGCGGGATGTCGGGGTAGGACGAGTGCGCGCAGGGTTTGCAGGGGCTTCGGGACGAGCCGGGCGACTCGTTCGGCGAAGGGGGTGAGGACACCGACGAGGTCGTCGGTGGTCCAGTCGCCCGCCATAAAGGCCTCACCGAATCCGATCAGACCGCCCGAGCCGACGCGACGTGAGAACGCGACCGGGCGACGAACGATCATGCGCGGCAACACCGAATCGGTCTTGCTTCCGCGACGTGAGCCGTCGGGGAACTCGATGCGGACTCCGATTCCGGTGGTCGCGTGTCGGAAGAGCCACGCTGCGGCGCGACCACGGACTCGTGCGGCCGCGCCGGTGGGTACGTCCGCGACGTCAGGCCAGCGGCGAGCGTCGGCCGCGGTGAGGTCGGTGTCGAGCGCGGGCGGCGGGGTGTCATGCGAGTCGGAGTCGGTGGTGGGACTACTCATCGGTGACCTTTCGGGTGGGGGTGGTCTCGACTCGGCTACTCGCTGCGCTCGTGGCCGGCTCGACCAGCGGTTGAAGGCTGCTCGGTGGGCTCGTGGTGGGCTCGGTCGGCGTGGTGGTCTCGACAAGCTCGACCAGCGAGGGTTGAGGCTCGGCCGGTGGGGTGGGCTCGACCAGCGGTTCCGTGGGCTCGGCCGACGGTGGGGGTCTCTTATACACATCTGACGCTGCCGACGATCGTTT
>NZ_LZTE01000029.1:0-269719 GCF_001665925.1 Gordonia sp. 852002-50816_SCH5313054-c
CCCGACCCCCACACCACAACGCAGGCGCACCCGGCGACCGAACCACCTGCGCCGCAACAGCATCAGCAACCGTCTCGACTGCGGGTACTTCGACCTGGGGTCCGACAGACCACCGTTCGATCGTCGCCCGCTCGGCAGCGTCGACCAGCGAGATGTCGGCGACCAACGACCGCGGTCGCTCGACCACGGTGTGCAGGATGACACCGAGCGCTTCGGCGAAGACGCGGATCTGCTCGTCGTCGAAGGCACTCGGCAGAAACTTCAGGTTGATCGACAGTCCGCCGCCACTCAGCGGCGACGTGACCATGTTCAGCGGGAAATGCGTGGAGTCACTGACCACGACCTCGGTGATGCTGAGACCTGTTGTCGACGGGTCGGTCGTCGAAATCGACTCGGTGTCAACGGGATAGGACTCGTGGACCGTCAGCGTATCGAACAGAGCACCGTCGACTCCGGCAAGTGCGATCAGCTCCGGCAGTCCGAGGTGCTGGTGATCGAGCACCGCGACCTTGGATTTCTGTAGTGCTGCCACCACGTCGGCGATCGGCATCGACGGGTCGACGTCGACGACCGCGGGCAACGTGTTGATGAACAGGCCGACCATCGACGCGGCGTCGTCGAGGTCGGCAGGTCGGCCGGACACGGTCTCGCCGAAAGTGACGACGCGTTCCCCCGTCACCCGTGACAACAACACCGCCCACGCGAACTGTAGAACCGTCGCCAGCGTCGAACCCTGCGCTCGTGCAACGGATTCGAGCCCGGAGACAAGTTGCGAGTCGACGACCATCATGTGGTTGCGCGGCAATGAGTGAGCGGTGGCCACCGCGCCGGGCGCGACGAGTGTCGGCCCGTCGACCACTGCGAGCACGTCACCCCAGGCCGCGAGCCCTGCAGCATGGTCGGCGCCCGCGATGCGCCGCGCGAAGTCGCCGAAATCGCGTGCCCCGGTGCGCTGTCCACCGGTGTACGTTCCCCCGGTGGCGTAAAGCGACAGCAGGTCTGCGAGGACGAGCGGACCCGACCAACCGTCGAACAGGATGTGATGGTTGGTGATCACGACCGTGACGCCACCCGAGTCACGAACCGCCACGACCCGTAGCAGCGGAGGCGCTGCGAGGTCGAATGGTGTGACGCGCTCGGCGGCGACCACCTCGTCGACCGCCGCGTGCCGCCGCGTGTCGTCTACCTCGCCCAGATCGATTGTGCGCCAAGGAACGTCGACCGACGGGTGCACGACGGCCACCACCGCACCGCCCGCGGTCTGCAGGTAACTCGTCCGCAGGGCGGAGTGGTGGGAGAACAGCCCTTCGACGGCGCGGCGGAGCCGAGTGTCATCGACGGGCGCAGCAAGGCGCAGAACGGCCTGTCCCACATACACATCCACGGCGTCGTCACCGCCTGCGTCGGCGAGCGCCGACTGCAGGAAGAAGCCGTGCTGCAGCGGCGTCAGCGGCCATATCGCAGCACCGGGATATGCCTCTACCACGGTATCGATATCGGCCTGCGTGATACCTGTGCCGGGCAGATCCGAGGGCGACGGCCCCGGATCACCGAGCACGGCAACCTCGGTGACGATTCCCTCGAGTTCGCGGAGCCATGCGGCGGCGAGAGCTGCGACATCGTGCTGGGTCAACACATTCTGCGCGTACAGGAAATCCGCGGACAGAGCACGTCCGTGCTCGCCTGGACGTACCGCGATGTTGACCGTGAGTACGTTCGTCGCAGGCATCATGCCGGACACGGTCGATGCCAGTGCTGGTGCGCGGGTGTCGACCGCGAACGGAACGTCGGTATCGACCTCGGTGACGCCCTGGCCGACCGCACCGAGATAGTTGACGCCGATCGCCGGAAGTTCGCAGCCCCACAACGGACTTCGCTGATCCGCGCGTAGTAGTCCGAAACCGATACCGTTGCCGGGTCGGGTCAGCCGCTCCTCTTTCGCTGCCTTGACGGCGTGAATCCCGTCGGTACCGGGATCGACGGCGAATGGCGCGATGGTCGTGAACCATCCGACCGTTCGCGACAGATCGGCCCGGCGTGGCTCCTCGGCGTCGAGGAGCACATCCTCGTAGCGTCCGTGCCCCTCGGTCACCATCGCGACGGGACCGTCTGCCGCAAGCCCACGATCGTCCTGCCACGAGCGCACAGCACGCGCGAGCGCGGCGATCAACACGTCGGCGGTGGTCGCGCCGAAGGCCGTCGGCAGGTCTGCGAGTACGGCCTCGGTCAGTTCCGGATCGAGTTCGACGGTCACCGGTGCGGGCGCGGCCTGACCGAGCGGAGTCGGGACGTCGAAACCCGGTGTGCGAAGTCCGACGCGAGGCATCCAGTAGTCGAGCTCGTCGTCGGCACGCACCGCGGTTGCCAGCGCGTTGTGCCAGGCTCGGGCGGAGGTCACCTCTGGCCGCAACGCCATCTGTGCGTCGGAGCTCATCGCACCCCATGCGGTGATGATGTCTTCGACGACGACCGGCCACGACACGGCGTCGACCGACAGATGGTGGATGGCGAGAATGACACGCGCGCCGTCGTTTCCGGACACGAGGACTGCCGCGATCACCCGCCCCGCAACGGGGTCGAGCTTGCCGAGGGCCGCCGCGTGCTCAGCACGGATCAGCGCCTCGAACTCCGTTGACCGAGTACTGACGTCGGCATGTACGGCCCGCACCTCTGCGCGCGAGTCGGGTGACCCAGCGACCTGACTCCAACCGTCGTCGGTGTGTCGGAGCTGCAGTGCGAGCATCGGGTGGACCGCCACGACGGCGTCGAGGACGGCCGCGAGCATGGCCGGACTCAGATCTGGAGGAGCGATCATCACCACGGACTGCGAGAAGTCGCGCAACCGCGCGGGCTCCCCTGCGGTCTCGAGCAACCACGCGGCCACCGGACTCAGCGGCACCTCGCCGGAACCACCGCCGTCCGGCTCGGGCAGGAGGGGCACGCTCGCCCGGTCGTCGCTGCCTGCGCGAGCCATTGCTCGAATCGTCTTGTGTTCGAAGATGTCTCGCGGCGACAGGGCCAAGCCCGCGTCACGGGCGGCCGACGCCAGTCGGATCGACATGATCGAGTCTCCGCCGAGCGCGAAGAACGAGTCGGTGACACTGACCCGGTCGATCCCCAGCATCCCTGCGACCACTGCGGCCAACTGACGTTCTGCGGTCGACGCCGGCTCGACGTAGTCGTCGCCGTCGGGGAGCTCCGGTGCCGGGAGTGCGCGTTTGTCGAGTTTGCCGACGGGCGTCAGCGGAAGCTCGTCGAGGACGGTGATGGTGGCGGGCACCATATGCGCGGGCAATTGCTGTTCAAGGTGTGCGCGCACCGCGGACAGATCGAGCCCGGCATCTGCCACCACGTAGCCTGCGAGCGCCGTGGCCACGGCACCACCCACGCCGATCACGACCGCCTCCGAGACATCCGGATACGACGACAAGACGGCTTCGACCTCGCCCAATTCGATGCGCAGACCTCGCAGCTTCACCTGGTCATCGCTACGCCCGGAATACTCGAGCTCCAGGTCGCCGTCCTCGGTGCGGCGCCATCGCACCACATCTCCGGTGCGGTAGAGGCGGTCGCCGCCACCGCCGAAGGGATCGGCTACATAGCGCGCAGCAGTCAGTCCTGCCCGGTCGAGGTAGCCGCGGGCAAGCGCGACACCACGGACGTAGAGCTCGCCGGGAACATTCACCGGAACGGGCTGCAACGCGTCGTCGAGGACCACCAATCCCACACCGCCGATGGGTCCGCCGATGCGCACCGGGTCGCCGACGCGGCGTCGGCTGTTGGCGACGGCGACCGACGTCTCGGTCGGGCCATAGGCATTGAAGAAGGCGACCTCGTCGGCCCACCGGTCGACGAGTCGCTGCGGCAGCGCCTCACCCCCCGATGCCAGGAGCTGCAAACCCGGGACGGCTGCGGGATTGATCGTCGCGGCAACGGTCGGCGTCATGAACGCATGCGTGACCCCGGCCTCGCGCATGAACTCTTCGAGCAATTCCCCGCCGATCGCGCCCTCGGGCCGATAGGCGAGCGTCGCTCCCCCGGTGGAGGCGATCAGCCACTCGAGGATCGACGCGTCGAAGCTCGGAGACGAATAGCCCATCACCACAGACCCTGCTTCCGCCCCGTAGCGGCTCAGGTCTGCTGCGTAGTTGTGGATACCTCGGTAGGTGACAGCGACACCTTTGGGCCGACCGGTCGACCCGGACGTGTAGATCACGTAGGCGAGGGCGTCGAGGTGACGCGGACGCACCAGCTCGTCCGACCTCAGAGGCGCCGAGGCGGGCTCAGCCGGACCCTGCCGAACGGCGACGACGTCGGAGACGATCGACCACGTCACCGAGGAGGGCAACTGCTCACGCAACTCCGATGTCGTCAGACCGAGGGAGACACCCGAATCGCTCAGCATGTAGGTGATGCGGTCGGCCGGGTAGTCGGGGTCGATGGGTACGTACCCCGCACCGACCTTTGTCACCGCCCACAACACGGTGAGAAGGTCCACCGAGCGTCGAATAGCCAGTGCCACCAGCGATTCGGTGCCGACACCCTGCGAGATGAGCCACCGCGCGCAGGCATCCGACCGGGCGTCGAGTTCAGCGTAGGTCGCGACGGCGCCCGACCCGTCGGTGACCGCGGCGCAGTCGGCATACCGTGTGGCCACATCGGCCAGGACATCCGCCAGCAACCGCGGTGTTGCCGCCTCACTGCCGAAGATCGACGACATCTCGTCGTACTCTTGATCGTCGAGCAGTCGTGAGCGGCCTACCGGCAGCGCCGGTTGTTCGGTCAGCTCGGTGAGCAGTCGAACGAAACGGTGGGCAATCGACTCTGCGGTATCGGCATCGAAAATGTCTGTGGCGTAGACGAGTTCGCCAGACCAACCGTTACCGGTGTCCCTCAACCCGAACGTCAGATCGACCTTGGCCGGAATCTCGTCGACGTCGACCGGCTCCACGGCAAGGGCCGGAAGTCGTGCCGCGGCGATACCGCGTGCGGCGAGCTCGGGCATCGCGTTCTGATCGAATGTGAGCATGACCTGGCTCAGTGGCGCAAAGGATTCCGAACGTGGCGGGTCGAGCGCCTCGACGACGGACTCGAAGGGGAGGTCGGCATGCGCGAAGCCTTCGAGGTCCACACCGCGCACGCGATCGAGGAACTGGGTGAAGGTCAATGTGGGGTCGACGCCCACACGCAGGACGAGCGTGTTGACGAACATTCCGACCAGCGGATCGAGCACCGGCTGCCCGCGACCCGCGATCGGGGTCGAGATCGCGATGTCATCCGTCCCCGACAGTCGGGCGAGCAACGCGCTCAACGCCCCATGCACGACCATGAACGGGGTGACCCCGGACGCGCGTGCCAACTCGACCACACTCTCGGCCACGGTTGCCGGGACGTCGAATGACGCACGCGCACCACGCATCGACGCAACGGTCGGGCGCGGCCGGTCTGCGGGCAGGTCGAGCACGTCCGGCAGTCCGCGCAACTGTCGTGACCAGTAGCCGAGTTGGCGTCCGATGATCGAGTCCGTGTCGTCCGCGGAACCGAGAACGTCGTGCTGCCAGATGGCGTAGTCGGCGAACTGGATTTCCAGAGGCGCGAATTCCGGTGCGGCCCCGGCGGTTCTGGCAATGTAGGCCGTGATGAGATCCGTGACGAGCGGACGCAACGACTCGCCGTCCGAGGCGATATGGTGCATCACCAATGCGAACACCCACTGTCCGGGCGCCTGCGCCCACAGAGCGGCACGCACCGGCCAGCCCGTGGTCACGTCGAAACCCGTCATCGCGACGGTCTGCAGCTCCGACCACGAGTCGACGTCGCGCCACTCGAGTCGCTCATCGATCTCGTCGACACCGCCGATCACCTGAACCGGTTCGTCGTCGACTGCGGGGAACGTCGTCCGCAGCACCTCGTGGCGCTCGATCACGTCGCTCAGTGCTGCGCGTAGGGCCTGCACATCGAGATCGCCCTCCAGCCGCAGCAGCGCCGGAATGTTGTACGTCGGCAACGACGTGTCGAACTGATTGATGAACCACATGCGACTCTGCGCAAACGACAACGGAATTCGCTGCGGGCGCGGCAGTGCCACCACCGCGGGCAGACCGGCGGCACGCTGAGCCGACAGTTCGGCCAGACCGCGGACCGTCGGGGCATCGAACACGTCGCGCACGGAGAGGTCTACCCCGAGGGCGTCGGAAGCGCGGCCGACGATGCGGGCAGCGGCAAGCGAATTGCCGCCGAGATCGAACAGCGAGTCGGCGACGCTGACCCGTTCGAGATCGAGTACGTTCGCGACGATCTCGGCGAGCATCTTCTCGGTCTCCGTGCCGGGGGCGACGTACTCCGAGTCGACCACGATCTCGGGTTCGGGAAGCGCACGACGATCCAACTTGCCGTTCACCGTGAGCGGCAGACCGTCGAGCAGCATCACCACGTCGGGAACCATGTAGTCCGGCAGCAGCGCCGCGGCATTGGACCTGATCGCCGTCGGAGACACCTCGGCGCCCTCGCCGAGAACGGCGTAACCGACGAGTTGTTCGATTCCGTTCTCACGCGTCGTCACCGCAACGGCGACAGCATCCACCCCCGGGGTGGAGAGCAGCGCCGCTTCGACCTCGCCGAGCTCAATCCTGAAGCCACGCAACTTGATCTGGGCATCGGATCGACCGAGATATTCGAGGGTGTCACCGTGACGGATCGCGACGTCGCCACTGCGGTACATCCGTCGTCCGTCACCGGCGAACGGGTCCGCCACGAAGCGCACGCCCGTCAGTTCGGGGCGGCCGAGGTACCCCCGCGTCACCTGCGTGCCACTGACGTAGATCTCGCCGGGCGTTCCGTCCGGCACCGGCCGCAGGCGCTCGTCGAGCACGTGGATCTCGAGGCCCGGCAACCCGTCACCGACGTCCGATCCCTTTGCTGTCGAGACGAATTCGGGATCGAGCGCACGGAACGTCGAGTGCACCGTCGTCTCGGTGATGCCGTACATGTTCACCAGCACCGGCCCCGGGCGTCCAGCGCCAGCCATGCGATCGGCGTACCAGCGTGTCACCTGCGCGAAGTCCAGCGCCTCACCGGCGAAAACCATGTACCGCACCGACGATGACAACTCGTCGGAAGCGACAGACGTCTCGCCACGCGGCCGCACGGCGGCGGCGAGCTGATAGAACGCCGACGGCGTCTGCGACACCACGGTCACCGAGTGCGCCGCGAGCAGAGCCGCGAACTCCGCCGGGCTGCGCGTTGTCAGGTAATCCACGACGAGCAGACGTCCGCCGAACAGCAGCGGTCCCCACATCTCGAACACCGAGACGTCGAACGCGTACGAGTGGAACATCGTCCACACGTCGTATTCGGTGAAGCCGTAATGCTGTTGAGCTGCAGCCAACAACGCCACCACCGACCGATGTTCGACGACGACGCCCTTCGGCCTACCGGTGGAACCGGAGGTGAAGATGGCGTAGGCAGCCAGCCGCGGGTCGAGTGCGGCAGGCAATTCCCCCGACGCGTGACGCGAACGGTCGGAGAGCTCGGCCGTCGTGGTCAGGGCGACACCGAGGAGGTCGAGCGTCGCGTGGCCGCCCTCGCCCGAGATCACCACGACCGGGGCCGCGTCGTCGACGACCATCTGCAGGCGATCTGCCGGGTGCGAGGTGTCGAGTGGGAGGTAGGTCGCGCCGACCTTCAGGATGCCGAGGATCGCCACCATGACGTCGACGCTGCGGGCGGTCGCGAGTCCGACGACCGAGCCCTGTTCCACACCTGAGGCGACCAGTCCCACGGCCACGGCGTCGGAGAGCTCGTCGAGCTCCCGATAGGTCAGCTCGGCACCGGTGGTGTCGGTGACGGCGAGCCGACCGGCGAAGCGCCGCACCGCGAGTCGAAAGAGACCGGGCAACGACTGCCAGTCGTCCCCACCGAGTGTGTCGACGGCCGCCGCACGTATCTGCGCGAGATGCTGCTGCGTGAGGGCGGCCGAAGCGGCCGGGTCTGCGCCGGGTGTGGTCACCAATGGTGCGATGGTGGCTGCGACGGCGGCATCGGGGTCGATACCGCGTCCGGCGAACACCGTGGCCATCGGCGCAACGCGCGCTTCGAGCTCGCCGAACGTGAGCGTCGCCGGTGTGGACAGTGCGAGGGCATGCGGTTCGGTCCGTGCGGTTACCCCGATCAGATCACGTATACCGGGACGGCGACCCCACCCCGAGCATGTTTCTAGTGCGTTCGCGTCGATTCCCGTCACGGCTGTGTGGAGACCTTCCGGCTAGATGGGATCTATAGGGGTGGATTTGTCGCGCGCCGCGACCCTGTGTGCGCGGGCGTGCAACGAACTCAGTACATCGTCGAGCTCGGCGGGCCCAGCGGTGGCCAGTCCGGGAACCAACGTCATGAGTGCCATCGTCAGTGCCGAATCAGCATCGGGCACAACCGCGCTCAGCGCCGACACGTGCGTCGACAGATCACCGAAGCTGACCGCACAGACGTCGGGCAGGATCGCCGCATCCGGATCGCAGGTCACAGCATCTGCGATGAGATCGAACAGCGACGCCTGCTCATCACCTTCGGCGGGATCATCGGCCTGATCGGAGTCGATGACCATGCTGGCGTCGCCGACGACGCGCTCGGGGTCGTCGACGAGTTCGGCGAGCAGCCGGACGTATCGGGCGGCCATCCGCTTCACCGTCTCCTCGTCGAAAAGAGCTGTGGCGTAGGTGAACTGGGCACGCAGCGCCCCGCCGCGGGCCTCCCGCTCCGGATCGTTCGGGAAGAAGGTGAGCGCCAGGTCGACCTTCGCAGATGTCAATTCCTCGCGCACGGGCTCGACGGTGAGTCCGTCGAGACGGAGCACCGGGAATTCGACGTTCTGGAACGCCAGCATCACCTGGAAGATCGGGTTGTGCGCGGTCGGCGGCCGCGACATGATCCGTGCGACGATCTCGTCGAAAGGGATTGCGGCATGCGACATATCGGCGAGGTCGTCGCCGCGGACACGGTCGAGCAACTCGAGGAACCGCTCGCCGCCGTCGACCCGGGTACGCAGCGCAAGGGTGTTGACGAACATTCCGACGACGTCCTCGAGCAGCGGCTCACCGCGACCCGCGAACGGTGTGCCGATCACGATGTCATCTCGGCCCGAGAGCCGCGCGAGCAGCACCGCGAACACCGCGTGTGTGACCATGAACTGGGTGGTGTGGTGTTTGCGGGAGGTCTCCTCGAGCTTGGCGACCACGTCGGACGGGATCTCGAATTCGACTGCGGCGCCTTCGAAACTCGGTGTCTTCGGGCGCGGTTTACTCGCAGGAAGCTCGAGGATTTCCGGCAGGCCCGACAGCCGCTCCTGCCAGTAGGAGAGTTGGCGCTCCTGCTCGGACACCCCGTCGTCGACCACCGCAAGTCGTTCGGAGAGCCACATGCTGAAGTCGGCATACTGCACGGCCAGGGGCTTCCACGCGGGTTCTGCCCCACCGTGCCGTGCGGCGTACGCCGCCATCAGATCACGCGCGAGCGGCATCATCGATGCACCGTCGGCGCTGATGTGATGGACCACGAAGACGAGGACGTGCTCGTCCGGGGAGACCCTGAGCAGCACCGCCCGGACCGGTGGCCGCACGGTGATGTCGAAGCCGGCACCGGTGATCTCGGCGATCTCAGCGCTCAGGGAGCCCGCGACGTCGCGTACCTCGAGCAGCACATCGTTGTCGAGCGCGTCGGCGGGCATGATCACCTGCACCGGTTCACCGTTGATCATCGGATAGACGGTGCGCAGAGCCTCGTGACGCCTCCCGAGGTCGATCGTGGCACGGGTGAGCGCCGGGACGTCGAGGTCGCCGGACAGCCGCAAAGCCATCGCGACGTTGTACGCGGCGGACTCGGGTTCGGCCCGATTGATCAGCCAGAGGCCCCGCTGCATGCCGGACACGTGCACGAGTTCGGTGCGGCTGCGCGCGTGGAGCGCAGGCATGCCCTGCCCCGTCGGCCCCGACGTCAATGCCGCGGCGAGCGCGGAGACCGTCGGACGCTCGAAGAGCAGCTTCACCGGCACCTGGCGGTCGAGAAGCGCCGCCAGGCGTGCCGTGACCTTGGTCGCCGAGAGTGAACTGCCGCCGAGATGGAAGAAGTCGGCATCGGCGGAGACGCGTTCGAGCCCGAGTACCTGGCCGAACACACCTGCGACCACCATCTCCAGCTGCGACCCCGGCTGGCGATATGGGGCCGCGGTCCCGAAGTCGACCGCCGGCAACGACTTTCGATCGATTTTCCCCGATGTGGTGAGCCGGAACTCGTCTACGACGACGAGCGTGTGCGGCACCATGTAGCCGGCCAGTCGCGTGGCCGCATGCTCGAGGATGTGCGCAGGATCTGCGGACGCACCTTCGGCCAGCGTCGCGTAAGCCACCAACACATCGTCACCGTTGGGCGCGGGCACGCCGAGGCACACCGCGTCGGTGACGAGAGGATGGTCGACGATTGCCGCCTCCACCTCCCCCGGTTCGATACGCAGTCCGCGGATCTTGAGTTGGAAGTCGGTGCGTCCGATGTAGCGCAGATCGCCACGCATTGTGCGGATCACGCGATCGCCCGTGCGATACATCCGCTCACCGGGAGCGAATGGGTCGGCGACGAACCTCGACGCCGTCAGGTCGCTGCGGCGATGGTAACCCCGGGCGAGTTGGACGCCACGCAGATACAGCTCGCCGGGAACGCCCGTGGGGACCGGCCGGAGCGCGCGGTCGAGCACGATCGCACCGACACCAGGGATGGACAAACCGATCGACACCTCGTCGTGCTCGGTCATCGGTCCGGCCGCGGTGGCCCAGATGCTGACTTCCGTTGGGCCGTAGAGGTTGTGGAATCTGCGCCCCGCCCTCGCCCAGCGTCGCATCAGGTCTGGCGGGCACGCCTCCCCGACACTGATCACCCGACGCAACTTCGGCACCGCCGCCGGCTCGATGGTGCCCAGCGCCGATGGGGTCATCACCGTGTGGGTCACGCCCTGATCCCTCATCAGGGTGGCGAGTTCGTCGCCCCCGAACACCCCCGCGGGACTGATGACCAGGCGGGCACCCTGCCCGAGCGCCATCAGGATCTCGAAGATCGACGCGTCGAAACTCGGTGACGCGACGTGCAATACGCGCGACTCGCTGCTCACTCTCAATATCGTCTGCTGGTTGGCGACGACATTCGACAGTCCGCGGTGGCTCAGCGCCGCAGCTTTGGGACGTCCGGTCGACCCGGACGTGTAGATCAGATACGCGAGGTCGTCGAGATGCGGTGTGCGGACCAATTCCGCGTCGCCCAGCGGCGCACCGCTGTGGCCGGCAAGTCGGAACTCGGTGTCCTCGTGACCGATGACGAGCCAGTCCACTGCGTCCGGGAGGCGCGAGGCGCTCTCCTCGACGCTCAACCCGACCGCCGCTTCGCTGTCGGCGAGGATCTCGGCGATGCGCGCAGCGGGCAGCGCCGGGTCGATACTGACGAATGCCGCGCCCGAGGCGGCGACCGCCATCATCGAGAGCACCGACTGATGCGAACGCGGAACGCAGATCGCGACGATGTCACCGGGACCGACACCCATCGAGACGAGTTCGCGGGCGAGCTGATTGGATCGGGCCACGAGCATCGACCAGGTGATCTCCGACGTGCCGGCGATGGCCAGCGAGTGCGGGTCGGCCTGCTCGGCGCCCGCCCTGAAAAGGTCTCGCAGCAGTGCGGGCTCCGCGAGTGCCTCGACACCGGAAATCAGCTCTGCCCGGTCCTCGTCGGCGACGATGTCGATGGTCCCGACCGAGCGCGCAGGCGCGGCGACCATCGTTCGCAACACCAAATCGAGTTGTGCGGCAACGCGTTCCGCGGTGCGACGCTCGAAAATGTCAGCGGCGTAGGAGAGTTCGAGATCGTAACCACCCGAGTCAGCCTGATCGGTCACCGTGATCGACAGGTCGAACTTCGCGGCGGGCACCCGCGCGTCGATGAGTCGGGCCGATTCGTCGAAGTGATGCAGCGTGGTCGCGTGCCCCGGGTGCATCGTCAGTGCGACCTGGAAGAGCGGGGTGTGCGAGGCGGAGCGTTCCGGACTCACCGCGTCGACGATCCACTCGAACGGGATGTCGGCGTGCCGAACCGCGCGGGTCTTGGTCTCGTGGGCGCGCTCGAGGAGGTCGGCCACGGTGTCCACAGACGACACCGCGGTGCGTAGCACCACCGTGTTGACGAACATTCCGACCAGTTCCGCTGTCGCCGGCTCGTCTCTGCCCGCCACAGCCGTGCCGATCGAGACCTCATCGACCTCCGCCCACCGCGACAGCACGATCGCCAGCGCCGCGTGCACCACAGTGAACGGTGTGACGCCGCGATCTCGCGCGAGGCCCCTGATGCTCGTCGCGAGTTCGGCATCGATGACTGCATCGATGTAGCCGCCCGCCCCGGTCGGCAGGTGCGGCCGAGGGCGATCGGTGGGAAGCATCAGCAAATCGGCCATGTCCGCGAGCTCGGTTTGCCAGAACGACAGGCCCTCGGCGGCACGTTCGGTCGGCGACTCCAACTCGCCGAGGAGTGTGCGCTGCCAGATGGCGAAATCGGCGTACTGGACCTCCAAGGGTTCGAGGTCGGGCTTCGTGCCGTCACGAAGGTGCGTGTAGCCGACCACCAGGTCGCGGATCAACGGCTGTAGCGAGAACCCGTCGCCTGCGATGTGGTGCAACACGGTGACGACGACGTAGCCCTCGCGATCACGCAGGATGCGGATCCGGAACGGGATCTCACGTACGAGATCGAAGCCCCGTGCCGCCTCGGCTGCGATCAACTCGTCGAGACGATCCACCGCGTCGAACACCTCGGTGTCGAGGAACTCCATCGCCTCGGCAGTCGTGAGGATCTCCTGCACGGGCTCGCCGAGGTGGGAGCCGAAACGTGTGCGCAGCGTCTCGTGACGCTCCACGAGAAACTCGATCGACGCGTGCAATGCGTCGACATCGACTTCGTGACCGAGTCGCACGGCGCCGGGCATGTTGTAGGTCGCGGCGCCCGGGTCCATGCGATTGACGAACCACAGCCGAGTCTGCGCGTGCGACAACGGAATGACCGCTTCCCGTTCGAAGCGGCGTAACACCACATGTTCGGGCTCGCCACCGAATTCGGTCATATCTGCGATCCCACCGATGTCGACAGCCGAGAACACGGTGGTCAGATCAACCTGGAGATCTCGTTCGCTACGCGCGCGCGAGACGAGACGCGCGGCCATCAGCGAGTCGCCACCCAGCGCGAAGATGTTGTCGCGCAATCCGATCCGCTCAACACCGAGGAGCTCGGTGATCAGTGAGGAGAGCGCGAGCTCGACTCGCGTTCGTGGCGCGACGTACTCGACGGAGCGGTTCAGTTCGGGTACGGGAAGCCGCTTCCGATCGAGCTTGCCCGAGGGGTTCAACGGGAACTCGTCGAGTCGCATCGCAGCAACCGGGACCATGTGCGATGGCAGATGCCCGCGGCACCATGCCAGTGCGGCACTCTCGGTGACGTCCGTGCTCTCGGAACGGACGTACGCGACGAGCACGGGTCCCGCGGCGAGGTCGGTACGAGGCACCACCGCACTCGCATCGACTCCGGGCATGGCGTCGAGGACGGCCTCGATCTCACCCGGCTCGACGCGTTGTCCACGGATCTTGATCTGGAAGTCGGTCCGTCCGAGATAGTGCAGACTCCCATCGTCTGCCCACCTGACCAGATCGCCGGTTCGGTACATCCGAGTGCCCTCGGGCCCGAACGGGTCGGCGACGAATCGTTCCGAGGTCAGCCCGGCACGACCGACATAACCGTCGGCCAGTTGGATACCGGCGAGGTAGAGCTCACCCGCGACACCGACCGGCACCTGAGCCAAGGCGCCGTCGAGGACATGAACCCGAGTGTTGGCCACCGGCGTACCGATGGGCACCGGACCGTCGTCGCTGCCCACCGTGCACTCGGTGACATCGACCGCCGCCTCGGTGGGGCCGTAGAGATTGACCAGATCAGCGTGCGATCCGTCGATCACCCGCTCGGCGAGACTCCGCGGAAGAGCCTCACCTGAGGTGAACACGAACCGGACCGTCGACGGCAGAAGCGTCGAGTGCCCCTCGTTCGCCAGCACCTCGGTGTACACGTCGAGCATCGACGGAACGAAGTGCAGGACGGTGATCCCGCGCGAGATGATCAAGTCACGCAGATACGCGGGATCGCGGTGGCCACCCGGCTTGGCGATCACCAGCCGAGCACCCCGCCCGAGCGCCCAGAGCAGCTCCCACACCGAAACGTCGAAGGTGAACGGAGTCTTGTAGAGCACGACGTCATCGGTCGCGAGGCCGTAGTTGTCCTGCATCCAGGCGAGTCTGTTGATGACCGCCTCGTGGCTGACCTGCACGCCCTTGGGCACGCCGGTCGAGCCCGAGGTGAAGATGACGTAGGCGGCAGTTGCCCCGCCGCCCACAGTTCTCCTTGCGCCGTCGTAGATCCTGCCGTCGCCGAACCCACCAGGTCCGAACCCGACGTTGACGAGGTACTCGTCGTCGATCACCACTCGCGCGCCGACGGCATCGGCGATGAGCGAACGGCGCTGGTCGGGCTGCGTCGGGTCGACGGGGACGTACGCCGCGCCCAGGGTGAGTACCGCGTAGATCGCGACGACCTGGGCGGGCCCACGGTCGAGCGAGACGACAACGTGATCGCCCTGGTCGACTCCCGCCGAACGCAGCGTGGCCGCGAAGCGCCACCGCAGTTCATCGAACTCCCGGTATGTCCACTGATGGTCGCCGAACTCGACCGCGGTGGCCGTCGGTGTCTCACCGACCGCGGCCTCGAAACCGTCGAGCAGGTGGGCAGACGGCGTCGGGAGCGGCCGGAGCGGGCCTACGCCGAGGTCGAGGAGATCCGCGCGTTCGCCGGGGAGCAGCAGATCGAGGTCGCCGATGGGAGTGTCCAGGTGCGCCAGGACGCGATCGAGGAACGCGAGGAAGCGCTCGAGGTGGCCGCGCAGTTCGGCCTCGTCGTAGAGATTGGGGTTGCCGTGCAGGTCGACGCCGATCCGTGCGGTGGGACTCGCTTGGTACAGGTTGAGCCGCAGATCCTCGAGGATGCCCGACGCCAGGATGTGGTAGTCCACGGTCGCACCCGCCATCTCGACGGGCTTGTCGAAGAACATGATGTTCACGATCGGACCGAACGACGCGGTGTTGGCGTCCTGCAGTCCCGCGTCGAGGCGGATGTCTTCGAACCGGTAGCGCTGGTGCCGGAGCACACCGGTGAACTCGAGCTGCGCCTGGTCCACGAGGCCGCGCATCGACAGTCGCCTCACGTCGCGAAATCGCACGGGCAACATGTTGGAGACCATGCCGGCCGCACGCTTGATCTTTGCCGTGGCCCGGCCGGTCACCGGAAGGCTGAGAACGACATCGTCGGTTCCCGCCATCCGGGCGAGAAATGCCGAAAATCCGGCACTCAGTAGCACCGCAGGCGAACTGTTGAGCGACGCGGAAAGACGCTCAATGGTCTGCTGGCGCGCGGAATCCATCTCGGTGGCGGCAACGGCATTGCAGGGCGAGAGTGGAGCCGCTGCGGATTGCTGAGCGAGGGTGACTCGTTCAGGAAGATCATGGACGCGATCTGCCCAGTATTCGCGGTCAGCCTGGCGGCGGGTGCCACTGAGATACTTCTGATCGTCGGCAACCAATTCATCGAGCTTGGCGCCGGGTTTGGAGACGTATTCCGCACCCGTGACCGCCGCGTTGTAACGGTTGAGAATCTCGTATACCACGGTCAGCGCTGCGTATCCGTCGAGGGCTATGTGATGCGCACGCACGTACCAAAAAATGCGATCATCGGCGACGCGAAGAAGTGCACCGACGACGAGGGGGTCCGACAGCAGGTCCATATTGCCGCGATAATCGGAATTCATCCAGTCACGGGCGCGAGCGACCGGATCGGCTTCGCCGCGAAGGTCGACAACCTGCAAATGGTTGTCGATCGACTGGTCAACAACCTGCATCGGCACACCGTCGACCTCGACGATCCGCGTGAAGGCCATCTCGGTCTCACGACCTGCGTCGACGATCAACTGGCGAAGAAGTTCCTCATCGAGCGGCCGATCATCATCCCTGATGTCGATGTACTGCGCGACGGTTACCGAGTAATCAGGAGAGAGACTTTCCGCAAACCACATGCCGCGCTGCGCGGCCGTCAACTCGAGCAGCGGACCACCGAGGCCCGCTTCACGACGATCGTCCGCCGTGTGCTGTTGGCTCATATCCTCACTCCCGGGTTGTACCGACTCGCCCCGATCCCCGCTGGCTACGCCGGCTGGCTGCGGCCGGCCTGCCCTGGAAACCGATCCCGCCATTTACCCGACCTAGTCTCACCCAAGGTGTATTTCTACGGAAGGAAACGCTAGACAATTCAATCGAAGGAAGTAGTTCAGAATTGATTACCAGGGCGGATTAGGTGACAAAAATGCTTTCCCGACTTTGATCGCTCATCTCCACCTCGTCGTTACACATGTCCCCTGAACGGGGTAACTTTCTCGCGCATCGAAATCGATCTGCGGAAAAGTAGATCAGGTAGACATTCGACATGTAGTCTGCGCTCATTGCGGAATCCGGATCATTTTGGCGATCCGGAATGCGGTGGTGCGCAGGTCACGCCACCGGTACAGATGGTCATCACATGGGAGAGGAGTGCCGAATGGCACACCCGTTCCGCAGACACGTTGCCTCGCCGAGCACCGGCTCGGGCGCTCGGCATCGTGCGGCCCCCGAGGTCGCCATCACCGCCAATGGCCTGCGTAAACGCTTCGGAGACCACACCGCCGTCGAAGATGTCACCTTCGACGTCGAGAAGGGGTCGATCCTGGCGCTCCTCGGACCGAACGGTGCAGGAAAGACCACCACGGTCAACATGCTGTGCACCCTGCTCAAGCCGGACGACGGCTCGGCGACCGTCGCCGGTCACGACGTCGTGGCCGACGCCGCGGCGGTCAGACGATCCATCATGCTGACCGGCCAGTTCGCCGCACTCGACGAGTCGCTCAGCGGACGCGCCAACCTTGTCCTCTTCGGCAGGCTGATGGGGCTGACGAAGCGGGCCGCGCGCGAGAGAGCCGACGAACTACTCGTCGACTTCGGCCTGACCGACGCCGCCGAGCGCCGCGTCGGAAAGTACTCGGGCGGTATGCGACGTCGAATCGATATCGCTTGCGGCCTGGTCACCCGCCCTGAGGTGGTCTTCCTCGACGAACCGACAACGGGCCTCGACCCGCGCAGCAGGCAGGACGTCTGGCGGCTCGTCTCCGCACTTCGGGATCAGGGCGTCACGATCTTGTTGACCACCCAGTACCTCGAAGAAGCCGACTCCCTCTCCGACCACATCGTGGTGATCGACAAGGGCCGGGTGATCGCTTCGGGAACCGCGGCGGAGCTCAAGGCCGCGACCGGTGCCTCGCACTATCAGGTGACACCAACCGTTGCGGAGGAACTCGAACCCCTGCTCGCCTGCCTCGGCGATCTCGGCGCGACGCGAGCGAGCGCACAGTCGGACGACACGACGGGAAACGACGTCGACACGCTCTCCGTGTCCGTGCCGGCGCCAGAAGGTGCCGACACCTTGGTCGAGATCGTTCGCCGAACGACGCTCGCGGGAATTCGGTTGTCCGACATAACATTACGACGCCCGAGTCTCGACGAGGTCTTCCTCGCGCTCACCGGTCCCGACGCCGCATCCGATGACGATCTACACGAGGAGCACCCGTCCGACCGGAGCGCCAGCGCATGACGCAGGCAGCCCCGAAGAATCTCACCGCGCTCGTCGCTGCGCCCCAGTCGGGAGCCGAGCCGCGCGCTCGTGCACTGACACAACTGTGGGTGCTCGTCGGACGAGGAGTCGCCGGAATCGTCCGCAACGGCGAGTTCATCTTCGCGTTCGTCGCCCCGGTGCTGCTCGCGATCTGCTTCTATCTGCCACTGCGTTCGATCATGGACGCCGACCCGGGGATGGACTACGCGCAGTTCCTGATGCCGATCATCGCGCTGCAGTCGGTGGGCTTCGTCGCGTCCGCCGCCGCCATGCGCGCTGCAAACGACGCGACGAAAGGGGTGCACACCCGCTTCCGTACCCTCCCCATGCGCTCGTGGGTTCCGGTGACCGCGCGTCTGGGCACCAACGGACTGCTGCTGACCCTCTCGGTCATGTGCGCCACCGCAACCAGTCTCGTCATGGGATGGCGCCCCCACGGCTCCGTTGCCGACACGGTCGGACTCTTCGCCGTTGCACTCGTGGTCGGCATACTCATCGCGGCTGTCGCCGACGCCATCGGACTGTTGTCCGACAGTCCGGAAGCGACGAGCCAGGCGCTCTCACTCCCGATACTGATTCTGGGCATGATGTCCACCGGCTTCGTTCCCGAGAGCCAGTTCCCCGAGTGGATCGCCCCCTTCGTGCGCAATCAACCGATCTCGCAGTTCGCCACGTCGATGCGCGCGCTCAGCGACGGCAGTGCCACACGGGAGATACTCATGCCGACGGTGTGGTGGTGCATCGGCCTGGCGGTCGCAGCGGTCGTGCTCGGCGCCCTCGGAGCCAGGAAGGCCGCTCGATGACCACCGAGATGCCGGTTGCAACCCCGCGGCCCGAACGGTCGCTGCGCGCATGGGCAACGCAGAGCGGCGCTCTGACATGGCGTCAGGTGTCGGTGATGGTCGGCGACAAGGGGATGCTCGTCCAACTCGTCGTGGTTCCCGTGCTCACGCTGCTCATGTTCAAGGTGGTGCTCGGCGACGCGCTCGGCGGTGCAACCGGACAGGACAGCTCCTACTCGACCGTGCCGCTGGTCATTCTCGTGAGCGCCATGTTCGGTTCCGTTGCCGCGGGTGTGCGTCTGAACTCCGAACGTGACACAGGATTGTTGACGAGGTTGTACGTCCTGCCGATCCATCGCGCCGCCGACCTCACCTCACGGCTCGGCAGCGAGGTGGTGCGCATCGTCGTCGTGACCGCACTCCTCCTCGCGATCGGCACCGCCACGGGCTTTCGAATCACCGGCGGTGCGGCCTCGGTCATCGGGATCATCGCTGTCACGCTGATGTTCGGCATCGCCTACGCAACCCTCGTACTCGCGCTCGCGGTAAGCGCAGGACCCGCCGCTCCGCTCGTCCCCCTGCTGTCGTTGATCTCGAGCGTATTGATGTTCTTCAACTCCGGCTTCTCCCCCATCGACGCCTACCCGGGATGGCTGCAGCCGATCGTCGCGAACCAACCCATGACACCGACGATCGAGGTGATGCGATCGCTGGCAGATGGCGGACCGGTGGCGCACAACTTCGTCAAGGTCGCGATCTGGTCGGTCGCGATCATCGCCGTCTGCCTGATTCCGGCGCTGCGCGGCTATCGGCGCGCGGCCACCGCGCACTGAACGCACCCGGCCACCGCACGTACTCGACCACGCAGCACGCACCCGACCCCACGGCACGCTGCCTCGCGCTACCGTCGGATTCATGACAACCGACAAAACCGGAGCCGAAACCAACGTCACCCATCTCGCCGACGAGAACCGCTATCAGATCAGCGTCGACGGCAGGGTCGCAGGTCTGACCGCCTACCGGGACCGCGATCATGACGGCAGCGCCGAGCGCGTTTTCTACCACACCGAAGTCGGCCCCGATTTCGGCGGACGCGGCCTGGCCACGATCGTCATCCAGGAAGCCCTCGACGACTCGATCGCCGCGGGCAAGCTGATCGTCCCCGTCTGCCCGATGGTTCGACACTTCCTGTCCGAGCATGCCGACTACGCGGAGAAATCCCGTAAGGTCACGCCCGACGACATCAACTGGATTCAGTCGGTGACCACGTAGCGCAAACGGGTCAAAAGTCCCTGGCCCGGCGCGCATCGTCGTCCTTATTCTTATTGTGTGAGCGGGGGTGGACGACCGCTCACCGCGACGGTCGAGTTGCTCACCGGCCACCTCTCCGGGTGAGTAGCGGCGCACCGATCACCGACCCGCCTGACCATGTCGTCAGGCGGGTCGAGTCGTTTCTGCGGTCGGCGTCAACGCTCGACGAGTCCTGCCGTCAGTACTCGTGACCGCGGCGACACACCCGTCTCGATCTGGTCGATCAGCATCTTGGCCGCCTCGGCTGCCTGGTCCTCGCGACGAGTGTCGACTCCGCACAGGCCGTAAGCCTGCGCCACCAAGCCCTCGGCGGTCACCACCTCAACGTCACGTCCGGAGTCAGCGATCGCCGACACGCATCCGACCGCAATCGAATCCAGTGGCGCGTAGATGGCGTCGAGCAGCGGGTCGGCTTCCAGCAGTCGCATCATCGCCGCCGCTCCTCCCGCCGACCGGCCCTGAGCAGTGTCGGCGATCTCGACCAGCGGCTCGGCGCACGACGCTCGGTAGGCTTCCGCGGTACCCACAGTCATCTGCCGCCTGCTGTCGTCGATCACGATGGCAGGCCTCCGCCGCCCCCTGCGAGCGAAGTGTTTGAGCACTTCTGCCACGGCGCTACGACGGTCCAGAGCAACCGTCGCCACACCGGGCAGGTCGATCTGTCCGCCGATCACCACAACGGGAAGGTTTCGGCCGAGCAACTGTGGCACGAGCTCACCCTCTGGTTCCGGATCGATCACCAGGACTCCGTCGACGGTGAGCTCACGAACCCAGGCCTGCTGATCCGACGGCGGCATCAACACCAAGGCGTAGCCGAGCCGCAACGCCTCCGCCGCACCTGCGAATGCGGTACGCATGTACCAATCGAAGCGACTATCTCGATCAGGCGATTGGTCGGCCTCGAGCCCGGTGATCAGGCCGATGGTCCTGCCACCGCCCGTGCGCAGCGCGCGAGCCCTCGGGTTCGCGCTATATCCGAGTTCGATCGCGATGTCCTTGATTCGTTGTCGCGTACCGTCGTCGACCCGCCCCTTGTCATTGAGGGCATGCGACACCGTCGTCACCGATACTCCGGCCACAGACGCAACATCTTTGATCGTCGGTCGACGCAACCCAGCCTCCATTTCCAGCTTCTCAGCGACAACCATGCCATGTTTACGCCATCAGGCGCGTTTAAAACGATTTGGCAACCTGTCCGTAAACGTAGTTCACACCGCTGCAATCTGCAGACTGCATCCTCGACACCAGCCGCGAAAACGTTTTTGCACACGCCGGTCGGGGTTCTCACCCTCGAAGTTCCCGCTTCGAAACTCTCATGACAGGAGTCGAGCAGTGCCGACGCTCTACACCAACGCACTACTGTTCCCGGTACACGATCATCAAGTTTCACCAGGGCGCGGCTACTTCGTCGTCGACGACGGAGTCTTCGATCAGGTTGCCTTCGGCGATCCGACGCCCGAGTATGCCAAGGACAACCGCATCGTCGACCTCGGCGGGAAGTTCGTCCTGCCCGGTTTCGTGTCAGCTCACAGCCACCTGTGGCAGAGCGCATTTCGTGGGCTCGCCGACGGCTGCGGCACATTCGCGTGGATCTCACAGCTACACAAGCGCTTTGGGCCATTGCTTGACGCGGGCGACATGTACACCTTCGCCTCGCTGGGCCACCATGAGCTCCTGCGCAACGGCATCACCACCGTGTGCGATCACACCCACGACTTCGGTTCCGGGCCTACCGAGCAGTGGCAAGCAGCACTCGATTCGCCGCAGCACACGGTGTACTCGTTCTCCTCGCCTCGTAACGCGTCGGCGTCAGAGCGCCTCGCTGACATCGACGCGTTTCTCACACACATCTCCGGTACCCGATCACAGATGCTCGGGGTGTCCGTCAACACCACCGGAGTCCTCGATGTCGAGGACATGCGTGCCGAGGCGAGCTACCTGCGCGACCTCGGCATCGGCGGCCATGCACACTTTCTCGAAGACCCGAGCGTCGCCGCGGACCAGCGGGCCAGTTGGGGCGCACTTGTCGACGCCGGCCGGGTCAATTCAGACACCGTCTTCGCCCACTTCATCCACACAACCCCGCAGATCCGACGCGAGGCCGCCCGCGCGGGTGTGTCGATGGTGTGGAACCCGCTGTCCAACGGACGCCTCGGTTCCGGCGTCGCCGACATCGCCGGCTACCTCGATGACGGGATCGGGGTGGGACTTGGGGTCGATGGTCAGGCAAGCGCCGACGTCTCCGATCCCTTTCAGAACATGCGCACGGGCCTGTATCTGCTTCGCGCACAGGCGCAGTCGGCATCAGTGATGACTGCCGCGCGCATCCTGCGAATGCACACCATCGACTCCGCAATGGTCTTGGGGATCGAGGACACTGTCGGCAGCATCGAGCCGGGAAAGCGGGCCGACTTCGTCGTTCTCGACCCGCCACACCCCGTCGGAGCCGACGCCGAAACACTCTGGGCCCTTGCGGTCCTGTCCCTGTCGGCCTCCGACATCGCCGGTGTCTTCGTCGACGGTGTGCGGGTCAGCACCGGACCCACCGACCGCGACCTTGTACTCGAACACGACGCGCACGCGCGTGTCACACGGCTGTACTCCGAAATCTAAAGAGAGAGAATGTATGTCCACCGAATCAATTCAGGCAGACACCGAACCCGACGACGCCATCAACGCCTTGGCATCCGACCTCGGAGCGATCGCCTACACGGCAGACGCACGTAAGGTCGCGATGAAGAGTCGTGATCGTTATGCACAGAGTCCGGTACTTCGCGACGTGCTTCGCGGGAAGACCGGCGAAATCTACATCACCCCTGCCGACAAGGACGAACTGCGCACTGTGGTCGCAGCTTGTGCGCGCCATCGGGTTCCGATCACGGTGCGCGGGGCAGGTAGCGGGCAGTTCGGGCAAGGGGTGCCGTTGACCGGCGGCGCGATCATCGACGTCACGAAGATCGCCGGCGTGATAGCCCACCGCCCGGGGACAGTGCGCGCGTTGACCGGCACGGTCGTCGCCGATATCGACGCCCAAATCCGCCCTACCGGATGGGAACTACGCCATCACCCCTCCACGGCGCGTCAGGCGACAATCGGCGGTTACATCGCCGGCGGCCACGCGGGGATCGGTAGCTGCCAGTGGGGAATCCTGCGCGACCGGGGCAACATCAAAGCGCTCGAGATCATGACTGTCGAGGAAGAACCGCGACTCCTCGAATTGACCGGCGCAGACGTGAACACCGTCCATCACGCCTACGGCGCCAACGGAATCATCACCGAGGTCGAAATGCCCACTGCCCCAGCGTTGGAATGGCGCGAGGTGGTCTTGTCGTTCCCACGCTTCGCAGATGCCGTTCGCTTCTCCGTCGACATCTGCGAGAGCGACGGCGTGCTCAAGAAGGTGGTATCACCGCATGCTGATCCCCTCCCCACCTATTTCACCCGGCTTGCGCCGCTCATTCCCCACGGCCACGCGATGGTGTTGCTGATGGTGGCGCCGGACAACATGCCGAACGTCGCCGATCTTGCGGCACAGTGTCACGGGGAGATCCGCAACGACTGCGCCGAAGGCGAGGGCAGTTACGGAGCGCCACTGTACGAATTCACCTGGGGCCATTCGATGTTGCACTACCAGCGTCGCAACAAGAAGCTCATCGGCTTGCTCGCCCTGTACCCACACACCGACCTCTACGAGTCCATCATGCGTATCGCCGACGACTTCGCCGAAATCGGTCCGATCCACCTGGAGATGAAACGAATCGACGGCGGTCTGTCCGCACAGGGCTCTCCGGTCTTCGAATTCTCCGACCACGAGCAGATGGCTGCCATGACGCGTCGACTTGAAGAGGCAGGGCTCGCCATCGCGAACACCCATACCCCGACACTCAAGTCGTCTGGCATGAAGCCCTGGACAGCCAACGAGTCTCGTTTCAAGCGCGAAGTAGACCCCTATGGCCTTCTGGCACAGGGCAAATCAGACGACGAGCGTAACGACGACGTCCACCACTCGACGGCGCTGCCCAGCAGCGGTTGGCACTACCGCCTCACCGACACCTCACGCCTCACCACCTCAGGAGAACAGCAGTGACTACGACCTCCTTCGCAATGAACCGCCGCGGCTTCCTCCGAGCGCTCGGCGCTTCCGGACTCCTCGTCGCGGGAGGTGCCGCGCTCACCGCCTGCGGCACATCATCGGAGTCTTCGTCGAACTACGGCGTCACCAAGGGAGACACCAAGTACGGCACGGTGCCGATGCAGCTCGGCTGGATCAAGAACGCACAGTTCGCCGGCGAGTACTTCGCCGACGCGAAGGGCTACTACAGGCAGTCGGGTATGAACGTGAACCTCATCGCGGGTGGAGCCGCGGCGACCGGCGTCGAAGCCGGTATCGACACCGGCAAGGTGTGGGTCGGTACCTCTACGCCGCAGAACGTCGGCTCGGCCATCGCGAAGGGAGTGCCCGTCACCATCGTCGGCGCCACCATGCAAACGAGCCCCAATTGCATCCTCTCGCCCGCAGCCAAGCCCATCTCCTCTCCACGAGAACTCAAGGGGCTCAAGGTCGGAGTATCCGATCACAACGTGCCCGTGTTCACCGCACTGCTGAAGGCGAACGGAATGAGCGCCGACGACGTGACGATCGTTCCGGTGCAGTACGACCCGTCGCCGCTCGCGAACGGTGAAGTCGATGCGATGTCGGCATTCGTCACCAACGAGCCGATCACGCTGGCGGCCAAAGGGTTTCAGACGCATTACTTCATGTACGGCGACCATGGCCTCGACATGGCAGCACAGGTATTTGTTGTTCCGAGCTCGGCTGTCAGAGAACAGCGCGACATGGTCAGAGCGTTCCTCACCGCCGAGGTCAGGGGGTGGCGTGACGCCATCGCCAATCCTGCGGCTGGTGCAGCGCTGACGGTCAACACCTACGGCGCCGGCCAGAAGCTCGATCAGAGCACTCAGACAAAGCTGCTGCAGGCGACTGTGCCGCTGATTTCCACTCCCCACACCGCCACCCATGGCCTCTTCCTGCTGACCGACGAGCAGATCAACCGCAACATCACGTCACTGCGTGGCGCGAATATCGACGTCGAAGCACACAAACTCTTCGATATGTCCGTGCTCACCGAGCTCTATTCCGGCGACAAGACCCTGATCTGAGGTATTGCAATGACAGGCATCGACTCACCCGACCCCGTACGGCGTGCTGACGGAATCGACATCACCGGACTGTCAATGGTATTCGGCGCCAGGCGTGGTGCCGTGACCGCAATCGACCACGTCGACATCCATACGCCCGCTTCCTCGTTCACATCGCTGGTCGGCCCATCTGGTTGCGGCAAATCGACGATCCTGCGAATCCTCGCCGGATTGCAGACGCCGACCACCGGCACTGTGACGGTCCACGGTCGCGGCATCGACGAAATCCGCAGCTCCGGCCACCTCGGCATCGCGTTCCAGGACTCGGCACTGCTTCCCTGGCGCAGCGTTGCCGCGAATATCCGTATGCCGCTGCAGATCACGGGCGCAACTACGCCGGCAGCAACCGTCGACGCACTCATCGAGCTCGTCGGACTCTCCGACTTCGCCGATGCGAAGCCCGCCCATCTCTCCGGCGGTATGCGCCAGCGTGTATCGATCGCCCGAGCGCTGGTCAATCAGCCGAAAGTACTTCTGCTCGATGAGCCGTTCGGCGCGCTCGACGATATGACCCGTCAGCGACTCAACATCGAGCTGCAACGCATCTGGACACAGCGCCCGACCACAACGCTCATGGTCACGCACGGCATCTCGGAGGCAGTTTTTCTTTCCGACTCGGTGATGGTGATGAGCGCTCGACCTGGCCGAATAGTCGAGGTCGTCGAGATCGATCTGCCTCGCCCACGAACTGTGGAGATGTTGCGCACCAGCGAATTCCACGCCTACTGCGACCACATCTCCGCACTGCTCTTCACCCCGGACCGCGGTGCCCATGACACGGGAGCCGCTGGGGCCCTGCTGACTTCCACCGCGGCCGCGTCATGACGGCAGCGACTCTTGCTCAGCGCAGCACCACGCGGCTGCCACGTATTCGCTTGACTGAGCACGTAAGCGGCGCTGTCGGACTCGTTGCGGTGCTCGGAGTGTGGTGGTTGGCCTCGGCGACGATCTTCGCATCGGCGGGAACCGTACCGAGTCCCGGCGCGGTGATCTCCGGGATGCTCGACGACGGGTGGGCACTCTACGGCCCCAACGTAGCCATCACCGCCGAGACCGCACTGCAGGGATTCCTCTGGGGAACGATTTTCGCGGTGCTCACCGCGCTGATCGTCACGATCATCCCGGCACTGGAGACACTCGCGACAAGTGTGTCGGTCATCAGCTATTGCACACCGTTGCTGGCACTCGGACCACTGATCCTTGTGGTATTCGGCGGATCGACTCCATCGGTCTTCCTCGCAGCGATCTCGGTGTACTTCACCACGATGATCAGCAGCCTCAACGGACTCAAGTCTGCCGACCCCCAGTCGCTGGAGTTGGTGAGCGTCTACGGCGGCGGGAGGTTCGCCCAGCTGTGCCGCATCCGGCTGGTCTCCTCGCTACCGCACCTGTTCGCCGCAATGAAAATCGCCGCACCCGCTGCCGTTCTCGGCGCCATTCTCGGCGAGTACCTTGGCGGCGTCGACATTGGTATAGGGGTGTCGCTCACCGCTGCACAGAGCTCCTTCGAAATTGCACGCGCGTGGGGCATGGCCGTCGCGGCGGGTCTGCTCGCCGGACTCGGCTACGCATTGTTCGCCGCGCTCCAGAAGCTCGTACTCAGGTACCTGTTCGCCGACGGCAAGGCAACAGTGTCGACCTCATCCCCGACAAACACGAGCCACCGACGGCCGGCACTCACGTTTCTCACACAGATCTTCGCTGCTGCGGCGATCGTCGTGGTGGCGTGGATAGGCTTCTTGTCGTTATTCCCACAGGTCAGTGGTCGCGTCGGGCGGAATCCCTCCGACGTCGCACACTATCTGTCGGACTCGTCCGCCAGGTCGGTCGTGATGGCAAATCTTCGGGTCACAGCCCTCGACTCGGTCATCGGCTTCACCGCCGGGATGGTCGCCGCGCTGCTCGTTGCGTGTGCGTTCATCGTCCTGCCCGCATTGCGCGGCACGATCATGCCAGTGGCGACATTGCTCCGCGCGATTCCGCTCGTTGCCCTCGCACCACTCATCGTGCTGGTGTTCGGCAGAGGTGTCACCACGGTCGCCGTACTCGGCGGAATGGTGGTCTTCTTCCCAGCGCTCGTGATCATCGCCACCGGACTCGCCGCGGCACCGAGATCTGCACTCGACGTCGCCTTCGCCTACGGCGCCGGCCGCTGGACGCAGCTCCGGATGGTCAGCCTTCCCAGCGCGGTGCCGTCCGTGCTCGTCGCCGCACGCATGTCGGTACCCGCGGCGCTGGTCGGCGCCTTGATCGCCGAATGGCTCGGCACGGGTGAGGGTTTGGGTTCATCGATGATCAAGGCGATCCCGGCGTTCGACTACGACCAACTCTGGGCATCGATATCAGCGATCATCGGGGTGAGCGTGCTCGCGTACGGACTCGTGGGAACAATCGAACACGCCGTGGCACGCCGCATGGCGGGGTAACCGAGTATCACTTCCCGACCGTCGCGACCCAGACTCTATTCGAGACTCACATCCACATAACGACCAACGACTGTGGCCCGCCCCATGAAGGGGCGGGCCACAGTCGTTGCTCTTGTCTATAGAGACGGCTCTTACTTGGCCTTCTCCAGCACCTCGACGAGACGCCAGTGCTTGGTCGCGGACAGCGGGCGGGTCTCCATGATCCGCACGCGGTCGCCGACGCCGGCATCGCCCTTCTCGTCGTGGGCCTTGACCTTGCTCGTGGTCCGGATGATCTTGCCGTACAGCGCGTGACGCTTACGATCTTCCAGCTCGACCACGATGGTCTTCTGCATCTTGTCGCTGACGACGTAACCGATGCGCTCCTTGCGACGGTTCCGCTCAGCGGTGTTGGTTTCGGTCACCTTCTGGTCCTCACTCATGCGTCATCACCATCCGGTCCCGACGCCAAACCAAGCTCACGCTCGCGCATCACGGTGTAGATGCGTGCGATCTCGCGACGCACGGTCCGCAGACGACGATTGTTGTCGAGCTGGCCGGTGGCCATCTGGAACCGAAGGTTGAAGAGCTCTTCCTTCGACTCTTTGAGCCGGTCGACCAGATCGGTGTCGCTGAGATCACGAAGCTCAGCTGCTGCAACTCCGAGTGCCATCAGAACTGCTCCTCTCTGGTCACGATCCGGGTCTTGATGGGCAGCTTGTGCTGTGCGCGGCGCAGGGCCTCGCGAGCGGTCTGCTCATCGGGGTAGGTCATTTCGAACAGCACGCGACCCGGCTTGACCGGGGCAACCCACCACTCGGGCGAACCCTTACCGGAACCCATGCGGGTCTCGGCGGGCTTCTTGGTCAGCGGGCGGTCGGGGAAGATGTTGATCCACACCTTGCCGCCACGCTTGATGTGCCGGTTGATGGCGATACGAGCGGACTCGATCTGACGGTTGGTGATGTAGGCGCTCTCCAGAGCCTGGATGCCGAAGTCACCGAACGTCACCTTGGTGCCGCCCTTGGCCTGGCCCTTGAGGCTCGGGTGATGCTGCTTGCGGTGCTTGACCCGACGAGGGATCAACATGCCTCAGCCCTCCTGCTTTTCTGCTCCGGCGCCGGCGCCAGCAGTTGCCTCGGCAGGAGCCTCCGCTGCCCGACCTGCGTCGGTGCTGGTGGCCGTGGTGCCAGAGGCACCGCTGCGGCGAGGACGGCTGGGACGACGCGGACGACGATCTTCAGCTGCCGGCGCGGCTGCGGACAGCTCGCGCTTGCCACCGACGATGTCACCCTTGTAGATCCAGACCTTCACACCGATGCGGCCGAAGGTCGTCTTGGCTTCGTAGAGTCCGTAGTCGATGTCGGCGCGCAGCGTGTGAAGCGGCACGCGACCTTCGCGGTAGAACTCACTGCGGCTCATTTCTGCACCGCCGAGGCGACCCGAGCACTGGACCCGGATGCCCTTCACGTTCGGCTGACGCATCGCCGACTGGATCGCCTTGCGCATCGCACGACGGAACGCCACGCGGTTGCTCAGCTGCTCCGCGACGCCCTGCGCCACGAGCTGGGCCTCCGACTCCGGGTTCTTGACCTCGAGGATGTTCAGCTGGACCTGCTTACCGGTCAGCTTCTCCAGGTCGCCACGGATGCGGTCGGCCTCGGCGCCACGGCGGCCGATGACGATGCCGGGACGAGCGGTGTGGATGTCGACGCGAACGCGGTCACGCGTGCGCTCGATCTCCACCTTGGCGATGCCTGCACGCTCGAGCCCCTGCGAGAGGAGCTTGCGGATGGCGACATCTTCCTTCACGTACTCCGCGTACTGCTTGTCGGCGTACCACCGTGAACTCCAGTCGGTGGTGATGCCCAGACGGAAGCCGTGCGGGTTGATTTTCTGGCCCACTGTCAGGCTCCCTTCTTCTTCGGCTGACGCGACCGGCCGCGTGCGGACGATGCCTTCTCAGGAAGACTCTCGACCACAACAGTGATGTGGCTGGTGCGCTTGCGGATACGGAACGCGCGGCCCTGTGCGCGCGGCTGGAACCGCTTGAGCGTGGGGCCCTCGTCAGCAAAGGCGGTGGCGACAACGAGGGTCCGGCGATCCAGATCCAGGTTGTTCTCCGCGTTCGCGACAGCGCTTGCGAGAACCTTGTAGACGGGCTCCGACGCCGACTGCGGTGCGAACCGCAGGATGTCGAGCGCCTCGTCGACGTTCTTGCCGCGGACCAGGTCGAGTACACGACGGGCCTTCATCGGCGTCACGCGAACGAACTTGGCCGTGGCCTTCGCGGTGGGATTATCGGTCTGCGTAGTCATTACCGGCGCTTCGCTTTCCGGTCATCCTTGATGTGACCCTTGAAGGTACGGGTGGGGGCGAACTCGCCCAGCTTGTGCCCGACCATGTTGTCCGAGACGAACACCGGGACGTGCTTGCGACCGTCGTGGACGGCGAAGGTGTGACCGATGAAGTCGGGGATGATGGTCGAACGACGCGACCAGGTCTTGATGACCTGCTTGGTGCCTTTTTCGTTCTGCGTGTCCACCTTGGCAAGCAGGTGGTCGTCGACGAACGGGCCCTTCTTGAGGCTGCGTGGCATTCTCTAACTCCCTCCTGTGCTTATCGCTTGTTCTTGCCGGTGCGACGGCGCCGGACGATCAGCTTGTCGCTGGCCTTGTTCTTACGGGTACGGCCCTCAGGCTGACCCCACGGGCTGACCGGGTGGCGACCACCGGAGGTCTTGCCCTCGCCGCCACCATGCGGGTGGTCGACCGGGTTCATCACGACACCGCGGACGGTCGGGCGCTTGCCCTTCCAGCGCATACGGCCGGCCTTGCCCCAGTTGATGTTCGACTGCTCGGCGTTGCCGACCTCGCCGACGGTTGCGCGGCAGCGCACGTCGACGCGACGGATCTCGCCCGACGGCATACGGAGGGTCGCGTACGCGCCTTCCTTACCGAGGAGCTGGATCGAAGCGCCCGCGCTGCGAGCCATCTTCGCTCCGCCACCCGGACGCAGCTCTACAGCGTGCACCTGGGTACCGGTCGGGATGTTGCGCAGCGGCAGGTTGTTGCCGGGCTTGATGTCGGCGGCGGGACCGCTCTCCACCACGTCGCCCTGGGACAGACCCTTGGGCGCGATGATGTAGCGCTTCTCGCCGTCCACGTAGTGGAGCAGTGCGATGCGGGCGGTGCGGTTCGGGTCGTACTCGATGTGAGCGACCTTGGCGTTGACGCCGTCCTTGTCGTTGCGACGGAAGTCGATCAAGCGGTATGCGCGCTTGTGACCGCCGCCCTTGTGCCGGGTGGTGATCCGGCCGTGTGCGTTACGTCCACCGCGACCGTGCAGCGGACGAACCAGCGACTTCTCGGGGTAGTCGCGGGTGATCTCGGCGAAATCAGCGCCGGAGGATCCGCGACGACCCGGGGTCGTCGGCTTGTACTTACGAATAGCCATGAGTTCTCAGTCCTTCTCTGAAGTCCCGGTCAGCCGACCGGTCCTCCGAAGATCTCGATGGGCTTGCTGTCTGCGGTCAACGTGACGATCGCGCGCTTGGTGGACTTGCGCTGGCCGTAGCCTGCGCGGGTGCGCTTGCGCTTGCCCTGGCGGTTCGCGGTGTTGACGCTCGTGACGGTCACATCGAAGATCTGCTCGACGGCGATCTTGATCTGCGTCTTGTTCGAGTCCGGGTGAACCAGGAAGGTGTAGACGTTGTCCTCGATGAGTCCGTACGACTTCTCCGAGATCACCGGCGCCAGGATGATGTCACGCGGGTCAGCCTGCGTAGCCATGCTCAGGCCTCCTCTGTCTCATTGGCGACGGACTTGGCCGTCGACGTGTTCTGTGCGATGAACGCGTTGAGCGTCTCGACGCTGAACACCAGTTCGTCCGACTCGAGGACGTCGTAGGTGTTGAGCTGATCGGGAGCGATCGGCAGCACGTTCTTCAGGTTCGCAACGCTCTTCCACGCGGTCAGATCTTCGCGGCCGAGCACGACGAGGAACTTACGTCGGGTGCTCAGTGCCTCCAGGAACTGCCGAGCGCTCTTGGTCGACGGCGCCTGGCCTGCGACGAGCTCGGTGATGACGTGAATGCGCTCGTTACGAGCACGATCACTCAGCGCGCCGCGCAGTGCGGCTGCCTTCATCTTCTTGGGGGTGCGCTGGCTGTAGTCACGCGGCTGCGGGCCGTG
Organism: Gordonia sp. 852002-50816_SCH5313054-c; assembly: GCF_001665925.1. Taxonomy (NCBI): domain Bacteria; kingdom Bacillati; phylum Actinomycetota; class Actinomycetes; order Mycobacteriales; family Gordoniaceae; genus Gordonia; species Gordonia sp. 852002-50816_SCH5313054-c. The sequence goes on from NZ_LZTE01000029.1 coordinate 31,701, forward strand.
GACGACGCCACCACCGGTGAACTGCGGTGCGCGGGTCGAACCCTGGCGGGCGCGACCGGTGCCCTTCTGGCGGTACGGCTTGGCGCCGCCACCGCTGACCTGTCCACGGGTCTTGGTTGCGTGTGTGCCCTGGCGAGCGGCGGCCTGCTGGGCCACCACGACCTGGTGCATCAGTGCGATGTTCGCGGGTGCGTCGAAGATCTCGGCGGGCAGATCAACGGTTCCGTTGGTCTTGCCGTCGGCGGTCTTGACGTCCAGCGTCAGCTTCGTTGTGGTTTCGGTGCTCACTTCGCACCACCCTTCACAGCGTCACGGACGACCACGATTCCGCCCTTACGGCCGGGGATGGCGCCCTTGATCAACAGCAGACCGGCCTCGGCGTCCACCTTGTGGACGGTGAGGTTCTGCGTGGTCACGGTGTCGTTACCCATGCGACCGGCCATCCGCATGCCCTTGAAGACACGACCCGGGGTGGCGCAGCCACCGATCGAGCCGGGGGCACGGTGCACGCGGTGCGCGCCGTGGCTGGCACCGAGGCCGGAGAAGCCGTGGCGCTTCATCGCGCCGGCAAATCCCTTGCCCTTGGAGGTGCCGGTGACGTCGACCAGCGCACCGTCGGCGAAGATCTCGGCGGTCAGTTCCTGACCGACCTCGAACTCGCTGGTGTCGGCGACGCGGATCTCGGCCAGGTGGCGACGCGGCGTAACGCCTGCCTTCGCGAACTGGCCCGCGACCGGCTTGGTCACCTTGCGGGGATCGATCGCGCCGTACGCAAGCTGCACGGCGGTGTAGCCGTCGCGGTCCTGGTTACGGAGCTGGGTGATGACGTTCGGGCCTGCCTGAATGACAGTGACCGGAACGACACGGTTGTTCTCGTCGAAGACCTGGGTCATGCCGAGCTTGGTGCCCAGAATTCCCTTGGTCGCGCTCTGATTACTCATGATTTCTCTTCGCCCCCGCCCTACTGGATGTTGACGTCGACACTGGCCGGAAGGTCGATGCGCATGAGCGCGTCGACGGTCTTCGGCGTCGGGTCGAGGATGTCGATGAGTCGCTTGTGAGTACGCATCTCGAAGTGCTCGCGGCTGTCCTTGTACTTATGCGGCGAGCGGATGACGCAGTACACGTTCTTTTCGGTGGGCAACGGCACCGGGCCGACGACGCGTGCACCCGTACGGGTCACGGTCTCCACGATCTTGCGCGCCGAAGCGTCGATCGCCTCGTGGTCGTAGGCCTTGAGCCTGATGCGGATCTTCTGTCCCGCCACGCTGTGTCCTCTTCCGTCAGTTGTTCTCGACAGACAAACACCGCGCACCTGGGGCCGACACCGGTCGGCGGGCACATAGATCTCCGCGTGAGTCGGGGATCGACGCTGTTCATCTGTCGTTGTACGTTGGCTCGTCGCTGGTACGAGCCGGTTTGCTCCGGCACCCGCGGTCGGGCGTGTCGTGACCGTGAACCGGATTCGGCGCACGCGTTACACGCCCTTGGTCCCGAACTCGGGGGCCTTGGGAGGTATTCACCCGATCGGGGCCGCAGTAAAACCACGTCCGCCGGTCAAGGCAACCCGACAAGTATGCACCAGGTCGGGGCCTCGATTCAAATCCAGGTCGGAGCCAGTGGATTCTCTCGCTAAGGGCATGCGACGATACCCACCTACTTCCCTACTTCTCACCGACCGATTGGGGAAACGTGGACATCAGGCTCGACGACCCGACCGCCCCCTACGTCGCCGACCTCCTCGAGCACCATCTCCGTGAGCTGCAGTCGGTGATGTCGGAGTACGCCTTCGCCCTCGACGCCTCCGGCCTGTCAGCTCCCGGCGTCAGCTTCTGGACAGCGTGGACCGTCGAACCGGACGACCAACAACTCGCAGGGTTCGTCGCCCTCAAAGAGCTGGACTCGACGCACGGCGAGGTGAAATCGATGCGCGCCGCTCCCGCTGCTCGGGGTACCGGCGTCGGCCGCGCGCTGCTGACGCACGTCGTCGACGAGGCCCGTCGACGCGGATATCAGCGAGTGAGCCTGGAAACCGGCACCGCGGAGCTGCACGTTCCGGCGATCTCGCTGTACCGCAGTGCCGGGTTCGTGTCGTGCCCGCCGTTCGCCGACTACCGGGCCAGCCCGCACAACCAGTTCATGACGCTGCCGCTGTAGCCGTTCATGACGCTGTAGCCGGTTGATGACGCTGCCGGCACAGGCAGTTCGTGCTCAGCCCGCCGACTTCGCGATCTCCGCGCGCGCCGCAGCCACCAACTCCTCATTGGTGTGTGCGTGTCCCCATAGCCCCCAGCCGCCAGGCACTGCCTCGGTGAGAAGCACCCAGGTGCGGTCTGCGAGCGAGTCGTCGCCCGCTGCCCGCACCACCAGATCTGTGAGCTGGGCGACGACGGCCACCTGCTGCTCGCGGGTGAGCGCGCCCGCATTGGTGAGCACCTGGACGCGGACATGATGCGCATTTCCGTTGACGTCGGAGAAGGAACCCGGCGGCAACTCGTGCACGAAGGCTGCGGTGTTGTCGCGGAACATCGAGAGGTCCGGAACTCCTTCGACGGCCATCACCGTCTTCGCGGCGTCGGCGGCCAGCTGCGCGGTGTCGGCGAAGGTTCCTGCTGGTGCGTAGATATCGATCATGGGCATGGCAATGCTCCTGTGCTCTCGGATGGGTTCTTGTCTCACGCGACGGGTACGGTCGGCCGGTCGAAGCGCGCGAGTTGGCCGCCGGTGATGCGTTGCTGGTTGTCGGGGTCGTCGAGCAGCGTGTACGGGAACACCTGCGCCGGCGCGCTGACCGCGTCGAGTCGAGAAAGCTGCTCGGGTGAGAGGTCGACGGCGAGTGCCGCGAGATTGCTCTGCAGTTGCTCCACCGACCGCGGCCCGATGATGGGCGTGACGCCCTGTGCGGCGACCCACGCGATGGCGACCTCCCCCGGTGTCGCGCCCACCTCTTTCGCCACGGCGATGACCTCGTCGAGGATCGCGGTGCGCTGCGTCGAGTTCTCCGGCTGGAAGACCTTGCCGCCGAAGCCTTGCGCGCGGCCGGTGGCACCGTCGCGGTATTTGCCGGTCAGCACGCCACCGCCGAGCGGCGACCACGCCGCGAGCCCGAGTCCAAGGGCCTTGCCCGCCTGCACCAGCTCGGCCTCTGCGGTGCGTTCGACGAGACTGTGCTCGAATTGCAGCGCCGCGATCGGCAGGGTTCCGCGGATCTCGGCGATGGTGGCAGCGCGTGCCACGCGCCAGGCCGGGAAATCCGAGAGCCCCGCGTACAGAATCTTGCCTGCGCGCGCGAGGTCGTCGAATCCGCGCAGCAGTTCCTCCACTGGTGTGACGCCGTCGGAGTAGTGAGCCCACAACAGGTCGATGTGGTCGGTATTCAGTCGTCGCAGACTCTGCTCCACCGAACTCACCATCGCCTTGCGACTGTTGCCGGTCACGAGGATTCCGGCCGACGGGTCGGCGCGCTGGGTGAACTTGGTGGCGAGCACGAACTCGTCGCGTCGACCCTGCAGCAGCCGGCCGAGGATCTCCTCGGACTCGCCGAACTGATAGCTGTCGGCGGTGTCGAGGAAGTTGCCGCCCGCGTCGGCATAGGCATCGAGAATCTTCGACGACGCGTCCGGCGTCGAACCATGACCCCAGCGGGTACCGAAGTTGCCGGTACCGAGGATGACCTCGGAGACGCGCAGCCCCGTGTGCTCACCGAAGACCCGGTAGCACAGGGATCGGTCGCGAATAGCGTTGTCACTCATTGTTTTTCCCGTCCTGTCGAGATCTGTGTGTCGAAGTGATCGGGTCAGGCAACCGCAGATGCGGCTGCCGTTGCCGCCCGCTCGATGACGTCGGCGACGACGTCGGGGTGCGAGATCATGACGACGTGGCTCGATCCGGGAACCTCGGTGACCTCGGCGCCCGCTCGCTCGTACATCCACCGTTCGAGGTCGGGGTTGATGGTGCGGTCGGCGCCCGCGACGATCCCGTACGACGGCCGGTCCCGCCATGCTGCGGCCGCGGCCGGAGCGTCGAGCGCCTCAGCACGGATGGGCACCTGCGCGTGCGCCATGAAGTCGGCGTCGCGGGCTGGCAGGTCGGCGGCGAAGTCGGCGCCGAACTGCTCGGGATCGATCCTCAAGAACCCCTCGGCTCCGGCGATCACCGCGGTGCTCGCAGCCGGAATGCGGGCGTGCAGCGAGTTGGTGGACTCCCCCACATCGGGAACCAGAGCCGCCACGTAGACCAGTGCTGCGACGCGCGGATGCGCACCTGCCTCGGTGATGACCTGCCCACCCCAGCTATGACCGACCAGAACAAGCGGCCCGTCGACGGTATCGATGGCACGCAGCGTGGCCGCGACGTCGTCGGCGAGGCCGGTTTCCGGTTCCTGCACCACGGTGACGAGAAAACCCTTGTCCACCAACCGTTGATAGACCGGCTGCCACCCCGATCCGTCAGCAAAGGCGCCGTGAACCAGAACGATGTTGCGTACCGCGGATGTCGTTGCCATGAGAGTCCCCTTCGCGTGATGACACAGATGTGAGCGTCAGAGTTTTGATTGTGGTCGCAATCTAAACACAGAAAGATTATGCTCGCAATCAATAGTTCGGACGACAAGTGAGGTGAAGGCGGTGCGGGTCTCGAAGGCCAAGGCCGAGCAGAATCGACGCGACCTACTCGACGCAGCGGGAAAGCTGTTTCGCGAGAAGGGGATTCCATCGACCGGAGTGGCCGAGGTGGCGGCCGAAGCGGGGCTCACCCACGGCGCCCTGTACAAACACTTCGACAACAAGGACGCACTGGCGGCCGCCGCGTTCACGCAGGCAGCCACCGATGTCAACCAGCGGATTCGCGAATGGAAAGACGTGCACGATCCGTCGTACGAGGACTACCTCGACGTCCTGATCTCCACCCGGGTGCGCGACAACATGGCCGACGGATGCCCGATGATCGCGTCGGCGAGCGAGATCGGCCGACAGCCCCCAGCCGTCGGCGACAGCTTCGCCTCCGCATTCACCGACCTCGTCTCGCTCATCGAATCGTCACTGCCGGACACCATGTCCGACGACGCGCGCCACACCCTGGCGACCGCGACCGCCGCCGCACAACTCGGCGCGGTCGCCGTGGCGCGGGCGGTGGCCAAGTCCGACGATGCGCTTTCGCAGGAGGTCCTCGACGCCACGCGCGCAACTCTTGCCGACGCGGTTCCGGACTGAACACGATCGAGCGACGTCGGCCACCAAATGTGTGACATTTGCGAACCAATCGAGTCGGAATGTCGCCACGGGCGGTCCGAATCCGCGACACGTGATTAGCGTGGACGCAGGGACATCCACATCCGGCCCGCCCAGCCCTCGGGTCGATGACAGGTCCGCACATGAGTACGGTCATCCCCCCGCGCGCCGACAAACCCCCACACGCTGACAAACCCGTCGGGACGCCACGCGCCGTCACGCCGATGCCGACGTCGAAACGTCCACGTCCGAGCAACGTCACACTCAAGGTGACCATGGCGCTGACCGGCACGGTGTTCGCACTGTTCGTGCTGGTTCACATGATCGGCAACCTGAAGGTCTACACCGGCCCCGGCCACTTCGACGACTACGCGCACTGGCTGCGCACCCTGCTCGAACCCCTCCTGCCCTACGAGGGCATGTTGTGGATCTTCCGCGCGGTCCTCGTGCTCTGCCTGGTACTGCACGTCGGAGCGTCGTTCATCTTGATCGGGCGCTCCCACAAGGCCAAGGGTCGCTTCCGGCGCAAGGGCATGAGCATCAAACGACTCCCCGCGACGCTGATGCCCTACACGGGCCTGGTCCTGCTGATCTTCATCGTCTTCCACATCCTCGACCTGACGACCGGGACCCGACCCGCGGCCAGCGACCACTTCGTGTCGACCACCGAGACCAGCTCGCACGCTTATCACAACCTCGTCGAGAGTCTGCAGCGCTGGCCGGTGGCCGCGTTCTACATCCTGGTGATGGTGCTCCTCGGCACGCATCTCGTGCACGGGCTGTGGAGCGTCGTCAACGACCTCGGCGCGACCGGGCACCGCACTCGACGCCTCGGCGCTCTCGTCGCGCTCGTCGTCGCGGCCGCGGTGATGATCGGCAACATCTCGATTCCCATCGCCGTTCTGGCGGGATTGGTGAGCTGACGATGACGCACACCGCACCCGACGCCGCGACGTCTGATCTCGAGGCCGACCTCGACGACCTCCGCCGCATCGGCACCGACCTGACCGGCGGAGTCCCCGACGGCGACCCGGCAACCGCGTGGCAGCGTCGACGCGACGCCTACAAGCTCGTCGGCCCGCTCAATCGGCGCAAGTTCACCGTGATCGTGGTGGGTACCGGCCTGGCCGGAGCCGGATGTGCCGCAGCTCTGGGCGAACTCGGCTACAACGTGTCGTCGTTCACCTTCCACGACGCCCCGCGGCGAGCCCACAGCGTCGCCGCGCAGGGCGGCATCAATGCCGCCCGCGCACGCAAGGTCGACAACGACTCGGTGCACCGATTTGTCGTCGACACCGTCAAGGGTGGCGATTTCCGTGGCCGCGAGGCCGACGCCTTCCGCCTCGCGGAGGAGTCGGTGCGGGTCATCGATCACCTCAACGCCATCGGCGCGCCCTTTGCCCGCGAGTACGGCGGATCGTTGGCCACCCGCAGCTTCGGCGGGGTGCAGGTGTCGCGCACCTACTACACGCGCGGCCAGACCGGCCAGCAGTTGCAGGTCGCGGCGTCGCAGGCGTTGCTCCGACAGGTCGCGGCGGGCACCGTCACCCTCCACACCCGCCAGGAGATGCTCGATCTGATCGTGGCGGACGGCCGCGCACAGGGCATCGTCGTCCGCGACCTGGTGACCGGCGAGATCACCGCGCAGACCGCGCACGCCGTCGTGCTCGCGACCGGCGGGTACGGCACCGTCTACTTCCAGTCGACGCTCGCGCGCAACTGCAACGCGACGGCGTCGTGGCGTGCCCATCGTCGTGGTGCGCTGCTGGCATCGCCGTCGTTCATCCAGTTCCACCCCACCGCGCTGCCGGTGAGCGCGGAGTGGCAGTCCAAGACGACGTTGATGAGCGAGTCGCTACGCAACGACGGCCGCATCTGGGTTCCGAAGAAGGAGCACGACGACCGCCCGCCCGGCGACATCCCCGACGCAGAGCGCGACTACTACCTCGAACGCCGCTACCCCGCCTACGGCAACCTCACCCCGCGCGACGTCGCATCGCGGGCGGCCGTGACCGAGATCAACGGCGGGCACGGAGTCGGGCCCCTGCACAACAGCGTCTACCTCGACTTCGCCGACGCCCTTGCGCGCCTTGGCAAATCGACCATCTCCGAGCGCTACGGCAATCTCTTCTCGATGTACCGCGACGCCACCGGCGAAGACCCCTACGAAGTCCCGATGCGTATCGCGCCTGCGGCTCACTTCACCATGGGCGGCCTCTGGTCGGACTTCGACCAGATGTCGTCGATCCCAGGTCTTTTCGTCGGCGGAGAGGTGGGGTGGGGCTATCACGGCGCCAACCGCCTCGGCGCCAACTCGCTGCTGTCGGCATGCGTCGACGGCTGGTTCACCCTGCCCTACTCGGTGCCGAATTACCTTGCGCCCCTGCTCGGAGACGAACCGCTGCCACTCGATCACGAGGCTGTGCAGCACGCGGTCACATCGGTGCGTGATCGGATATCCCGGCTGATCGCGGTCGACGGAACCACCGGCCCCGACCGCTTCCACCGCAGGCTCGGCGAGATCCTCTATCGCGGCTGCGGCGTCATGCGCAGCGCCGACTCGTTGACGACGGCCATCGCCGAGATCCGCGAGCTGCGCGACGAATTCTGGTCCGACGTACGGGTTGTCGGCAGCGGCGCGCAGTTCAATCAGGAACTCGAACGGGCGGGCCGCGTCGCCGATTTCATGGAACTCGCAGAACTGATGTGCCTCGACGCGCTCGATCGCGACGAGTCGTGCGGCGCGCACTTCCGCGTCGAACACCAGACCGCGCAGGGCGAGGCGCTGCGCGACGACGAGCATTGGACCTTCGCCTCCGCGTGGGAGACCACGCCGACCGGGGAGCAGATCCGCCACCGCGAACCACTCGAGTTCAGTGCGGTGCCGTTGCAGACACGAAACTACAAGTGAGACTTGATCAGTGAGGATGCCGGCATGAGAATCACCATCGAAGCCTGGCGGCAGGCCGACGCCGACGACGACGGGCGTTTCGAGACTTACGTGGTCGACGACGCGACAGCCGAGATGTCACTGCTCGACGTCCTCGACCGCCTCAACGATCATCTCGTCGACGCGGGCGAGCAACCCATCGCCTTCGACTCCGACTGTCGCGAAGGCGTGTGCGGCGCCTGCGGGATGATGGTGAACGGGCGCCCGCATGGTCCGACACCCAACACGCCGTCGTGTCGGCAACACCTCCGACACTTCGACGGCGCGACGCACCTGCGCCTGGAACCCTTGCGCGCGAGCAGTTTTCCGGTCATCCGCGACCTCGTCGTCGACCGGTCCGCACTCGACAGGGTGATCGAAGCCGGCGGGCACGTCGCGGTTGCGGCGGGTCAGGCCCCCGACGCCGACGCCGAACTCGTCGACCACAACACCAGCGAGAAGGCCCTCGACTACGCGGCCTGCATCGGCTGCGGCGCGTGTGTTGCCGCCTGCCCCAACGGTGCCGCGCACCTGTTCGCGGGCGCCAAACTACTCCATCTGGCCGCGCTGACCCAGAGCAAACAGGAGCGTGGCAGGCGGGCGCACGCGATCACCGGGCAGATGGAACAGGACTTCGGCCCGTGCTCCACCTACGGGGAGTGCGCAGACGTCTGCCCGGCCGGGATTCCGCTCGACGCCGTCGCCGGGGTCAACCGCGAGGCGTTGCGATTCGGATTGCGCCGCAAGGCGAATTGAGCGTCACCAGATCCCGATGAGCTTCATCCACGGCGCGCCGATCGCGGTCCAGATGATGATGTTGACCACCGACATCAGGAAGCCGACGCGGAACCACTCACTGGTCTTGATGTAGCCCGACCCGTACATGACACCGGCCGGACCGGACGAGTAGTGGGCCAATCCGCCGAACAGGCTGCCGATGAAACCGAAGACCAGCGCACTGAACAGCGGCGGCGCTCCGGTGGCGACCGCCGCACCGAGGAACACGGCATACATCGCGACGATCTGCGCGGTGTTCGACGCGAACAGATAGTGCACGTAGAAGTAGACGAGCGTGAGGACGGCGAACGCCACCAGCCACGGCAGGCCGTCGACGCTGGAGGCCACCTTGTCGCCGACCCAGTCGATCACCTTGAGCTTGCGGAGTTCGTCGGCCATCGCGACAAGCACACCGAAGAAGATCAGCGTCTGCCACGCTCCGGTGTCGGTGACGATGTCCTTCCACGTCAGCACGCCGGTGACGAGAAGAATCGCGATGCCCGCGAAGGCGGTGGTCGTGGCGTCGACGTTCAGTTGTTTGCCAAGACACCACAGGATGAGCAGCAGCACGAACGTGGCGGCGAGAATCCACTCGTTGCGCGACATCGAGCCACTCTTCTTCAGTTCGTCGCGCGCGAGGGCGGGGGCCTCCGGTGTCTTCTTGAGCGTCGGCGCGTAGATCTTCGACATCACCCACGGCGTCGCGATGAGGCTGACGAGACCGGGAACGATCGCGGCGAGTGCCCAGTTGCCCCAGGTGATCTCGATCTTCATCTTCTCCGCGGCCTCCTGGGCCAGCGGATTGCCCGCCATCGCGGTGAGGAACATGGCGGAGGTGACCACGTTGACCTGCAGCGCCGTCAGCATCAGGTAGGCGCCGAGCTTGCGCCGCGAGGCGTCGGTCTTCGGCGTCGAGTCGACGAGTTCGGCGAGCGATCGCACGATCGGGTAGATCACTCCGCCCGCGCGTGCGGTGTTCGACGGCGTCGCGGGAGCAAGGATGAGATCGGCGATCCCCATCCCGTACGCCAACCCGAGACTCGACTTGCCTATTGCGCGCACGAAGATCAGCGCAACCCGACGCCCGAGACCCGTGACGATGAACGCCTCGGCGATGAAGAACGACGCGACGATGAGCCAGATGGTCGTGTTCGAGAAGCCCGCGAGCGCCTCTTTGGGCGTCATCGTCTTGGTGACCATCGCCAGCGCGAGCCCGATGATCGCCACCGAACCCGTCGGCAGCGGCTGCAGGATCAGTCCCAGGATCGTCGCGACGAAGATCCCGAGCATGTGCATGCCGTTGGCGTCGACGCCGGCCGGAGCCGGGATGAAGTAGATGATCACGCCGACGATCAGTGGAATGCCACCGCGCCACCAGGTCGGGCTGAGATGGAAGTGGTGCGGGTGTTCGGCGTGGTCGGTCGAATCGGGCTGGTCGCTGGTACTGGGCTGGTCTGGGGAATCGGACTGGTCGGTCGAACTGGGCTTGTCGGTCGAATCCGGGTGGTCTGAGGGCGGTGGGTCCTTCTCGGAAGGAGGCGTCACCTCATCAAGGTTCCTCGCCCGAGTAGCATCCGGGCAATGTCCGACGCCAAATCGTCATCTACGCCAACGCCCGCGACGCGCCCTTCTCTTTCGCCCACCTACGCGCTGCGCCGAAAACTGCCCGACAACGGGCTCGGAAAGGCACTCTTCTCCCTCGGGATGTCGGTGCGGGTGCCGTACTTCGGCACGATCCTCCCCTACGTCGACGAGATGCGGCCCGGATACTGCAGGGTCACAGCACCCAAGTGGTTCGGCGTCTACAACCACATCCACACCTTCCATGCCATCGCGGCATGTAACCTCGCCGAGGTCGCGATGGGCATGCTGATGGAGGCGACGACACCGACGACGCATCGATGGATTCCGAAGGGGATGACCGCCGACTACCTGACGAAGGCGACCACCCGCCTGTCAGCCGTCGCCACACTCGCCGAACCCGTCGACTTCGCTGTCATCGACTCCGGACGCGATGTGGTGGTGTCCATCTCGATCACCGACACGCACGGCGTCGAGGTCGTTCACTGCGAGATCACCACCTGGGTGACGCCGACCGCGTGACCTGGCGCTCCACTTGCCCTGCCGGGCCATGACGAAACTCCTAGGCTGAACAAGTCAAGCAACCGAGAGGACTGACTATATGTGTGGCATCTGCGGTGAAATCCGGTTCGACGGCTCGGCGCCCGACGCCTCTGCCGTCGACACCATGACCTGCTCGATGACCCGTCGCGGTCCCGACGGTTCAGGACTGTTCGTGAAAGGGTCGGTGGCTCTCGGGCATCGACGACTCAAGATCATCGACCTGTCGGAGCGCGGCGCGCAGCCGATGGTCGACTCCGAACTCGGCCTCGCAATGGTGTTCAACGGCTGCATCTACAACTACAAGGAACTGCGCGCAGAACTCGAGGGCAAGGGCTACCGCTTCTTCTCCCACGCCGACAGTGAGGTGATCATCAAGGCGTTCCACGCCTGGGGCACCGACTGCGTCGATCACCTCATCGGGATGTTCGCCTTCGCCGTCGTCGACACCGATTCCGGTGTGGTGACCCTCGCGCGCGACCGGCTGGGGATCAAACCGCTCTATCTGTCGGAGACTCCTGGACGTCTACGCTTCGCGTCGTCGCTGCAGGCACTGCTGCGCGCCGGTGATGTCGACACGTCGCTCGATCGCGTTGCGCTGCATCACTATTTCAGCTTCCACGCGGTGGTTCCCGCACCCCACACCATCTACAATGGCGTGCGCAAATTGCCGCCCGCCACAGTGCGCGTCATTCAACCCGACGGACGCAGCACCGAACGTCGTTATTGGGAACCGGTTTTCGCGCCCGATCCCAGCCGTGCCGACTGGGACGCGGTGCGCTGGCAGGACGAACTGATGGATTCGCTGCGCACCTCGGTTCGACGTCGCATGGTCGCCGACGTTCCGGTCGGCGTGCTGCTCTCCGGCGGAATCGATTCGTCGTTGGTCGTGGCACTTCTCGCCGAGCAGGGGCAGAAGGATCTCGCGACGTTCAGCATCGGATTCGATTCCGCGGGAGGCGAATCGGGCGACGAGTACGCCTACTCCGACCTCGTCGCCGAGACGTTCGGCACCGACCACCACAAGATCCACATCGGCACCGATCGCCTCCTGCCCGCCGTCCCCGACACCATCGCGGCCATGAGCGAGCCCATGATCAGCCACGACTGCGTCGCGTTCTATCTCCTCTCGCAGGAGGTCAGCAAGTCGATCAAGGTCGTGCAGTCGGGGCAGGGCGCCGACGAGATCCTCGGCGGTTACTCGTGGTATCCCCCGCTGCAGGGGATCGCACGCGAAGAGACCACCAAGGCCTACCGCGAGGTCTTCTTCGACCGCTCGCATGCCGACGTCCTGGCGCTGCTCAACGATCAGTACCTGCTCGGCGACAGCAACTACGACCCCAGTTGGGAATTCGCCCTCGCACACCAGTCCGCTCCCGGTGCGGATTCGGCCGTCGACGCCGCGTTGCGTCTCGACACGACGGTGATGCTGGTCGACGACCCGGTGAAACGAGTCGACACCATGACGATGGCGTGGGGCCTCGAGGCGCGCGTGCCGTTCCTCGATCACCAATTCGTCGAGCTCGCCGCGACATGCCCGCCCGACCTCAAGCTGAATCCGAGCGGCAAGGGTGTCCTCAAGGAGGCATCTCGAAAGTTGTTGCCCGCAGCGGTGATCGACCGCACCAAGGGATACTTCCCCGTCCCCGGCATTCGCCACCTCGAGGGCGGAGTGCTCGATCTGGTCACCGATACCCTGCGCGCGCAGTCGGCGAAGGACCGCGCGCTGTATCGACCGGAGACCCTCGACCGGTTGTTTGCCGATCCCAACGGCACGCGCACCACGCTCGATTCCAACGAGCTGTGGCAGCTCGCCGTACTCGAAATGTGGCTGCAGGCCATGGAAGACATCACGCCACGGTGAGCGCGGACGACATCACCGACACCGGAATCGTCGACGAGCAGGCCGACGCGACGACTCTCGTCAACTTCGACGATCGTGGGTGGCACACCTACGGGCCGTCGGTCTCGCCGGACGGCAGGGCGTTCGCCTATATCGTCGACGACGGCGCGGGCTATCCGCGTGCGGCACAACGTGTGTTGTCGCCCGAGGGTGTCGGCGAGCTGCGCTGGGTGAGCGTCCCCGCAACCGGTCCCGTCCGCAAGCTCGTGCACTCGATGGACGGCGAATGGCTCGCCGTCGAGTTGGCGCCGAGTGGCGGTGAGCACCACCAGGTCTGGGTTGTCACCACCGATCCCGACGACAACAGGTCGCATCGCATCGGCAGCAACCGTCAGGAGACCGAATCCGATTGGTCGAACAGGGCGACGCTCGGTTCACGACGTTCGTTCGGCACGGTCTCACTCGTGGGTTGGGACACCGATTGGGTGTTGATCACCGCGACGACCCCCGACGGCACGGCGTATTCGGTTCGCGCACATCCCGGTACGGGCGCGACCGAGATACTCGACGTCCGCGTCGGCGGCGCGCTGATCGACTCGTGGAAGGGCGCGGCGCTCCTGCGTGTCGGCCCTCGCGGATTCCGCGACATGCTGCTGCTCCGCCGTAACGAGGCTGAGGACGCGGCCGATTCGGACGAGATGTCGATGTCGACCATCCTGCCCAACGATCCCGGCTCGGTGACCGACCAGGGTTATATCCTCGACCAGGGATTCGACCACCCTTCACTCGTCTTCGTCGGTCCCCCACAGGATTCCAGTCGCGATCTCGACAGCGTGCAGGCTTTGGTCACGAGCGATTTCGACGCCAAGTTCCCCCGCCTGCTCGGCGTCGAGGTCTCCAAGACCGGCAAACGTTTCCGCGTCCTCGCCCAGCGCGCGGGCGCAGGACTCGACGAGTTCGCGGTCAGCAACGACCAGTCGACAGTCGCGATGCTCTGGAACGTGGGTGGCCGAAGCGAGCTGCAGATTCTCACGCTGCCGGATCAGACCTTGCACGATCCGATCCCGCTACCCGGCGACGTCGCGTCGGATCTGTCGATCAGTGCTGCCGGAACCATTGTCGCGCTGACGATTTCGTGCCCACAGCACTCGCCGCTCGTACACCTCGTGCACACGCCGACATCGTCGGTGACGCCGATCCGCGACGACGTGATCACAGGCACCGGCCCGTCGTCGGCGTTGCGTCCGGAATACCGCGAGTTCTCCGCGCGTGACGGAATGCCGTTGTCCGGATGGCTGTATCGCGCGAAGAGTACCGATGCGGGCCCACCTCCATGCCTGCTGTACTTTCACGGAGGTCCCGAGGCCGAAACCCGCCCCGACTACCAGTTCTTGTTCGGGCCACTGGTCGACGCCGGAATATCGGTGTTCGCACCCAACGTGCGCGGGTCGTCGGGTTACGGTCGCCTTTTCTCTCACGCCGACGACCGGTACGGCCGTTATGCGGGCATCGACGACGCAGCCGATTGCGCGGCACACATGTGTTCGTCCGGCGTTGCCGACCCCGACCGCCTCTACGTCTCCGGCCGCTCGTATGGCGGTTACCTCACGTTGGCGGCGTTGACCTTTCATCCCGAGGTGTTCGCCGCGGGCATCGCAATCTGCGGCATGAGCGATCTCGAGTCGTTCTTCCGGAACACCGAACCGTGGATCGCCGTCGCGGCGTACACCAAGTACGGGCACCCCGAATCCGATCGCGAACTACTCCGCGATCTCTCACCGATCCACCGCATCGACGACATCACCGCGCCGCTGCTGGTGGTCCACGGCGCACACGACACCAACGTGCCGGTCAGCGAATCCCAGCAGATGGTCGACGAATTGCGTGCCCGTGGCGGGATCGCCGAGCTCCTGATGTTCGACGACGAGGGCCACGAGATCGTCAAGCGCCATAATCAGCAGCGGCTCACCGAGGCTGTGGCGCAATGGATCACGCGTCACCCGTCTGCGGCGGCGGCACATCACGAAGTTCGTGACCGCAAGCAGGGGCACGTGCACCATGAGTAGCAAGATGACCAACCGCCTACTCGTCCAGCTTGCTGAGACCCGGTCGGGTAACGACCGCGCAAACGTGCTCGAGGAGATGCGTCGACTCATTCTTTCCGGAGGGGCGCCTCCCGGCACTCAGATCATGCCCGCCGACATCGCCGACGCGTTCGGAGTCAGCGCGATCCCCGTCCGTGAAGCACTGAAAACCCTTGTCGGCGAGGGGCTTGTCGATCACCAGCGTAATTCTGGATACCACGTCAGCCAACTGTCCCTTGCCGAACTCAAGGAGATCTACTTCGTTCGCGGAGTTCTCGAACAGGCCGCTCTCGCCCGGTCCGTCTCGAACATCACCGACGCGCAGATCGCAGCGGCCACCGAGTTTCACCAGGAACTGCTGACTGCGACGAAGTTCAACGACGGCAAGGCATTTCACGACGTGTCACGGCGGTTCCACACCACGCTGACCGCCCCCTGCGAGATGCCGCGCCTGCTCAACATGTTCGACGCGACGTGGAACCTCACCGAACCGTTCCAGGTGATGCGCTCCGTCGACGCCCCGACCCAGGCGAAGCTGAACTCCGACCACGCCGACCTGCTCGCCGCCTTCACCGCCCGCGACACGTCGGCCGTCCTTGCCGCCGCGAGCGTTCATCACGCCAGGCTCGAGGAAGCGATCATCGAGACAAGCGAATCACTCGGCGTGCGACCGGACCTCGCCTGACGGAACATTCCGGGACGTCGGCTCGGCTTCGGTGTCCGCCTCATGACCGGATGCCGCGACGGAGATGTCGGAGGTTGCCGACGCGACGTGGCCGGAAGAGACCTCGCGCGGAAAGGCAAGGCGTACCGACAGATACGCGAACACCGGTCCCAAGAAGTTCATCGCGACGACCGATACCCATGCGGCCCAGGGATTTCCCGCGTCGAACCCGAATCCACCGAAGAAGGTCGCAAAGTACGAGGCGAAGCCGAGGAACATGCCCGGGATCAACGCGAGCGCCCCGATCCTCCCGGAGAACATCAACGCCGAGTTGACCACGAAGATGATCACCGCAAGCACGAGGTTCTGCGCAAACCGCCCCTCCCCGGCGATCGTGCCGATGTGCGTATCGATGAGCACGATGACGAGTGCGAACGTCGACCCAACCGGCATGGTCAGCCACAAGCGCCTGGCGTTCGCCCAGGACGGACCGCCGAGCAAAAACGTTCCGGCCCAACCGATGAAGATCGCCCACGGCGGTAGGTTGAGCGCGGTCCCGCCGATGAACGCGGTCAGGCCCGCGAGGATGGATGCAACGATCTCGTGGGGAATGCGGTCACGCATGGACAACCTCCAGCAGTTCGGTGGTACGGGTGGTACGGGCGACGATGCGCCCGTCTTTGATGACGAAGCAGCGGTCCGGCCGATCGAGCAGCGCGTCGGCGACGCTGTGGGTCGACAGCACAACGAGATCCGCCCTTCGGCCCGGCGCGATTCCGTACCTATCCGCGATACCGACGATGTCGGCGGCGGAGTAGGTGGCCATGGTCAGCACCCTGGCGAGGTCGTCGGGACCGGACAGATGCGAGACCTGCGCGAGAAACAGGCCGATGTCGAGTAGGTCAGCATTTCCGTAGGGCGTGAAGGCGTTACGCACGTTGTTCGACGAGAAGGCGCATTGCACACCCGCGTCCCACAGATCGCGCACCGGAACCACACCTCGTCGAATGTTGTGGGTGTCGGTGCGCCCGCCGAGGTGAATGTCGGTCGCGGGCAGGGGAACCACCGCGACTCCCGCCGCCGCGAGGTCGGCGAGCACGGCGCGACGTTCACCGGCGGGTAGGCCAGCCAACGATGTCATGTGCCCCACCGCGACTCGCCCCGCCATACCGCGTGCTGCGGTGACCTCGGCTATCCGTGCGGCCAGACCGAAACGCGGATCGGAAGCGTCGTCGGCGAAGTCGGCGTGCATGTCGACTCTCACCCCGAACTCCTCGGCGAGGTCGAAGACCATATCGATGTGGCGGTGACAGTCGACGACGTCGGCTTCGTTGTACGTACACCCACCCACCACGTCGGCACCGCGCCGCAGTGCCTCGCGCATCAGGTCGATGGTGCCCGGCGCCTTGAGAATTCCCTCTTGCGGGAAGGCGACGATCTGCAGATCGATGCGCCCGCGATACTCGTCGCGCAGTTCGAGCAGTACCTCGACGCCGAGCAACCCGATGATCGGGTCGACATCGGGATGCGCTCGAATCAGACTGGTGCCGTTGATGATCGCCTGATCGATCACCTGCCGCGCACGGGCGGCGACGGCGTCCGGGGTGAATCGACTCTTGAGCGCGCCGGTTACTGCAATCGCGCCCGCGAGCGTGCCGTCGCGGTTGGGTTCCTCCTTGTCGAGGAGCGCCTTGTCGAGGTGCATGTGCGACTCGATCAAGCCCGGAATCACCACGCGGCCCGCACATTCGATTGTCTCGTCCGCCTCAGCCGTGCTCTGCGAACAGATCTCGCGGATGTGCCCGTCGTCGATCTCGATGTCGACGAGTGGGGCATCGTCAGACAACCGTACGTCGCGCAGAACCAGGTCCATTGGTCGCTCCTTCGGTGTTCGACGCCGCGTCGATCGGCGTCAAGATCTGTCTCCACCTTCGATCGGAGTTGTTTCCTCGCACTGCACGAGTCGTAACGCATCGGTTAAAGTTGGTCATACCAAGAGACCAAGTTCGACTGAAACAAGGAGAGCGCATGCTGCGTCGCGGACACACACTCAGTGCCAGCACTGCCGCCTACCTGGAGAAAATGGTGGTCGACGACCTCTCTCCCGGCGACAAGTTGCCGCCCGAGCGCGTACTCGCCGAGAATCTCGAGGTCTCCCGTACCACGATCCGCGAAGCACTCAGCGACCTCGAGCAGCGCAGGCTCGTCACCAGGACGCCCGGTCGCGGAACAGTCGTCGCGCCACGCTCGGCCAACGCCACTGCGCTATTGGAGACGATGAGCGACGACGCGGAAGAGGATCACGTCGCCGAACTGCGGATGCTGATCGAACCGCAGGTCGCGGGACTCGCCGCCGACCGGGCCACGGCGTCGGATCTCGTTGCGCTCGAATCAATCCTGGCGTCGACCCACACGGGCCTCAACCCCACCGAATCACTCGCCCAGGATGTCGCCTTCCACATGCAACTCGCTCGAGCAGCACGCAACCCGCTGCTGGTGTCGCTCTGCCAACTCAGTGCGGGGTGGGTCCAGACGGTCCGCGCGCGCTCGCACGCCACCCGCGAAGGTCGACGCAACTCCTACAACGGCCACCGCGACATCCTCGAGGCCGTACGCGCCAACGACCACCACCAGGCGGTCGCAGCCATGACCGCACACCTCGAAGAGGTCGTCCGACTCGTCGAACGGAGCAATCAGTGACGATTCAGAAAGCCGGGACTATGCAGAAAACCGGGACCGTGCACGCCGCGAGTGAGAACGTCATCCTCCCAGCGGGTTCAGGCCCGATCATCGGCGATGACTACCTCGACTGCCGACCCGACGACGTGTTCTGGGGCGATCTGCCCTGCGCGGCCGACACCGCCATCATGTCGATCGACCCGGGCACCAGCGTCACCATCGACACCCTCAGCCACGAAGGCATCCTTTCCGACCAGGGTCGTGATCCCCGCGCCTTCTTCGGTACGCACGGCGTCGACCCCGACATGGTGCTCGACGAGGCAGTCGCCCTGTGCGCCTCCGACCGCACGCATGTCCAGGGCGTCGACGGACCGCATGTCGTGACCGGGCCAATCGAGGTGCGTGGAGCGCAGCCGGGCGATCTTCTGGCGATGACCGTCGTGGAGACCAGGCGTCGAGTCCCCTACGGCGTCGTGTCGAATCGCCACGGTCGCGGTTCACTGCCTGGCGAGTACCCGCTCGGCGGTGCGACGTACAGCGCATTCGTGTCGGTCGAGGGCGAGGGCGACGATGCCCGCGGAGTTCTACCCCTGTCGACGTCGAATCCACAACTGGCCGCGCGCTTTCCGCTTGCGCCGTTCCTGGGCATCATGGGTGTGGCAGCCGCGGGCGACGTGCGACTCAACTCGATTCAGCCCGGTCCGCACGGCGGCAACCTCGACCTCACGCTCCTGACCGAGGGTGCGACCCTCTATCTGCCGGTGCAGGTTCCCGGCGCGCTGGCGTATGTCGGTGATCCGCACTTCGCGCAGGGCGACGGCGAGGTCGCGCTGACCGCGCTCGAGGCGTCACTACGGGCGACCATCCGATTCGACGTGATCCCTGCCTCCGACGTGACCGCGCGCTTCGGCGAACTCGTGGCACCGATCGCCGAAACCCGAGACTTCCTGATTCCGACGGGCCTCGACCCCGACCTCGACGTCGCCGTGCAGAATTGCGTGCGCTCCGCGATCTCGCTGCTGGGCGTGCGGTACGGCATGGAACCCGCGCAGGCCCTCGCCTATCTCAGCGCCGCAACGGATTTCAACATCTCTCAGGTCGTCGACCTGGTGAAGGGCGTGCACGCGCGGATTCGACGATCGGATTTCGCGCAGTGACCGCACCCGACGACCTCGACGCCGTCGTACGTCGATTCTGGGCAGCGGCAGCAGCAGACGACCACAGCGCCATGCACCGGTTTCTGTGCACCGACATCACCTGCGTCGCAGGCCCCGGGGTACTCCACGGTGTCGCCGACACCCTGCGTTCGGGCGCGCTCACACACGCCATCGGCAGCCTGATCGACGTCCATACCTGGAGTTGCGGAATCGATCTCGGTAGCGCACTCGTCGTCTACGACGTTCCCGAAGGAGGCAGGGCCGTGCAGTCGCAGGTGTGGCGACGTCACGACGCGACCTGGCGCCTCGTCACGGTCCACACGAGCACGCCGCGTCGCGGATTCGATTCGACGGTGTGGCGAGTCGTCGGCGATCCACTCATCGAGGCGGCAGCACCGGGACCGCTGACCGGAACGACGGTCGCTGTGAAAGATGTTTTCGCAGTTGCCGGTTTCCCCACCGGCGGCGGGGTACCCGCATACGAACGGTCGGTCCCGGCCGCAACCGAGCACTCCGCGGCCGTTGCGCGGCTGCTGAACTCGGGTGCACACATTCGCGGCATCGCCCGCACCGACCAGTTCGCCTACTCGATGGCGGGCGACAACCAGCATTACGGAACACCTCCCAACGCCGCGGTCCCGGCAGCGCTTCCCGGGGGCTCGTCGAGTGGCCCGGCAAGCGCGGTAGCCCACGGCGACGCCGACCTCGGGCTCGCGACCGACACCGCCGGGTCGATCCGCACTCCCGCGTCGTATCAGGGGCTGTGGGGCCTGCGTTCCACGCACGGGTCCATCTCCACGCGCGGGTTGTTGGCGCTGGCACCGGATTTCGACACCATCGGCCTGCTGAGTCGCGACCCCGACCTTCTCGCACTGGCGACCACGACACTGCTCGACGCCCGGTCGACGACCGACATCGGTTCCGGCATGCCGACACTCGACGATCTCGACATCGACGACGGTGAACTCGCCCGCCTTGCCGAGGCATTCCGCGTACACCAGGCATTCCAGGCATGGTCTGTCCACGGCGACTGGATCACCGCGCATCCAGGTGCACTCGAGGGATCAGCGGCCGCACGTTTCGCCGTGGCTGCGGCCATCGATGCCGACGACGACGCCCGGGCCCTTGACGAACTAGCGGCCCTCGCAGCGCAGTTCGACGAGCAACTCGGCGATGATGTCCTCGACATTCCCGCAGCGGCAACGGCCGCACCCCGCCGTTGGGCATCCGACGCAGAGGTCGAGAAGACCCGAACGGCCACACTGCAACTGACCGCGATCGCGGCGGCAACCGGTCGACCCGCGGTGACGTTCCCGGATCGCGAGACGTCGGATGGCCCCATCGGACGCAGCCTCGTCGGTCCGCGCGGCAGCGACACCGCGCTCATCGCTCGGGCGATCGAACTCGCGTCCGCCAGTCCCGCCGCCACCCCCGATCAAGGAGGATTCTCGCGTTGCTGACCCGCATTCACGCGATCCCCACCGAACGCATGCACCTGTCATTGATGCTGGCGCTCACGTTCACCACCGGCATCAACGACGCCGTCGGCTATCTCGGCCTCGACAAGGTCTTCACCGGCAACATGACCGGCAACGTGGTGATCCTCGGCATGGCGCTCGCGGGTGGTTCCGGCCTGCCCATCCTCGGACCCGCAATGGCCCTTGCGGGCTTCATGATTGGTGCAGCTATCGGTGGGCGCACACTGCGACACGCCGAGCGTCGATGGACGCTTGGCACCACGGTCCTGTTCGCAACGGTCTCCGCGACGATGGTCGCCTTGGCCATCACGCTGTTCATCTCCGGCGACCAGCCCGAACATGCGGTGATGATCACGGTGACGACAATCGCGGCCACCGCGATGGGCATTCAAGCCGCCGCGGCGCGCGCCGTCGCCGTCAAGGACGTGACGACCGTCGTCGTGACCTCGACCATCACCGGCCTCGCCGCCGACTCCTTCTTCGGGTCCGGCAAAGGCGGTGGAACAGGTCGACGCACCGCCGCGGTCATCTCGCTGATCGCGGGCGCGGCACTCGGCGTGGTGTTGATGCGCGTCCACATGGGCACAGCACTACTCGTCGCGGGTGTGGTGATCGCCGTGGTCGCCGTCGTCGGTGCCGTCCACGATTCGCCCACCGGCCGAAGGCACCGCTCCGCGACGCACTCCGCCGCCAATGCGGACTGACGTGCGAATATATTCGGTGTGACGCGGAATATATTTGTGTGTTAATTGTCGGGTAACAAAGGGTTCTTAGTTTCGACTCAGGCACTTCGGAGACCACTCCGATGTCACCAATGCCCCGAGGAGAATCATGAGCGCTTCATCCGACGCGCAGATCGCCACCGAGCACCATAGTGCGGCGGGCGAAAGCATCATCAAGGTCGGCTACGACCAGCAATTGACGAATGAGGATCTGGCTCCGCTGAAAGAGCAGAGCTGGACCTGGTACAACATCTTCGCGTTCTGGATGTCGGACGTGCACAGCGTCGGCGGGTACGTATTCGCCGGAAGCCTTTTCGCACTGGGCATCTCGTCGTGGCAGGTGCTCGTTTCACTGTTGGTGGGCATCGTCGCCGTCAACATACTCTGCAACCTGGTGGCCAAGCCGTCCCAGCAGGCCGGCGTGCCGTACCCGGTCACCACGCGAATCTGCTTCGGCGTCAAGGGCGCCAATATCCCGGCAATCATCCGCGGCTCCATTGCCGTTGTCTGGTACGGAATTCAGACATATCTGGCATCGACGGCATTCGGTTTGCTGGCGCTGAAATTCTGGCCGGCACTCGAGCCCTACGGCGAGAACGGTTCGCACGCGTTCCTCGGCCTGTCACTACTCGGCTGGGCCGGCTTCGTCGTGATGTGGGTGCTGCAGGCGCTCGTCTTCTGGAACGGCATGGACACCATCCGCAAGTTCATCGACTTCTGCGGACCTGCCGTCTACGTCGTGATGATCGCGCTCGCGGTGTACCTGATCGCCAAGGCGGGCTGGAGCAATGTGCACTTCGATCTGTCGGAGGGCTCCGGTATCAGCGGAACGTGGCCGACCATCACGATGATGATCAGCGCATTCGCCCTCGTGGTCTCCTACTTCTCGGGCCCGATGCTCAACTTCGGCGACTTCTCTCGCTACGGCAAGACCTTCGGCGAGGTCAAGAAGGGCAACTTCTGGGGTCTCCCGGTCAACTTCCTCTTCTTCTCGATCCTCGTCGTGTGCACCGTCTCGGCGGGCGCCACCGTGATCGGTCGCGACGCCGACGGCAAGATCGTCACCGACCCCGTGCACATCGTCGACCAAATCGACAACACCACGGCCGCCGTTCTCGGCGTACTGACCTTCGCGATCGCCACCATCGGCATCAACATCGTCGCCAACTTCGTCTCCCCAGCATTCGACTTCTCGAATGTCGCGCCCACCAAGATCTCCTGGCGCATGGGCGGCATGATCGCGGCGATCGGCTCGGTCATCATCACGCCGTGGAATCTGTTCAACAACCCGAGCGCAATTCACTACACGATGGACACCCTCGGGGCCGTGATCGGACCACTGTTCGGCATTCTCATCGCTGACTTCTACCTCGTGAAGAAGCAGAAGATCATCGTCGACGACCTGTTCACCATGAGCCCCGAGGGCGCCTACCACTACCGCGGTGGTTGGAACCCGGTTGCGGTCATCTCGGTGGTGCTCGCATCGATCATCCCGATCTGCTTCGTCATCTGGGGCACCTCGTACGAGGCCAGCTTCACCTGGTTCATGGGCGCCGCAGCAGGTTTCATCTTCTACTACGCCGGAATGAAGTTGGCCTCGCCGTACTTCCTCCACGGCATGCACGTCCCGGCAGCGACCATCACGACCGACATGGAGGTCGCCGCCGACGGCACCATGCTTCCCGGTTCGCCGACGGCAAGCCCTGCCGCCGAAGCAAAGGACACAGCGGATTCGACGTCGAGCGCCGAGGCCGAACCTGCATCCTGACACCCGCCTCGTGGCGACACCGCATCCGACGCAACTGCGCGGATCGCGATGTCGCCACGAGGCTCTGGTCAACACCTCAGAACGACGCCACATGAGAAGGCAAGGGAGACAACCACACCGATGAAGTTGTGCGTCATCAACCCCAACACGACCGCGGAGATGACCGCGGTGATCGCCGCCGCAGCACGGTCGGTGGCACGGCCGGACGCCGAAATCGTCGCGATCACCTCCGAAGCCGGCCCCTCGTCGATCGAGAGCCACGTCGACGAGGCACTCGCTGTCCCGGGACTACTTCGGGCCATCAGCGCCAACCCCGACGCCGACGGATATCTGGTTGCGTGCTTCGGCGACCCCGGCCTCGACGCCGCTCGTGAACTGGCTGTGGCACCGGTCCTCGGGATCGCCGAGGCCGCAATGCATCTCGCCGCGCCGCTCGGCCGAGGGTTCTCGGTGGTCACCACATTGCACCGGACGATCGGACGAGCCGCAGATCTCGTGGCGCACTACGGATTCAGCACGCAGTGTCGCGGCATCCATGCGTGTGAGATCGCCGTGCTCGACCTCGAGACCAACCCCGACACCGCCGAGATCCTCGCGAAGGCATGCCGTGAAGCGCTCGCGACGGACGGTTCCGACGCCATCGTGCTCGGATGCGCGGGCATGGCCGACCTCGCGGCCGAACTCTCCGCCGACCTCGGAGTCCCCGTCATCGACGGCGTCGCCGCCGGTGTCGGGATGCTCTCGGCGATGGCCGCGATGGGCCTGCACACGGGTACCGCGTCCGGCGAGTTCGCCGCACCACCGGTCAAGGAGTACCGCGGTCTGCCGCCCGAGCTCGATCCGCGATGACCCCGCAGGTTAGGGTTGATCCCCATGACCGTCCCCGCCGATCGATCGGCGTCCGACCACGACGCTGAAGTCACCGAACTGGCCTTCGCGGCAGCTCGTGGCGACCGTCGGGCGCTCGAGCAGTTCGTGCGGGAGACACAGCGTGACGTCTGGCGATTCGTCGCACATCTCGCCGACCCCCGCGTCGCCGACGACCTGACGCAGGAGACCTACCTCAGGGCGATCCGCTCGCTTCCACGCTTCGCGGGCAATTCGACGGCCCGCACCTGGCTCCTCGCCATCGCGCGACGCGTCTGCGCCGACGACGTACGCCGCGCAATGTCGCGTCCGCGCATCGCGGGCGGCGTGGACTGGATCGACGCCGCGGATACCCGGCAGCCGCGCTCGACGGGGTGGGAAGACGTCGTCGACGTCAATCTCCTGCTCGACGATCTACCTCCGGAACGACGTGAAGCTCTCGTGTTGACGCAGGTCCTCGGGCTGTCGTACCAGGAGGCTGCCGAGGTCACCGGCTGCCCGGTCGGTACGGTGCGTTCGCGCGTCGCCCGCGCACGCGAAGCGCTGATCGGCGCGGCCAACACTCCTCATCGGGGTGAACGCACCAGCTGACCTGCAGGCGACGCCGGTCAGGACCTAAGCCTTATGCCTTTTCTCAGGCAGGTTTGCGTACCCTTGAGAACGGCGACGGACCGTTATCCAGCCGTATCGGCGCATTCGTGTCGCGACGATGTGGTCGGTCCTCACCCCAGATGACGAGCGAAAGAGATGTGAGGGACCTGTGGCCGACAAGCGTCGCAAGCCGATCGTTGACCCGCGAGCGGCAGAGAAGCGCCGTTCCCTGCTGATGAAGATCGGTGCAGCCGTAGTGCTGGTCGCCCTGGCCGTCGGAATCGGCGTCTGGGTGCTCGTCTCGAACGAGTCGGCCACCGGATCGTCGAGCAATGTCACCGTCGCCACCGACAACGCCTACCGCGTCACCACAGCACCCAAGGGCACCACCCCGCCCGTCACGGTGACGGTTGTCGAGGACTTCCAGTGCCCCGCCTGCCGCTCCTTCGAGACCCAGTTCGCCGGTGCCATGGAGCAGATCCGCAGCAATCCGAAGGTTGCCGTCGACTACATGCCGATCGCCATCCTCGACCGGATGTCGACCACCAATTACTCGTCACGCGCAGCCAATGCCTCGGCGTGCGTCGCGCAATCGACCGCAGGTGACGGCAACTTCGACACCTGGATCAAGTTCCACAACGCGCTCTACGCCCAGCAGCCCGAAGAGGGTGGTCCCGGCCTGACCAACGATGAGCTCAACTCGATCGCCAAGCAGGTCGGAGCGACAAACCTCAAGCAGTGCATCGGCGACGAGCAGTTCAGCGGCTTCGTGAAGGACACCACCCAGAAGGCGCTCAACTCGGGAGTCAACTCGACGCCGACCATCAAGATCAACGGACAGCCGGTCCAGCTCAGCACCCCGGATGCCCTCATTGCAGCGGTCAACGAGGCAGCGAACAAGCAGTAGCCGACCGACACCATCGCACCCGATACGCGAGGCACCAACCATGAGCACGACACACGCCGACGACAACGCGCACGTCCCCGTCGACACCGACAAGGAGTCAATCGACGCAACGCGCGCCGACGCCGACTCGGAGGTCGCCCGGTCCGACACCGGCGAACAGTCGGGTTCACGAGGTCTGACCGGCCTCGTGCACGTGAGCCGACCCACCGGGTGGGTGCTACTCATCCTCGGGGTCCTCGGATTCGTCGCGGCGTCGACGCTCGCCATCGAGAAGATTCACCTTCTGCAGAACCCCGACTACGTGCCGAGTTGCTCGCTCAACCCGGTCATCTCGTGTGGCTCGGTCATGGAGAGTTGGCAGGCGGGTCTGTTCGGGTTCCCCAACCCGCTGATCGGCATCGCGGCGTTCGCGGTGGTCATCGTCACAGGCGTGCTCGCCGTAGCCGGGATCGCCCTCCCCCGCTGGTACTGGCTCGGCATGACACTCGGAAGCCTCGCGGGCTTCGTGTTCGTCAACTTCCTCGCATACTCCGCGCTGTACAAGATCCACGCGTTGTGCCCGTACTGCCTGGTCGTGTGGGTCGTCGTGCCGATCATTCTCGTGCTGAGCATCAACCGTGTCATCGGCGACAGCCCACGCGGCCGCGAGATTCGCGGTTGGCTGTGGGTCGCGCTGCCCGTCTGGTACGCCATCGTGATCGTCGCCATCCTCGTCGAATTCTGGGACTACTGGCAGACCCTGATCTGACGCGGTAGACGCCTTCGGGAAAATCCTCGGGAACTGTCCGGCACCCGCAGACGACATACTTGTAGGAGTACGTGCGCGGCCGGCGGATCGTCGTAGACGGGTGGTCGCAAACGGTCGGGTCATCCCCGACGCCGCGGCGCGCGTATACGGACGAAGAGATCGAGGACGATGTGACCACGCTGGAATCCCGCACGAGCTCGACCGGAGAACCCGAGTCGGCCCACGCAGGAATCGCCGACGCCGGGAACGCACTGCAACGAATCCAGCTCGACGTGACGGGTATGACCTGCGGCGCGTGCGCAGCGAGGGTCGAGCGCAAGCTCAACAAGGTCGACGGCGTCAAGGCGTCGGTGAACTACGCAACGCGCGTCGCGACGATCGACGCCGCCAACGACGTGAACGCCGACACGCTGTGCGAGGTCGTCGACGCGAGCGGTTACGGCGCAAGCGTCCGCAGCGACACTCCCACCCCCATTCCCGACACCGATGGCGACGAGGCCAAACGCCTGTTCCGTCGACTCGCCGTCGCGCTGATCCTCTTCATCCCTCTCGCAGACCTGTCGATCGTGTTCGCCGTCGTGCCGTCGACGAGGTTCACGGGATGGCAGTGGCTGCTCCTGGCGCTGGCGCTACCGATCCTGACGTGGTGCGCGTGGCCCTTCTACCGCGTCGCCGCAAAGAACCTCCGCACCGGCAACGCGACCATGGAAACGCTTGTCACGCTGGGTGTTCTCGCCGCGGCCGGGTGGTCGCTCTACTCGATGTTCTTCGCCACGGACACCGAATCGGCGGCGTCGCAGGGTGTGTGGGCTGCCATCTGGAGCGCCGACTCGATCTATCTCGAGGTCGCGACCGGCGTCACCGTGCTCGTCCTTGCCGGCCGCTACTTCGAGGCGCGAGCACGCTCCCGTGCGGGCGGCGCACTGCGGGCATTGGCCGCGCTCGGCGCCAAGGACGTCTCGGTCCTGCTGCGCGACGGCACCGAGATGCGCATCCCCGCGGGTGAACTGTCGGAGGGCCAGCGTTTTGTCGTCCGTCCGGGCGAGACGATCGGCACCGACGGCCTGGTCATCGAGGGATCTGCCGCCGTCGACATGAGCGCGATGACGGGCGAATCGAAGCCGGTCGACGTCGAGCCGGGTGAACCTGTGATCGGCGGAACCACCGCACTCAACGGGCGCCTGATCGTCGAGGCCGCGGCCGTCGGACCCGATACCGCGTTCGCAGGCATGATGCGTCTGGTCGAGGAGGCTCAAACCGGTAAGGCCAACGCCCAGCGCCTCGCCGACCGTGTCGCCGGTGTCTTCGTGCCGGTCGTCGTCGCGATCGCCGTGGTGACGGTTGGTGCGTGGCTGCTCGCAGGCGGTCCCGTCGAGCGTGCGGTCGCCGCAGGACTGGCAGTGCTGGTCATCGCATGTCCGTGCGCCCTGGGTCTCGCCACGCCGATCGCCGTGATGGTCGCGACCGGCCGCGGTGCCCAGTTGGGCATCTTCCTCAAGGGCTATCAGGCGCTCGATACCTCCCGCTACATCGACACCGTCGTCTTCGACAAGACCGGAACCGTCACCGAGGGCGCACTGTCGGTGACGCAGGTGTACAGCGACGACGAGGCGCAGCTCTCCGATGAGCGCCTGCTTGCGCTGGCGGGTGCCGTCGAATCCGCGTCCGAGCATGCCGTCGGTTCGGCGATCGTCGCCGCGGTCGACGAGGCGGACCGCCTCGAGGTCACCGACTTCCGCGCCGAACCCGGACGCGGCGTTGTCGGAACGGTCGACGGGCATCGGGTCACCGTCGGGTCACCTCGCTGGGTGTCGCAGTCGGTCGACGACGCGGGTGGCGTGATTCCGGCGGCGACCGCTCGTCGTCGTCGAGACGCAGAAGCCAAGGGCGAGACCGCGATCTACGTGGCCGTCGACGACCGACTGAGCGGACTGATCGCCGTCGCCGACACCGTGAAGTCCAGTGCCGCACCCGCCATCGCCGCCCTGCAGGCCGCGGGCATGCGCACCGTGCTGCTGACCGGCGACAACTCCGGCGCCGCACACGCGGTCGCCGACGAGGTCGGTATCACCGACGTGGTCGCCGAGGTGCTTCCCGACGCCAAGGTCGACGCGATCCGCGAACTGCAGGAGGCTGGGCACTCGGTGGCGATGGTCGGCGACGGCATCAACGACGGTCCAGCCCTGGCCACCGCAGATCTCGGCGTCGCGATCGGTCGCGGCACCGACGTCGCGATCGGGGCTGCCGACGTCGTGCTGGTGCGCGACGACCTGCGGGCCGCCCCCGCCGCGCTGAGCCTGGCGCGTGCCACCCAGCGCACGATCCGAACCAACCTGATCTGGGCGTTCGGCTACAACGTCGCGGCCATCCCGATCGCCGCGGCCGGCGTGCTCAACCCGCTGATCGCGGGCGCGGCGATGGCCCTGTCGTCGTTGTTCGTCGTCTCCAACAGCCTGCGACTACAGCACTTCGGCGCACGGAAGTAGCGCCGGTCCACGGTGTCGGGTGCTATCCCGCGTTGCGCTTTGCGCGCAGCGCGGCAAGGTCGGTGACGTCCGACGCCGTGTCGCCGTCACGAGCGGCGTCGTCGACATTCGTTGCGGCACTGGGTATCTGACGTGCCACCCGGCCACGACGTCGTGAACTGACCCGCGCGGCAACGGCGAGCACGATTGCCACGACCGCGAGCGCGATCTGCACCGCGGGATACCACAGCGGCGCGGAGCCACTGAGATAGCCGACGCTCAAGACGACTGCGGCGACGGCACATGCGACGGACGCGGCGTGGAGGGCAACGACCACCCGGCTCATCTCGTCGGCGTTGCGACGACGCGTGATGCCGTCGGCGTTTCGACGACGCTGTGTGCCATCGGGTTCGGATGTCTGCGACGCCTCGAGGATCGTCGTGCTGAGGTCCGGCGCCAGGTCGGCCGCCGCGAAGTTCATGCCCTGTGCGGTGCTGTACCAGCGCTGGCATGCGGGGCACTGAGCGAGGTGCTCATCGACGCGCGCAGCGGGCACCGACTCACGCTCGCCGTCGATTCGCGCCGACAGCGACTCCCGCGCCACCTCACATCGCATGGTGTCATTCTCCTCGCGCGGTCAAGCCGTCGAACGTCTCGACCCGACAGACCAGATGGAGCCTGCTCATCGACGCGACTTCGACAACTCGTCGAGCATCGCGTTGTAGGAGTCGAGTTCGGTGTCCTCGTAGGTATCGGCATGACGATCGCCGCGGTTGGCCTCGCGCCGATCGACCTTGGCCCACTGCGCCACGATGGCCACGACGACCAGCACGACGGGCACCTCGCTCGCGCCCCATGCGATCGCGCCACCGAGCCACTGGTCGTGCAGTCGGTCGGTCACCCACGGCAACATCAGTTCGCTGTAGAACTTGTCGCCGACCACCGTCGACATCGTCATCAACGCGATGCCGAAGAACGCGTGAAATGGCATGACCGCGAACAACAATCCGATACGGGCGAGGAACGGGATTCGACGCGGCCCCGGGTCGATACCGATGATGACCCAGTAGAAGAGGTAGCCGACGATGATGAAGTGCACGGTCAGCAGCACGTGGCCCCAGTGATACCGGGTGAGGGTGCCGAAGATTCCGGTGAAGTAGACGACGTAGAGCGACAGTACGAACACCACCAGCGCCACGATCGGATTCGACAGCACCGCCGTCACCTTCGAGTGCAGCACGCGCAACAGCCATTCGCGCGGGCCGGGAGGCTCGTCGCCGTGAGCCGCCGGGAGCGCACGCAACGCAAGGGTCGCGGGCGCGCCGAGCACCAGGAGTACCGGCGCGAACATGTTGAGCGCCATGTGTTCTGCCATGTGCACGCTGAACATCGCCGAGCCGTAGGCACGCACCCCGGACCCCGTGACCACCACGACGACCAGACAGCCGAGCACCCACGAGATGGTGCGGCCGACCGGCCACTCATCGCCACGACGCCGCAGTCGGCGCACACCGGCCAGATACAGAACTGCTGCGGCAAGAGCGGCGACACCGATCAAGAGGTCGGGGCGCCAGAAGGTCGCCAACGTCCATGTCGTCGCCGGGCCGGGCAGTTCGTATCCGAGGAACACGTCCCATCCGGTGAACTTGTGTGCCAGCAGCCCCGGCGCGACGCGGGTGTCCATGACGGTCCAGCACGCGACCGCCGCCAGCATGAGCACAGCGCCTGCGCTCACGATCCGACGCCCCGCGCTGCTCTCGGTATCGGCGTCGCCCTGTGGCGAGACGTCGTTCTGCTTGGATGCACGGTAGGCGGAGACACTCGTCGCGAGTGCCACGGCCACCAGCACGATCATGACGATCGCGGCCAAGCCGAAGGCGGTGTCGAATGCGTAGCGCACCGGCAGGAGGAAGAGAGTCAGCGCCAAGCCGTACACGAGCGCAACGGCGTCGCTGATGACGAGGATGAGCGCGCTGCGCCGGGATACCACAGCCCGCGCGACGTCGGAGGTGATGCGCGGCGCGTTCGCCCACGCCACTCGGAACCCGAGTGACACCCCGACGGCGAGCGCGAACCCGATACCGAGACTGGTGTTGTAGTCGTGATTCGGCCCCTGCCCCGCGTTGCTCGCAAGCGGCAGGGCGACCATCGCGATCACCGCGGGTATGAGGAGGACGACGTGCATCATCCACCCGAGCGAGAACCTGATGAGCACCGCGATCACGGTGGCGCACACCGCCATCACGATCCACGCGACAGCGGCCTCGCTGACCCCGATCCCCTGCCCGAGGAACCCCTCACCCACCAATCGCCACGGGGTCGTTCCGGAGGCGTCGGCGGCGGCGACGCTGACCATGAGCCACGACAGCACGGCCCAGCCGATGGAGAGCCTGCCGAGCATCAGATGCGCCCGGTATCCCGTCACATCGATGCTGCCGTGCTCATCCGGATTCGACGCGGTGATGATGAAGACAAGGCCACCGAGGGTCAGTGCGGCAGCGAGAAAGCCGAGGAAATAGCCGACGACGTCGGCTGTGGCGGTGAAGGTACCCGGGAACGGGTCGCCGCTTTCGAGATGACGGGCGTTTCCACTGATGAGCGCGTAGATCACGACGCCCACCAGGGCCACGGCGAACGCTGCGCCGAGAATCACGGTTGGCCGGATGCGTGCCGCGTCGACGCGCGTTGCGCTGTCGGCCCGCGTTGCACCTTCGGCCTGCGTTTCACTGTCGGCGGCGGTCATCTCTTCCTCCTAGCCCGCCGAGAACCAGCGAGTACGACGTTTCGCTGGCCTGACGTCTTGGCCAGTCTACGACCCCGCGTCGTGGGTCCCGCTGCCCGGGCGAGCGCGGGAGGTCCGGGTCACACGCAGGTCAGCGGAGAACTCCGGGCACTGGCGGGCCGTTCGATCAATCGAGATGAGAAGGCATTCGTACGTTCTTGGCAGCCAGAAGTGTCGCGAGCGCCTGCGGGATCACGGCGAGCGCGAGCACTCCGAAGGCGAGCGACCACGATCCCGTCACATCGTGAATCCATCCGATGGCGATCGGGCCGGCTGCCGCGAGGATGTAGCCGACGGACTGCGACATCCCCGACACCTGGCCGGTCTGCGTGGCAGACGAACTGCGCAGCACCATGAACAGCAGCGCGAGGCTGATGGCCGCGCCCGGTCCCGCCATCACCATGCAGACCCAGAGCACCGTCGCATGATCGGTGAAGACCAGCCCGACGAACCCCGCCGTACAGACCGCGAGAAATGCGAGGGTCACCAGACGTTGGTCGGCGAACCGCCCCGCGACGATCGGAGCCACCAGCGACATGATGAGCGCGACCACCTGACCGATCGCCAGCACATTGCCCGCGCTCGACGGCGTGCTCCCGTTGTCGATCAGGTACTGCGGCAGCCATGCGCTGAACGTATAGAAGATGAACGACTGCGCCGCCATGTACACCGTGATCGCCCATGCGATCGGATTGGCCCAGAGGCCAGGCGCACGGGGCCCCACCGCGACCGTATGCACCCGACGCAGCTGCGGTACCCACACCGCCATCGCGACGACGGCCAACAGCGCCCACATCGCCAACGACGCCCGCCAGTTCTCGTCAAGGGCTGTGTCCATCGGCACCATGACCGCCGCGGTCACTGCCGCCCCACCCGACAGGGTCATCGAGTACAGGCCGGTCATCAGACCGGATCGATGCGCGAAATCGCGCTTGATGAGGGCGGGCAACACCACGTTGCACACACCTATTGCCGCGCCGAGAACGGCCGATCCCAGGAACAGCGTCGCCACAGAGGGTATGAGACGCAACAGGATTCCGACGATCAGCAACGCGAGCGACGCGAAGATGGTGCGTTCGATTCCGAATCGAGCTGCGATCCGTGGCGCGATGGGCGCGGTCAGTCCGAAGAACAGCACCGGCAGAGTGGTGAGCAGACCCGCTGTGGCACTGGAGAATCCGAGGTCGTCGCGGATCACGTCGATCAACGGCGCGACCGACACGACGGGCGGTCGCAGATTGGCCGCAACCAACATGATCGCCACAGCCGCGAGAATTGCTGCGCCGCCTCGCAATTCACCCGGGTTGAGCCTGATCGAATGTTCGGAGGGCGTTTCGGACGTCGACGGGGTCGGCGATGTGGACGTCCGGCTCATCGGCGCACGCTGCCCTCTGCCTCGGCCAGGTAATCAACGACTGCAGCACGTGCGGCCTGCTCGTCGCCGGCATCTATCGCGGCGACCACGTCACGATGGCCTGCCGGATGGGCGTTCGCCGCCACCGACAATCCGGCGATGTCGGCGTGGGAGCGGTGCATCACTTCGAGAACACCCGAGTAGATCTCGATGAGCAGCGGATTGCCCGACGCCGCAACGAGTTCGGTGTGGAAGTCGATGTCGGCGCGCGCGTACGCGTCGATATCGCCCGTCGCCAGGATGCCCTCCGCCGTGTCGAGCGCCTCGCGTAGTGTGCGCTTGGCGTCTGCGGTTGCGTCGCGTGCGGCGCCCGCGGCAGCCTCCGACTCCAGTGCACGACGAACCTGCAACAGGTCGAGCATCTCCGACGTGGCAGTGCGAGTCATCGCAGCGGCAAATGTGTTGGCGCTACGGACATACGTGCCATCGCCGCGGCGCGGCACGAGCATGCCCGAGTGCTCCAACGCACGCACAGCCTCGCGAATCGTGTTGCGCCCCACTCCGAAATCACGGACCAGTTCGGGCTCTGCCGGGATACACGCTCCCACGGGCCAGACGCCGTCGCGGATGAGCTGCTCCATCCGCTCCACCACCAGTTCACTGGTGCGCTTGGGACGCTCGATGACCTCAGACATGAGCACATCCTAACATCCCATGTTTGCGGCTCAGTCCGCGGCGACCACGTCCCCGATCACCGCCGCGACCATCATCGTGGTGGCATGAGGTCCGCTACGGCCTGCGGCCGGGAGGATGGAACCGTCGACAACGCGAAGGTGCCCGACCCCTCGCACTGCGCCGAGCCAGTCGGTGCGCCCGCCCATCGGCATCGACCCCCAGGCATGTTGTGAGGTGCGCAGCACGGGGTCGATGGCGATCGAGTCGGCGACGACGAGCCCACCGAACTCCGACGACCTCAACATCTCGACCACCTCGTGCGCGGTTCGCGCCATATCGCGCAGTACTCGATCGTCCGGCCGGTCGAGCCGAACCCCGGCGTCCACGCCGTCGAGATACACCTCGCCTGGCGCACCCGGCGCCATCGCCGCCACTCCGACAGCCGGACCGGATGGCGTGAGACCTCCGACGTACCGTGCGAAATCGTCTCGGTAACAGCGGATCTCGAGCCCATCGCCGGTGTGCACGACCGTCTGCAGCAACGGGCCCGGTTCGGGTTGCTCGCGGAGGCGATATCCGACGAGCACCTCGCGGTGCTCGTGTACGCGCATGTGCTCGCCCGCGACGCCAGACCTCAACAACACCGCGGCGCTGCCGAGGGTTCCGGCGCACAGGATCACCTCGCGTGCGCGGATGTCCCGACCGTCGCACACCACACCGACAGCCTTCGCATCGGCGAGCAACACCCTGTCGACCTTCACGCCCGTACGGACCCGCAGATTCGGCCGGTTCAGGTGGGGACGCAGGTAGGCGTCCGCGGCGGTCCGTCGAATCCCGTCGACGCTGTTCGAGCGCACTCGATTGACCCCTACCAGCGGCCACGGGTCGTCGAGCTGTCGGGTCGAATATGTTTCTCCCCAATATCTCTCGAACGCGAGCGCGGTGGGGGCGAGATCAGCGTCGGGGAAGGGATGCACCCCCATCTTCTCGTCGACTTCGGCGTACGCCTTGTCGATGACATCGGGTGTCCACGGCCCCTGCCAGGCGTCGAAGTCGTCACGATGAAAGCGCATGCAGTAGGCGCCGTTGACGGCCGACGATCCGCCGAGTCCACGCCCACGGACCACCGGCAATCCGGACGACTCACGATGCTGGGTGACATAGCGCTCGCCGTCGGAGATCGGCAACCTACGGAGGTCGAGGACACTGGCATCCGGCCACTCCGACGGTCCCTGCTCGAGCACGAGCACCGATCGCTTCTCGTGACGTGACAGTCGCTCGGCGAGCACGCATCCGGAGCTGCCCGCGCCGACGATCACGACGTCGACGCTGTCTCGGTTCGCAGTCGATGTGGGCACGGCACAGTCGAATTCGACGCCGCTACGGCGTCAGTACTGGACGCAACGCCGCGAGGTCACGATGCGTGACCACCCCTTGCCAGAGCCCGGTGCCGTACGCGAGATCGTCGAGACGTCGGCACAGCAGATAGCCGAACGGCCCCATGGTCGGCGCCACCGCCGGTTCCGCGGCGACGGAGCGAATCCACTCCACGACGCCTTCGGCGATCGCGATCTCGATGACGATCCGTCGGAATCTCGGTGAGATCAGCGCCAGCAGCAACGCGACGGGCCAATAGTGACGACACACCGCGCCCGCCGCCTGCAGCAGTCCGAAGAAGGTTGCCCGCGAGGTCATCTGTGCGGACACACGTGTGGCCTCGGGCAGTTCGCCCAGTCGTGTGCGGAGCCGATGCCCCACGCGGAGCAGGATCACCACCGCCACCGCGAGACCGATCCTGGTGTGCGTGAGCAAAGCCGCCACCGCTGCGGCCATCGACATCGACATCACGACCGGAGCGACCGACTCGCCATGACGCTCGGCGAGGAACGCCGCGCCGGTGCCGTAAAACCGTCGTCGTCCGAGCACGGTGCGCATGCTGGTGCGATGATCGTGCGCGACCGTCGCGATCGGGTCGTAGCGAATACGCCAGCCGTTCTCATGCGTCCGCCAGCACAGGTCGACGTCCTCGGCGACGCGCAGCGATTCGTCGAATCCGTCAAAGGCACTCGCACGCACCAACATTGCCGCACTCGGCACGTACGCGATCGGAGTTCCCGGGACGACGCCCGCCTCGCTGGGCCCCATGTCGAGGGAAGAATGGCCGTTCTCGTAGCGCTCGGCGAGTGATCGCTTGTGGTGGTCGCCGCGCTCGTCGTCGCGGTCGAGCCCGACGATGCGCGGCGCGGCGATTGCCACTGCCGGATCGGAGAAGTGACCGAGCAGCATCATCAGCCAGTCGCTGTGCGGGACCACGTCGGAGTCGAGGAAGGCGATGAACTCGGTGTCGGCAGCTGCGGCGCCCGCATTTCGTGCGGCCGCCGGTCCGTGGTTCTCGTCGAAACGGAGCACGCGCACCTGCGGACCCTGCGCGACGATGGGAGTCCGCGAACCGTCGTCGACGACGATCACCTTGACGCCACCGACGGCGTTCAGGAGCCGGTCGACGCCGGATTGGTTGTCGCGCACCGGAACAACGATCGTGACATCGTCGGTCGACGGTCCGTGCATGGGGCGGGGGTTGGCCATTCCCGCGTCGAGGAGGCGTCGCGCCAGCGTTCGGGTCGGGCCGTCGCACACCTCGATCCGACCGTCGACCGACGTCATTCCCAGCGCGGCGTCGGACAGCCGCATCAAGCGAGTCGGCGAGCCGCCGACGAGGTAGCGCAGATCGCCGTGCCGGGCACATCGCAGATCGATCTGGACCTGGAAGCCGTTCGGAAGGTCGCGGCTCGGTGCGGGCGCCGCGGGCGCATCGGTGGGTGCGTTCATCGCAGGCGCCCGTTCTCGGCGACGTCCCATTCTCGGATCGCGGCACCGAGTCGACTCACCAGTCCATCGACCAGCGCGGCACCCTCGTTCGCCGACGCCGTCGTCGGATCGCCCAGAACGCCGTTCGCACTCACCGAGGCCACACCCCCGTCACGCATCGCCGGTAGCAGCGTCGCCACGGGCGCACGATTGCCGACCACGACGCTGTCCCGACGCACAGAATCCGGCGAAAGGTGAAGCAGCACCGATGTTTCCGTCGTACCCGCGTGCGCGTCGGCTCCGTCGAAGGCGCACGGATACCACGCGACGTCGCGGCCCTCGTAGCGGAGCAGACCGATCGCGTCGACCAGAGTCGATGCGTTACCACCGTGGCCGTTGACGAACACGATGCGCTGCGCCCACCGGCAGGCGCTACGCCCGTACTCGACGAGCACGCTGCGCAGCGCGTCGTGGCCGAGAGAGATGGTGCCGGGAAAGCCCTCATGCTCACCGCTCGCGCCGTAGCCCAGGGGCGGCGCGATGAGGGTCGACGGGTCGTCGAGGTTCGCGTGAACACGCGCCACCACCGCACTGGCGATGCGGGTGTCGGTGTCGAGCGGTAGATGTGGCCCGTGTTGTTCGAGCGATCCGACCGCGACCAGGAGCGTCGTCGCAGAATTCTCCAGTTCCGGCCAAGTGCACGAACTCAAAGTCGCCGGACGCGTCATTGGGTCGACTTTACCGATGTGAAGCGCGCGAGGTAACCGCCGCCGAAAACTTTGTTGACCTATTTCTCCTGAGTGCGCATCGAGGCGTTCTGCGGACGTGCGCCCACGGTGATCGATCGCCCCCGGCTCTGCCGAACGATCGCTCGGTATGGCATTCTGAGGCCACGGCGTGACGCCCACCACACAGGTGGGCGCACCAATTCGAGTGGGAGGAATTCCATGAACGCACCGTCGACGCCCGACGCGGCAGGCCGGCCGGCATCCGATGCGGCAGGTGAGCAGAACGCGGGCGCATCGTCGAAAAGCGTTGGTACAGGTGGTCCGCTGAACGGTGTACGGGTCGTCGAGTTCGCGGGCATCGGTCCCGGTCCGCACGCCGCGATGATGTTGGCCGACCTCGGAGCCGACGTGATCCGCATCCAGCGGCCAGGTCAGCTACCCGATCCGGCGCGCAACGCCGACGCACTCCTGCGGGGCAGGCGCGTCGTCGAGGCCAACCTCAAGGATCCGGCCGACCGGGAGGAGATCCTGCGACTCATCGGTAAAGCTGACGTTCTGCTCGAGGGTTTCCGTCCCGGCGTGATGGAACGACTGGGCTTTGGTCCGTCGGATCTGGAGTCGGTCAATGAGCGCCTCGTCTACGGACGCATGACCGGTTGGGGCCAGGAGGGCCCGCGCGCGCCGCAGGCCGGTCACGACATCAACTACATCTCGCTGACCGGAATGCTGCACGCAATCGGTCGGGCAGGCGAGCGTCCGGTGCCGCCGATGAACCTCGTCGGCGACTTCGGCGGCGGTTCGATGTTCTTGGTGATGGGTGTCCTCGCGGCGCTCGTCGAGCGCGCGTCGTCGGGTCGCGGACAGGTTGTCGACGCCGCGATGGTCGACGGCGCTTCCGTTCTGGGACAGATGATCTGGGCGTTTCGAGGCACCGGCTTGTGGAGCGACGAGCAGGGCACGAACATGCTCGATACCGGCGCACCGTACTACGAGGTCTACGAGACGTCGGACGGCAAGTACATGGCCGCCGGGGCTATCGAGCCGCAGTTCTACGCGGAGATGCTCCGCGGCCTCGGCCTGACCGATGCCGATCTTCCCGGGCAGAACGACGTCGCCAACTGGCCGAAGCTGAGGCAGATCTTCACCGAGACGTTTGCGTCGCGTACTCGCGACGAGTGGGCCAAGATCTTCGACGGAACGGACGCCTGCGTGTCACCGGTGCTCACGTTTGCCGAGGCGCCCGACGATCCGCATATGGCCGCCCGCGCCAACCTCGTGGAGATCGACGGAGTCCGCCAGGCACAGGTGGCTCCACGGTTCTCGCGGACCGCACCATCGACCCCGCGTGGCCCCGATCGTGAGGCCGTCGACGCCGCAACCGTCTGGACGGACTGAGCTCGACAGATCCGACCGCGCGCGATAACTAGAACGTGTTACAGTTCTGCCCATGGGACAGTTCGACGGCACAGTCGTCTACATCACGGGTATCGCGCGCGGTCAGGGTCGTAACCACGCCATCCGTTTTGCGCGTGAGGGCGCATCGATCATCGGTCTCGACATCGCCGACACCGTTGCCGACTACATCACCTACCCGCCGTCGACAGAGGCCGACCTCGCCGAGACCGTAAGGCTCGTCGAGGAAGTCGGCGGCAAAATCCTTGCCCGCCAGGGTGATACGCGCGACCTCGCCTTCCAGGAGCAACTGGTCGCCGACGGCGTCGAACAGTTCGGCCGACTCGACCATGTCGTCGCCAACGCAGGCATCCTGTCGTGGGGCTTCACGTGGGAACTACCGGAGCAACAGTTCGCCGACGTTCTCGACGTCAACGTCACCGGCACGTGGAAGACCTTGCGCGCCACCATCCCAGCACTGCTCGACAACGACGCCGACAACCGGTCGATCGTGGTCGTCTCGTCGGTCGCGGGACTCAAGGCCATGCCGATGCAAGCCGCCTACAGCGCGTCGAAGTATGCACTCACCGGCCTGGCCCAGACCACCGCGAAAGAGTTGGCGCCCAAGAATGTTCGCGTCAACTCCGTGCATCCGTACGCGGTCGACACCCCGATGGGCATCGCCGACACCTCCGCCATGCGGATCTTCGAGATGGGCGAGTACACAAGGTATTTCATCTCGATGATGGACCACTTCCCCGTCGCCTCCACCGACGACATCAGCGACGCCGTGCTGTACCTGACCTCGCCCTTGGCCCGCGCCGTCACCGGCGCCCAGTTCCAGATCGACATGGGCAACTCGAAGGTCTGAGCCGCGTCGGGCGTGCGCTCCGCACTGCCGACTGGGCGCTCGGGAGCGTCGACTGTGCGTCGCAGAGCGTCGACTGGGCGCTCCATACCGTCGACTGGGCGCTCGAGAGCGTCGACTGTGCGTCGCAGGGCAGAGCATCGAAACGCGCTTGCCACAGCCGAACGTCGCTCCCCCACTTGGTTATTCAGCAAGCAGGTCACATCCAGCGCACACTCGACGGGATCAAGCGCCCACTCGACGGTCAGAGGCGCACAGTCGACACGACGCAGCGCACGCTCGGCAAAATGCAGCGCCCAGTCGGCAGTATTAAGCGCACAGTCGGCACGACGGAGCGCACAGTCGACGCGCAGAAGTGCGCGCTCGACCGTGCGCCCGCGTGCGGGGTCAGGCGTCGCCGAATGACCGCTCGAAGCCCGGCTGGATGATCAGGTCGTCGCGCGAGAGTTCGTGAACGCTCTTGTGGCCCAGGCCCATCACGACGCCGTCGAGTCCCATGCGAAGCAGGTCGAGCACATTCTCGACGCCCGCCTGGCCGTTCGCGGCCAGGCCCCACAGGTAGGCGCGGCCGACCATCACCGCGCGAGCGCCGAGGGCAACGGCCTTGGCGACGTCACTGCCGCGTCGGATACCTCCGTCGAGCAGCACCTCGATCTGGTCTCCGACGGCGTCGGCGATGCCCGGAAGAAGGCGGATCGTGGCGGGAGTGCCGTCGAGGTTGTTGCCACCGTGGTTGGACACCGACAGCGCCGTGGCGCCGATGTCGACGGCGCGCTTGGCGTCGTCGAGCCGCGTGACGCCCTTGACCATGAACGGTCCGCCCCACTGCTCGCGCAGCCACTGCAGGTCGTCCCAGGTGGGCGGCGGGGTGTTCATCCACTCGCCGTAGGCACCGAAGAACGTCGGTCCCGGCTGTCCCTTGCCCTTCGACACGTTCGGCGCGGTCAGGTCGGGGATGATGATCTTGCCGTCCTGGATCCAGTCGAGTGCATAGCGTGGCTTGACCGCGATCTCCGGTGCCAGCCGCAGCAGCGCCTTGAAGTCGACCTTCTCCGGGATCTCCGGGCTCCCCCAGTCGCGACCGATGTTGAACACCCAGTCGGTGGTGACGATGAGCCCCTTGGCGCCAGCCTCCTTCGCGCGCATCGCGCGGGCGAGGATGTCGTCGCGACTGCCGAGCCAGTAGATCTGGAAGAAGATCTTGTCGTTGACAGCCGTGACCTCTTCGATCGGGTGAGATGCGAAGCTACTCAACCCCATTGCGGTTCCACGGGCCGCTGCTGCCCGAGCAACCGCAACCTCGCCGTCGGGATCGACGGCCTGCACGCCCGTCGGGGAGATCATCACCGGGAACGAGAGTTCCTGGCCCATGACGGTGGTCGCCAACTCGCGATCGGGTTGGGCACCGACAACATGTGGCGTGTACTCGATCTCGTCGAACGCGGCGACGTTGTCGTGGGTGGTGTGTCCACCCTGCGTTCCCGCTATCAACGACGAGTAGACCGACTTCGGCAAGCGCTTCTTTGCTCGACGCTGCGCCTCTTGGACCGTCTCGAACCAGGGGTTGCGCGCCCAGGGATTGCTGACCATGGTTGTGTTCCTACCTATTTCATCATGCCGCGGGCACATTCGGACAAGCCCGGCGTCGGACCGAGCGGGGTGCGTGCTCGTGCTGGGTTGTTACAGCGAGAAGCCCGCGAGCGGGTTCTCGTCGCAGTTCTTCGACGGCGGGCCGCCGACCGGCGCCAGGTCGCCGTCGGGCCTGCGAGTCATCAGGGTCAGGGGTGTCCCACGCGAATGATCCTTGTTCGCAGTGGGTTTGGATCGCTCGCCGGCAAGCAGCTCTTCACCGAAACCCTGCACGCATTCGGGGTCGGGACCCGCGAGCGGCAGACCCGTGAAGAACTTGGCCGCCATGCAACCGCCGCGGCAGGCGTCGAAGTGCGCACATTTCGTGCAGGCGCCGGCGTTCTGCGGCTCGCGTAGTTCGGTGAAGAGGTCGGAGTTCTGCCAGATCTCCTTGAACCCACCGTCAGAGACGATGTTGCCCGCGAGGAAGTTCTCGTGAATCGCGAAGGGACACGCGTAGACGTCGCCGACCGGGTCGATCAGGCAGACCACGCGTCCGGCGCCGCACAGATTCAGGCCGGGCAGACCTCCGCCGCTACCCGATCCGAATGCCGAGAGGTGGAAGAACGAGTCGCCGGTGAGCACGTTCTCACCATGTGCCACAAGCCATTCGTAGAGCTCGCGCTGCTGAGACGGCAACGGGTGCAGGTCATCCCAGACGTCGGCGCCGCGACCCGACGGACGCAACCGCGTGATGCGCAGCGTGGCGCCATAGCGATCTGCGAGCGCCTTGAACTCGTCGAGTTGCGCGACGTTCTGCCGCGTCATCACGACGCTGATCTTGGCGTCGCGGAAGCCGGCGTCGGACAAATTCTCGAGCGCCCGTACCGCCATGTCGAACGAGCCCGGTCCACGCACGGCGTCGTTGACCTCTGCGGTGGCGCCGTCGAGCGAGATCTGCACGTCGACGTAGTCCGACGCGGCCAGGCGCTGTGCGACCGCCTTGTCGATACGTAAACCGTTGGTGGAGAACTTGACTCCCACCTGATGACTGGTGGCGTAGTCGACGAGCTCCCAGAAGTCCGGTCGCACAGTCGGTTCGCCGCC
The DNA here is from genome assembly GCF_001665925.1 of Gordonia sp. 852002-50816_SCH5313054-c. Taxonomy (NCBI): domain Bacteria; kingdom Bacillati; phylum Actinomycetota; class Actinomycetes; order Mycobacteriales; family Gordoniaceae; genus Gordonia; species Gordonia sp. 852002-50816_SCH5313054-c. The sequence continues at coordinate 74,012 of NZ_LZTE01000029.1, forward strand.
GCCGATGTTGACGTAGAAGACCTGCATGCGCTGCAACTCGTCGATGATCGCTTTGCACTGCTCGGTGGAGAGCTCGCGGGGATCGCGTTTACCCGACGACGAGAGGCAGTGCACGCACGCGAGGTTGCACGCGTAGGTGAGTTCCCAGGTGAGACAGATCGGGGCGTCGAGGCCCTTCTCGAACTGGTCGACGAGCCGACCGACCTTCGGCGGGCGGGCCGACGTCGCGATCGCGGTGGTCGCAGCGAGTTCAGTTGCGCTGGGCGGCAACTCGAGTGTGGTCATGGTGGCTCCTTGAAGCTTGCGTGGACGAGCAGGCACGAAGAGGGCTGGTCTTCTGCGGGCTGGAGTTCAGGCCACGCCAGAAATTCACTGTCGGAAAAATCAGCGCCGACAGATCATCTCCGACGACGCGAGCGCGCCGAGGGCCTGGAGGTAGAGCGGTCGCGAAGCGCTGTCGATGCCCGCGGCGTGCAGCGCGTCGTCGGCGCTGTCGTGATCGCACAGGGACTCGACTATGCCGACCACCGCGAGATTCTTGAGGAACGAGAGCTTGCGGGTTCCGAAGTGATAGAGCAGCGCGCCGAACGGCTCGGGCCGCAGCGCGACCTTCGGGTTGAGCTGCCACGCCTGCGTCGGGTCGAACGAGTGGGACGTCGGTACCGGATCACCGGTGGCCGCGTCGCGACCCCCGGTGACCGGAAGGGATGTCGGTGCGGACATCAGTAGACCCCGCACATCCCGTCGATCGACACCTCTTCGACGAGCGACTCGCCCACGAGTTCGGCGTCGACATCTGCCGGAACGCCGGTGGTTGCCGCAACATCCTGTGCAGACTTGGCTGACTGATCTGCCATGATCCAGACCTCCTTGTGTTGGTGAAGTGAAGTGGATCACGCCACACTATAATGGCACCGGGTGCAGGAAAACACCTGAAAGCGAAAACTATCCGGATGGACAGGTGAGGATGAACCCTTCGGACCCCACCCCGACCCGCGCTGTCGCTCCAGGCGGCAGAGCCGCAGGGTCACCGGGTCGCAGGCCGATCACGACGCGCGACGAGATCAGCACGATCGCGATCGACATGTTCACCGAGTCGGGCTTCGAGAACACCAGCGTCGACGACATCGCCGACGCCGCCGGCATCGCCAGGCGCACACTGTTCCGGTACTACCCGTCGAAGAACGCGATCTGCTGGGGCGACTTCGACGCACATCTCGACGAGATGCGCACCCTACTCGCCGAGATCCCCGCGGACCTCCCCATCGCTGCGGCGTTGACCGACGCTCTGGTCTCGTTCAACGCCGTCGACGACGACTACCTCGAACACCATCGTCGTCGAATGTCACTTCTCCTGGGAGTACCCGCGCTGCAGGCACATTCGATGCTGATGTACGCGGAGTGGCGTCGTGTGGTTGCCGAATTCTGTGCGCGCAGACTGGGACTCGACGTCGACGACCACGTTCCGCAAACCATCGGTTGGATGTGCCTCGGCACCACCCTCGCCGCCTACGAGCAGTGGCTCGCACACCCCGACTCCGACCTCACCGCACTGATCGTGTCGGGCTGCGAGACCCTGGCCGACGGAGTGAGCGCTCTGCGCTGATAAGCCCGCCCACCCCGCGTGCAAATACACGTGTTTCAGACAAACGCGAGCAAAGCTTCCTGCGCATCTGTCAGAAACACGTGTTTCTGCGTCACCGCCCACGTATTCTGCGCTGGCCTAACAACATCGTTCTTCCGGAGGTCGCAGTCGTGAGAGTCGCCGTATCCACCAGAGCGGCGCTCGCCGCGGCCGCCGCTGCACTGAGCCTGGCGGTGGCGGCGCCGCTCGCCGACGCCGCTCCTCCCGCGCAAGCGCCGGCCGCATCCCAATCCGGTTCCGCCGGAACGATTATCGGCACCCAGGCGCGGCCCGACGGTTGGCGCGGTGCCGCCAAGGGCGTCGCGATCGACTACTGGACGCGCGGGGCAGACGGCAAGCCTGTGCCCGCCAGTGGCGGACTCCTACTGCCCGCGGGCAAGGCGCCGGCCGGAGGCTGGCCCGTCGTCGCCTACACCCACGGCACGTCCGGCTACGGGCCGGGCTGCGGCGGTCAGAGCGGCCCGGACGCCAAGGCGGACAGGTTCACCTCGCGCCTGTTGGCATCCGGCTATGCGGTCGTCGCGCCCGATTACGTCGGCCTCGGGCGCTTCGAAACCGGCGTGCACCCTTACCTGAACAACGACTCCGAGGGCGCGGCAACCATCGACCTCCTGCACGCGGCACGCAGCGTCGAACCGAGTCTCGCCAAGAAGTGGGTGGTAGCCGGTCCGTCGCAGGGTGGGCAGGCCGCACTGGCCACCGCGCACATGCAGAGCAGGTACGGCGCGCCAACCGATTTCCGCGGCGCCATCGCCGTCGACCCCGAGTCCGACGTCGAGAAGGTGATGGCCTTCCTCGGGCCGTACGTCCCGCCGGCGCCTGCCGTACTGGAGAAGGCCTACGGCTACCTGCTCGCCGTCCTCGCGGGCAATCGCGTCGCCGACCCGGCCGTCGACGTCAACAGCTACCTGTCGCCGTATGGACGCAGCCTCGTCGACAAGGTCGGCAACGGCTGCCCGGCCCCGACCGTTCCAGCGGGAACCGCGTTCGGCAGCCTGCTCGCCAAGCCGCTCGGTTCTCCGGAACTGCGTGCATCTCTGGACAGGTACATGTCGGTGCCGACGTCGGGGTACACCAAGCCGACGCTGCTGCTGTTCAACGCACTCGATCTCACCGTCCCCTCGCCGCTGCACGCCAAGCTCGAAGCCGACTTCGTCGCCAACGGCGTCGATCATCGGACCGTCCTGGGGACCGGTAGCCACACCGAGATGAACGCAGCCCAGTGGGCGGCGTGGGACGAGTTCCTGCGGACGGCACTCGCCTAGTTCGCGCCAGACTCTCGCTCCCCGGCGGTCCTGCCCCGACAAGCCCACGGTCCAGCCGATACCCTGGGCCGATCGGCTACGCTAGCCTGAACTAGAACGTGTTCTCGTTATGAGTCGAGAACGACAGCACGCAGGAGAGTCCGCGAGATGGCAGAACTGACCCCGCACGGATCACGCAGTGTGATCCTGACCGTGGCCGACGTGATCGACGAGACCGCCGATGCGCGTTCGATCGTGTTCGAGATCCCCGACGAACACAAAGACGCGTTCACCGACTACAAGCCGGGCCAGTTCCTCACTCTTCGCATCCCCAGCGAGCAGACCGGCTCGGTCGCGCGTTGCTATTCGCTGGCCTCCTCGCCCGCGACCGACGCGCTGCCCAAGGTGACGGTGAAGCGGACCGTCGACGGCTACGGCTCGAACTGGGTCTGCGACAACCTCGCCGCGGGCACGCAGATCGAGGTGCTCCCACCGTCGGGGGTGTTCACTCCGCGCACTCTCGACGACCCGCTGCTCCTCATCGCGGCGGGCAGTGGCGTGACTCCGGTGATGTCGATCCTCAAGACCGCCCTCGCGTCGTCGAGCGTCCCGGTGGTCTTCTTCTACGCCAACCGCAGCGTCGACGACGTCATCTTCTCGACGGAACTCGACGAACTCGTCGGCGACAACGCGGATCGGCTGACCGTCGTCCACTGGCTCGAGACCGACAGGGGCCTCCCGACCGACGCCGCGCTCGCCGAGATCTTCTCTCCCTATGTCGGGCACACCGCATACATGTGTGGTCCCGGCCCGTTCATGGACGCGGTACACCGCGCTCTCGACACCGCCGGGTTCGCACACCACGACGTTCACACCGAGGTGTACAACTCACTGTCCGGCGATCCCTTCGCCGACCACGAGCTCGCCGAGGTCTCCGCCGACGAACAGGCCGCAGCGGCCACCGTCGAGGTCGAACTCGACGGTGAGATACACGAACTCACCTGGCCGCGGAGCCGATCGCTCATCGACATCATGCTCGACGCCGGGCTCGACGCCCCGTACTCCTGCCAGGAGGGCGAATGTGGTTCGTGCGCCTGCACATTGACCGAGGGTAGCGTCGAGATGGACAACGACGGCGCGCTCGACCCCGAAGACATCGAGGACGGCTACATCCTGGGTTGTCAGGCACACCCCACATCCGACCGACTGCGAATCGAGTTCTGACATGGCGCCAGACGTCTCCTCCAACCGTCTGGCACGCGTGCTCGGCGGCATGCTGCTCGGAATGGGCGCGTTGCACTTCGCCGCACCCAAACCCTTCGACGAGATCGTGCCACCCGAGATCGCCGGAGCACTCGGCACCGACGCCCGCACACTGACCTACGCGTCGGGTGTCGCCGAAGTCGGCATCGGCGCCGGATTGCTTGTACCGCAGACCCGTCGACTTGCGGCGGGATCGGCTGCCGCACTGTTCGTCGCGGTCTACCCGGCCAACATCAACATGGTCCGCATGTGGTGGCACAGGCCTCCGGTGTACAAGGCGATCGCGATAGGCCGACTCCCCCTTCAGATTCCACTCATCGCAGCAGCCGTGAAAGTCTTCCGCCACTCGAAGTGACCACCGACGACCACAGCTTTCACCGCACCGACGACGACCGCCTCGACGCGCGGGCGCTGGTACTGCTGACTCTTGTCGCTGCCGCGGCGGGCGTGGTCGCCGGCTTCGTGGGCGGCGCGTTCCGCTGGCTGCTCACCCGACTCGACGCCTGGCGGGTCGACGTCGTCGACTGGTCTGATCATCACGGACCTGTGGGGTGGCTTGTCCCGCTGGCCATCTCGGCTGCGGCCGCGGCCGCCGCGACGTGGATCGCCATCAAGGTGCCACGCGCAGCGGGAAGCGGAATCCAACACGTCGAAGCCGTCGAACGTGGACAAGCCGAGCCACCCACGTTGATGGTCGTGCCTGCCCGCTTCGTCGGAGGGCTGCTGTCGATCGGCGTCGGTGGCCTCGTACTCGGTCGCGAAGGCCCGACGGTGCACATGGCCGCAGCAATCGGCGCTGCGGCAGGACGTTTCGCACGCGCGACGACCGACGAGATCCGTGGCCTACAGACAGTCCTGTCCGGCGCCGGCCTGGCCGTGGCGTTCAACGCACCGATCGGCGGCGCGATGTTCGTCTTCGAGGAGGTCGCCAAGAAGGTCCGCATCCGCGAGGTCGTGTGGACGCTTGCAGCGGTCGCGACAGCGGTCACGTGCTCGCGCGTCGTCCTCGGTGACATGCCCGACTTCAAGGTCTCGAACGTATCCGCTCCTGCGCTGGCTACGTTGCCGCTCTTCGTCGTCTTCGGCGTCCTCGTCGGACTTCTCGGTGTCGGCTACAACTGGCTGATCAGAGCATGCCTGTCGTGGTTCGAAGCGCTGCACCGCATTCCGGCGGTTGTGAAGGCCGCGGCAATCGGGGCGACCATCGGCGCACTGCTGCTGATCTCACCCGACCTGGCCGGTGGCGGCGACTCACTCACCCAACGCATCCTCGACGGCCACCGGATCGCGATCCTGTCACTTCTCGGTTTTCTGGCCATACGGTTCGTCGCAGGCCCGCTCTCCTACTCGGCAGGCACACCGGGAGGACTCTTCGCACCGATGCTTGCGCTCGGCGCACTGTCCGGACTTCTCTTCGCCTGGTTGATCAACCTCTTCTCGTCCACCCTCGCCACCGAGCTCGCACTGCCCCTCGTACTGGTCGGCATGTCGAGCCTGTTCGCCTCCGTGGTCAGGGCCCCGTTCACCGGCATCATCCTGGTGATCGAGATGACGACGGTCACCAGCGCCGCCCTGCCGATGCTCGCTGCCGGTGCCGGTGCCGTCGTGATCGCCTCGCTCGTCCGCAGCCCACCGATCTACGACGACCTCCGCGAACGCATGCTACGAGCCGACAAAGCGGCCAAGCAGCCACCCTCAACGCAGTAACAACCGGGGGCCCAGCGCTGCAGCAACCGTGCGCTCAGCGCAGCGACCGGTAGTGCGCCCGCGCCTCCGGATCGAGATGTTCGACGGCGTATCCCAGTGCGGTACGGCCCATGTGGGCGGCGTGGTCGTCGAGGTAGGACGTGAGCGCCGCGGCGTCGACGCGCTTGCCCATCTCGCGCAGCATCCACCCGAATGCCTTCTGGATCAGCGGTCGGCGGTCGTCGATCACCAGCGGCGCAACCGCCGCAAGCGCCTGCGCGTCGCCGTGTTTGATCCATGCGAAGGTCCCGATGATGCCGATCCGCCTCTCCCACAGATCATCTCGCGCAGCGAAGTCCACCAGCACATCGACATCGCCGTGCTGCCAGGACCATTCACCGAGTATCGGGTCGGCAGACGAGTCGACGAGGTCCCAGTTGTTCACCGCCCCCGCAGCCACCGCCGCCAGGTAGTCCGCGACCCACAGGTCGGCCTCCGCGGCATCTGCACGGTCGAATCCGTCACGCGCGCAGAATAATCCGGCCAGTCGCACTTCGTGGAAGCGCGAGGTGAGCAGAGTACGGACCTCGCCGCGACTGATCCCGCGGAACCGCTTGGCGATTGCGCGCAGTTGGGGCACGCGGACACCGAGGAACTCGTCGTCGCCGCCGTAGCCACCCGGATGCGCCTGAAAGTACGACGCCATCGACGTGGCGCGCTCCGGATCGGCCAGTTCGTCGATCGCGGCGATCACGTTGTCGGCGGAACCTCCCGCGCCAGCTGTACGAGGACTCACGCGTCGGGCACAAGCTCCGAAATCGGCGTCGGTGTCTGCAGTTTCGGACGTGTCTTCATCACGGCGCCGACCTTGCCCGCGCCGACGACCGCGGTGAGCATGCCGCCCCTGCTGTAGTAGGCGAGGAACTTCTTGCCGTCGTCGGAGACGACGTGGACGTCGTCGTCTGCTCGCGGATCGCCGAGCACCTGGATCTTGACGTCGAACTGGTCGCTCCAGAAGTACGGCACGGCGGCAGTCACACCTTCTCCGCCGGTGATGTCGGCGGCCACGACCGCAGCCTGCTCGACCGTGTGGTTCCAGTGCTCGACCCGTCGTGGATCGCCTGCGTCGTCGAGCCAGTTGGCGACGTCGCCGACCGCGTAGACGCCCGGCACAGACGTGCGTCCCTGTGCGTCGCAAGCAATTCCGCCGCCGACCTCGCGGGGCGCGAGCTCGATGTTCGACCCGCCGAGGTAATCGGTCACCGGTGTGGATCCGATCCCGGCGACGACGAGGTCGGCGGGCAGGACCGACCCGTCGTCGAGCGTGATTTCGCGGACTGCGCCGCCCTCGCCCGCCACGATCTCGGCGACGCCGACGCCCGTGCGCACCGTGACCCCGTTGGCCTCGTGCATCCGCGTGACGAGCGCTCCGATTCGCGGCCCCAGCGCGAGTGCTAGCGGTGTGGGTGCCGGTTCGACGATGGTGACGTCGATGCCCTGCGACGAGAGACTCGCCGCCACCTCGCAGCCGATGAATCCGGCGCCGATCACCACAGCGTTCTGGGCCGCATCGATGGCCGATCGCACCGCGAGCGCATCGGCAAACGTACGCAGGGTGTGCACACCCGACATCGCATCGGTGCCCGGGAACGCACGGGGCCGCAGACCCGTCGCCAGCACCAATGTGTCGTATTCGACGACGCTGCGCTCACCCGCCTCGTCGACCACGGACACCGTCTTCGCGTCGGTGTCGACGGAGCCGACGGTGGTACCGAGACGCAGCGTGATAGCCGAATCGGTATAGAAGGCAGCCGGTTTGAGGTCGACCCGGTCGTCCTTGCCCAGCAGCACCGACTTCGACAGCGGCGGACGATCATACGGCGGATGCGGTTCGGCACCGATCAGCGTGATCGGCTTGTCGTACCCGTCGGCGCGGAGGTTTTCGGCCACGCGAATCGCTCCGAGCCCCGCCCCGACGATCACGACACCCGATGTTGCGCTCATGAGATCCTCTCGTTCGGCAAGATCACACTCCCCGATAAACGGCCGTCGGCGAATGATGCCCCGCGTCCAAGCGATGCCTCTGCATCAGCGAGTAACGTCCCCGACGGGTGTGAGGTCGGCCAGTAACCAGTTCCCGTCGACATTACGCATGTACGCCCACCGAGCAATAGGGGTTCTGGTCGGCGAATTCTCGTCGCTCGACCGGACAGAGTTCCCGAGCGTCTCGTCGACGAAGACCAGGACACGCGCGGCCGACGTGGTGTACGACGCAACACCCGCATCGACGACGTCGGCTCCGACGGTCAGCCCGCCCGCGACGGCGCCGGGCAGCACGGCGTCGGGACCACGGACTGCGTACCGGGTTGCGAGTGGATCGGTCAGCCCGGCGGCCACCGTGTCTCGTTGCTTCTCCGACGCATTCGGTGCCACACGCAACGTCTGTTCGACGATCCGTTCGGTGGCCGTCAGCAGCGCCGAGCGCGCCGCGTCGTCCGGTGCTGGCCTATCTGTGTACGCGCGGGTCCACGACACCACCGCGACAACCAACGCCACGACGACGATCAGCGACGCCGCGAGAAGCACTCTGCGCGCACGACGCGGCAGGCTGTGGTGGACGACGAGCGGTCTCATGCCGGCGCCAGCGCTCATTTCACCACCACCTCGGCGGTCTTCCACGTCCCGCCGACGCGTTGCAGCGACAGGCGCACCGTGAGCACGTCGGTGTCCGGGTCGGCGCCGAGCAGAGCGGGATCGGAAGCCTGCGCGGTGACGAGCGCGTCGGCCCGCGCCCCGTCCGACGTCGACGTCGGGTCGCTGATCAAGCCCGCCGCGATCACGCGCCCCGACATTCCGGTTTCGGTAGAGGACACCGCGGCGACGAGCGCATCTCGTGCCTTGCTGAGCCGATCATGCTCTGCACCAGTACTGTTCGCGATGATCCGGTCTGCGTATCCGGTCGCGTCCTTCGGCGTTGCGGTCAGCATCGCCGTCACCGCGCCGCGTGCGGCGTTCAGCGCGTCACGCTGCCCGGCTGCGCGCTCGTCCTGCCGGTGATCGACCACTGCGAGGACGGCGATCGCCACCAGTCCGCAGACGATGAGCACTGCGGCACAGGCCAATCCGATACGCAGCGAGCGAGACCGGCGTCGGGCACGCGCGCGTAGCGCATCCGCCGCGGCGATCCGCGCGCGTCGCGCCGTCAGAGTTGCCTCGTCGACCCGAGAGGCAGCCGCCCGAACACGCTCGTTATCCGACGATCCCGGCTCGCCGCTCTCGGATTTCTTGATGTCGCTCACGCGAGCACCTCGGCTCCGGTCACGAGCCAGCGACTGTCGATCTCGACGAATGATGCACTGACCTTTCGCTTCTCGGTGACCGGAGCGGCATCTGCACGAGTCGTGGTGACCGTTGCGGTCATCAGCACCGTTCCGCTGTCTGCCTGCGCACTCGACACCGCGACGTCGCCGGGCCGCCATTCGACGGCCGTCACGCCGCCCTCGGGTGCGCGGCCGAGTTGCGCGGCAAAGCCTTCCGCGAAGTCGCCAGCGACGAGACTGCGGGCGCGGGCACGGTCGGCCTGCCACGTCGCCGAGTGCACGGTGAAGACCTCCGCCACCGTCGGCCCCGCCTGCGCACGCAACTCGGTGCGCGTCTGCTCGACGGCCCTGTTGTGTGTCACCGCGCGCGACGCCACCACGACGCCCGCCGCCACGGCGACGAGCAGAAGCGCGGCACACAGCACGAGGACGACGGCACGTCGGGTTCCGATGATCCGGGTTCCGATAAACCGTTGTCGGCGAGCCTCACTCGTTGGCACCCGAGAATCCGCTGAGCTCGTGTTCCCAGCACTCATGGCAGGTACTTGACGGCGCTCACCTTGAGCGCCCCGTCGTCGGGCACGACCAGCATCGTCAACCGGAACTCCCGCACCGGCGTCCGTTGCTGACCGCGATAGCTGACGGCGGCCGACACGAGGACCGTCGCGTCGTCGCCGGAGCGCGCCGAGACCCCCGACGCGTCGACCGTCGCATCTCCGACTGTTCCGGTGCGTCGCACGTACTCGGTGTAGCTGCTCGCGGATTGGGCGAATTCGTCGTGGAATCCGCCCGTGGCGCGGTCGAGGATGCGCCGTGCGCGGGCGGGGTCGGCAGGGTCGGCCGACAACAACAGCGACGTGACCTCGGTGGCGGTCTCCCGGTAGTCGTCGTCGGTGTACGCATGCGCCGCCCGCACCCACGCGGCCACGCCGACGCCCGCAGCGACGACGGCACAGATCACCACCAGCCCGACGAGCACCCACCAGATCCGACGCACACCGGGCCGTAGCCCCGCGTCGACCTCGGCGTCGAGCAGGTCGTCGAGCGCGCTGCTCAATTCCGCGCGCGCACCGCGCTCGTTCTCGAGGAGCGTCCGATCGCTCGCCACGGACCCGTCGACGGACGCACCTCCCGTCGACGAACCCGAACCTGCGCGCCGCGTCATGACGCACGCCCTCCCTGTCTCGTTTTGCGTGTGTAGAGCCGCGCTGCCGGCTCAGTTCCTCGTCCACTGGACCCGCCGATGCAACGTCGCATCCACCCTAGGGCGTGCGAATGCACTCTCACCAGATCATCGGAGCGAGGAACGTCGCCGCGAAGTGACGCACACTGCTCGGCTCGCGCCGCGAATCGTCCGACGACGGCATCTCCAGATACGAGATGACCAGTCGCACATGAATTTCCACAGCTTGAGCGAGATCGTCGGCGGGCATCTGCGCGCCCGCGTCACGCAGCACGGCAGCGATACGCGCCGTAGCGACCTCGACGAAGAGCGCACCGAGTTCGGCGGTGAGACGCTTCACGCCATGATCGGCGAGAATCAACCGGTTCAGGAGCGGATCGTCGGAGATCATCTGAGCGCCCCGATAGAACGCCTCGACGACGGCGTCGGACGGTCCGAGTCCGGCCACCGCGGCGTCGAGTGTGCGCATCCCGCGCTCGTACCGGTCGGCCGCGACCGCGTGCAGCAGAGCGTCCTTGTTCGGGAACCGGCGATACAGCGTGCTTCTGCTGACCCCGGCGCGCGCGGCCACCGCATCGACGTTCGCCTGCGCGATCCCGGCGACCGTGAACTCGTCGGCCGCGGCGGAGAGGATCGCCTCCTCCTGATCCGCGGGACTGCGGGTGTTGCGCCGCTTGCGCTGTCGGAGGTCGCGGGGCGGCTCCCCCGACTCCCCAGCGTGTCCGGAGTTCGCGGTGTGTTCGGCCCGTCGAGCGGTCATCGCCGCCACAGCGTGACGGGGAGCCGGTCCTTGGGAACCGGTAATGCGCTGTAATCCATCGGCATCCGATAGTCGCCGGGCACCGACCATTCGTAGCCGCGCAGCAGTTGGTGCATGATCGTCTTGATCTCCATCTGTCCGAAGTACAGGCCTATGCACTTGTGCACGCCGCCGCCGAAGGGCGCCCACGCCATGCGGTGCTGTTTGTCCTCGGCACGGTCGGGCCCGAACCGCTCGGGGTCGAATCTGTCTGGCTCCGAATACATCTCAGGGTCGCGATGATTGGTCAGTTGCGAGATCGAGACCATCGTGCCCTCAGGGATGAAGAAGTCGCCGATGCGGGTGTCGGCGATCGCCGCCCGCGGCTGGGAGGGTACCGGTGGACACAGCCGCAAAGACTCCTTCATCACGAGGTCGAGAGTGGTCAGCGAGCCGAGGTCGTCATAACCGAGTTCGTTTGGCAGCTCGTCGGATTCGTCGCGTGCACGTTGTTGCCACTCGGGGTGGCGGGCCAGGTGGTACGCCATCTGGGTCATGGTGATCGTCGAGGTGTCGTGTGCGGCCATCAGCACAAAGATCATGTGGTTGACCACGTCGTCGTCGGTAAAGCGTTGCCCCTCTTCGGTTTCGGCGTGGCAGAGCACCGAGAACAGGTCAGGGGTCTCCCGCGCCCGTTTGTCGGCGATCGCGGACGAGAAGAACTCTTCGAGAACTCGACGCGATCGCAGACCCTTCCACCAACGTCCACCGGGAACGGGTTTGCGCACCAACGCAACTCCCGCGCGCACCGTCTCGATGAACGCCTTGTTGAGACGGTCTGCCTCGTCGCGAGGCAGTTCGACGCCGAGGAACACCTCGAGCGCGACGTCGAGCGTCAGTGCTTTGAACTCGTTGGCCAACAGCACCTTTCCCGTGGGGAACCGCTGCATGCGATCGCCGATCATGGGCGACATCTCCTGCATGTAACCCTTGAGTGCCGTGTTGGAGAAGACCTGCTGCATGAGCAGCCGGTGGTGACGGTGCTCGTCGAAGTCGAGCAGCATCAGACCGCGATTGAAGAACGGACCGATGAAGTAACTCCACGCGGGCCCGTTGGCGAAGGCACGGTCGCGATTGCGCAGGATCTCGTCGGCGGCATCGGCTCCGGATGCGACCACCACTCTCAGCCCGAGTGCGTTGATCCCGTAGATGGGGCCGTATGTCGCGCGACGCGCAGCCGAGTAGCCGAACGGGTCACGGCGCATCGACAGCACCTCGAGCATTCCGTTGCGGTCGGCACACGGCACCGCACGCAGTCCACTTCCCGCAGGCGCCGGAGCGATGATCGTCATGTCGCAGCCTTCCGTCCAGGTGAATCAGAGCAGGTGGACCAGCAATACAACCGACCCGCACTTACACGGAAAACCCGCAGCCGATGTGATCCAGCTCTCACCTCATTGGAACAGATCGGCGCAAATGTCTCTACGGTTTCGCGAAGTCTGCGTCGACTCCGCGTCGACGCAGCACGTCGTGGCATCGGCGCAGGCGGTCGTGCCACCACGTCACCCGATCCGGATCGGCGTCGGCGTTCGTGTCTCCGCCGGACAAGAGTTCGACGTCGGGGCCGAACCACCGCGGGGCGACGACGCCGTGTTCGGGCAGGAACGGCTCGGCCACGTCGACGGTGAACAGCGAGCCGGTGCCGAGTCCACACGCGAGGTCGAGACGGTCGAGCGCCGCCGCGGCAGCCACGCCCGCAGCCATTCCCACCGCGGTATCGAGTGCACTCGACACCACGACGGGCAGACCGATCTCGTCGGCCAACCGGAGTACCGCACGCATGCCACCGAGGGGTGCCACTTTGAGTACCGCGACGTCGGCAGCGTCCGCGGCGACGACCCGCATCGGGTCGGCGGCCTTGCGGATCGACTCGTCGGCGGCGATCGGTACCTCGACCGCCCGACGCACCTGGGCCAACTCGTCGACGGTCGCACACGGCTGTTCCGCGTACTCGACATCGCCGATCGCACGGATCGACGAGATTGCTTGCGCCACAGTCCACTTACCGTTGGCGTCGATCCGGACCCGGGGTATCACCGCACGCGCAGCCGCAACACGGTCGACGTCGTCGGACAGCGACTGACCGGGCTCGGCCACCTTCACCTTCGCCGTCGTCGCTCCCGGATAGCGCGCCAGGATGTCGGCGACCTGATCGGCCGCGACGGCAGGCACGGTCGCGTTCACCGGTACGGAATCCCGTTGTGCTGCAGGTGGTCCGAGGTAGGCGGCCTCGATACCGGCCGCAAGCCATGCCGCCGACTCCTCGTCGTCGTACTCGACGAACGGGCCGAACTCGCCCCATCCCGCCGGTCCACGAAAGATCAGCGCCTCGCGGCGGGTGATACCTCGGAACCGTGTCCGCATCGGCAACGCGACGACCCGTGCGGTCTCGAGGATCTCCTCGACGGGGGGCAGCCGCGGCCCGCTCGTGGTGGCATCTGTGGCCGTCATGTCCCCGCCGTTCATGTTTCCGCCGAGAGGAAGTCGCCTGCCAGACTCACGAACCGCGAGCTCTGATCGCGGTGCACCGAATGACCCGCGTCGATGATCTCGAACGAGCCGTCGGGAATTCGCTCGCTCAGCGACCGAAGATGCCGGGGCGGAAGGAAACTCCGTTCGCCACCGGAGATCACCAGCGTGCGCGCACTCACGTCGTCGAGTGCGGCCCACCACTGCGGCGCGGCGACCGCGAACTCGGCATTGACCTGATCGGTGACCGACCGGTCGTACCGCAGGAACGGCCGCGGATCGGCGAGCAACTGCCCCAGGCCGCGTATGCGTTCGCCGAGTGTCGCGTCGACCGCGATCTCCTCGGCGAGGTCGGCGTCGTCGCGGGGCATCGGCGGGACCTCTTCGAGCACGAGGCGTCGGACTCGCTCGGGTTGGTCCATCGCGACACGCAGCGCGGTGTGCGCACCGAGGGAGTGCCCGCCGAGGTCGACGGTGTCGAGGCCGAGCTCGTCGAGGACGAACGCGACGTCGGACCGAAAATCATTGAGCCCGTACGCCTGCTCGCGACTGCTCACGCCGTGCCCACGCAGATCCATCGACACCACAGCGCGGCCGCGGCGTCGTAGTGACTTGGCGAACGTCCGCCAGGTGGTGTGGTCGGAGGCCATGCCATGCACCAGGACCACCGGCACGCCGTCGTCGAGTGACCCCGACACCTCGACGGCGAGCGATTGCGCTCCGGACCTCGTGTGTCCGGACGTCGTAGCTCCGGACGTCGTATCGGTGTCGATGCGGGGCCGACGGAAAGTACGCACGTCTACCAAGAGTAGTCACGGGGCGTGCCACAGACCTGCGGGCGGCCGGTCACCGCCTACACGGCGAGGTGTAGTCGAGCCCGCGGATATAGGTCCGCCACTCCTCCGGGGTGATCGGGTCGGCACCGTGAGCGCACTGTTCGTCGATGATCTGCGCCGGGCCCAGCGTCCAGGTCTCCATGAAGCCTCCCTGCCCTGCCGCGACGATGCGGTCACCGGGGAGGAAGCGGACGTCGTACACGCGTCCGGGATACGACCGAAGCACCACATCGGCCTGACCGTCGGCGAGGTTCCACACCCACACCTCCGAGTTGCTTCCGCCCGCGATCACCCGCTTGCCGTCCGCGGAGAATCCGGCACTGTAGAGCTGTCCCGCAGGTCCGGAAAGCTCGATCGTCCTGCGCGGATGGCGTTTGTCGGAGATGTCGGCCACCTCGACATTGCGCTCCTCCGACGTCGCGACGATCGAGGTGCCCGCGGCGTCGAACCGTACCGAGAGCGCCGAGGCCTTGAACCTGATCGGATCGGGATATGCCTGCGGCGCAGCGGGATTGGAGAGATCGATGAGTCGCACCGGCCCCGTCACCGTTGCCACGGCAGCCGTACGCCCGTCGGGACTCAAAGACGCCCACGCGATCCCGCCTCCGGCATCGAACCTGGAGACGACACGCGGCGCCGACAACGTCGTGGCGTCGATGACCGTCAGATTGTTGCCATCGGTGGCGCCGGTGATCGCCAGGCCCGACTTCTCGCTGTAGTCGACGGTCTCGTTGAGCGTCGGTTGTGCTGCGACACTGCCGACGACGCGTGGCTGCCGGGGGTCGGAGTAGTCGGCGAACTGTACTGTCCCGGTGACCGTTCCGGTGGTGACCACGCGACCCGACGGAGACATCACCACCGCTCCCGAGTACACGAGTCCCTCGGCGGGGATCAGATCCGGCCCACCACGCACGATCGCGGATGGCTCGACGCGCCACTGTGTGATCCGACCGTCGGTGCCCGTGTCCGCCGCGACGATCGTCGTCGCGTCGCGGTTCGCCGGTATCTGGTAGACGCTGTTGGAACCGACCGACGTCATGCCGAGGACCGGAGGCCAGTCCTGGACGCGCCCGTCCTCGCTCGACGAGACGATGTGATCGCCCGCGAAGACCACTGACACCGAGTTCGACGACCCGGTCAACACTCGAGGCGCCGCAGCCGGATTGGTGCGGTCGAACACCCGAATCGTGTTGTCGGCACCCGCGCCAACGACTTTCGTATCGTCACCGTTCAACGCCACCGCATTGACGTAGCTGTTGAAGCCGCCGAAACGCGCCACCGAGCGTGGTGCTGCGGGATTCGCAACGTCGAACTCCTGGATCACCCGACTCCGCAGCCCCGCGAGGAGTCGCGTTCCGTCGCGGGTGTAGACGAGTCCCTGCGCGAGTTCGTTGTCACGCCATTCGTCGAGTGGGATCTCGCCCGTCGGTACGAGCGCGTCACCGTCGACCCGCCAGAGGTCCACCCGACGGTTCGCGCTGCTGGTCGCCAGCGACTTCCCGTCGGAGCTGAACGCTGCCGCCCCCGCGACTCCCGCGACCTTCGGGGGCAACGGAAGCGACCGCCACGTCTGCCCCTGGGCCACCCACGCCTCGACGCCCCTGTCCGGAACCGACGCGACGACGAACCGGCCGTCCGGACTGACGGTGAGTCGGTTGATGTCTCCACCGACGTCGGGAAAGTCGTAGCGCCGCACCGGATGTGCGGGATCAGCGATGTCCCAGGCGGTGATCGTTCCGCGTCCGCCGAGTAGCAGTGTGCGGGCGTCGGGCATCAGTGCGACACCTGCCAACCGCCCGCCACCGCCGGGCGCACGGAACTCGGCGACCTTCAACTGCACCCCGTCGTCGTCGACTCTGAAGAGGCGGACCTGACCGCCCGCGCCCGCGGCCGCGATCAGTGAGCCGACGCGCGACATGAGCACCGAGCCCGGGTCGCCGAGATATCGGGTCGGCACGCCGCGGCCCGTCGCGTCGATCAGACGCGATCGCGCCTCCAGCGTCGGTGATGCCTCGTAGGCGATCATCGCCAGTTGCGCCGCCATGAACGGATCGCGCTCGCCGAGTTCTGCCGACTGCACCGACAACTGGCGGCTCAGTGCCTCGTTTCTCGCATTCTCGGCAGCCTCACGCTGATGGACCGCATTCATACCCGCTGCTACGGCGGCGACGGCACCGATCACCGCGACGACCCCGAACACCGCGGCAAACAGTGCCACGCGCCGCAACTGAGAGGATCGACGCCTCTCGCGGTCGGCCTCTGCGGACCGTCGAGCGGTCGCGGCGGCCAGAAACTCGCTGCTGACCGGGTCGATCGGATCGTCGTCGGACTCCTGCGCCAGATGATCGAAGACCTCCAATCGCGGCCCACCGATCAGCATGTCGTCCGGCCTGCCGTCGGCGTCCCACGGCTCGGAGTACGCACGCAGTCTCCGACGCAACAGGAGTTGTTCCCGGTCGTCGTCGATCCACTCGCGCAACCGCGGCCACGCGGTCAGCAACGCCTCGTGGGTGACCTGCGCATGCGACGACGACACCGTCACGAGGCGAGACGCCGCATAGTTCTCCAGCACGTGCGCGGCGGGCGAATCCCCGTCCGCGGTCAGTTCGTCGAGCGGAACCCGACGTCGGGTCACCCCATCCTCGTCGACGTTGACCATCGCGAGCAGCATGCGTCGCGCGATCTGTTGCTCGTCCGCGGACAGCTCTCCGTATACCTTCTCCGCCGCCTGCTCGACCGCGCCACCGATGCGCCCGGTCGCGAGGTAGTCGCGCACCGTCATCCGCCGACCGTCGGACTGGTCCCAGGTCGCGAGCAGCGCGTAGGAGAGCAGGGGCAGATCACCGGCTGCCGTCGACCCCGCCGCGGGTACGGCGTCGTCGAGGAGCATCTCGACGAGGTCGGGCTCGACCTCGACGTCGGCGACGCGCGCTGGTCCGACGATGACCTCGCGCAACTGCTCACGCTGCATCGGCGGAACCACCAACTGGGAGTTCTCCAGCGTCTTGGGCACCCACGGCACGACGCGTCCGTAGAAATCGGCACGCAACACCCCGACGGGGACGATGTCGGAGCCCGGCGACTGCGCGGCGTCGAGAATCCGCGTGATCGCCTGCTTGCGCACGTCGTCGGAGTTCTGCGTCCACATCTCCTCGAACTGGTCGATCACGAGCAGCGCGGGCCGGTCGGTGTGCTCGTGCGCGGCCAGCTCGTCCATCGCGGCGTCGAGGGCCGCCAACGCGTCGTCGCCCGGCGTCATCACCGTGCACCGCCAACCGGCGAGCGGCCCCTCGTGGACGACCTGTGCAAGCAGACCCGCACGGACGAGCGACGACTTTCCGACACCCGACATTCCGACAACCATCACACCGCGCGCCATATCGCTGGCTTCGCGATCGGCGCTGCGCGTCGCGACGATGAGATCGACGAGTCGGGCCACGAGGACGTCGCGCCCGAAGAAGTAGCGATCGTCGGCAGCGTCGAACGTCGCGAATCCGCGGTACGGGGAGTCGGGCCGTGTGCGTCGACGGCCGGTCCTCCGCGCGCTGCGCTCGACGGCCTCCCACCAGGCGGCAACATCGTCGGGCTCCGTGACACCGCAGACGCCGAGAACTCTCTCGAACATCTGACGGCTCGCGCGGGTCGGGGCGTGCTGTCCCGCGAACCAACCGGCGACGGTCCCCAGTAATGCGTCGGCATCAGCCGCGACATCACGCACACTCAGACCCGCACGAACACGCAGTTCCGTGAGTGCGCGACCGAGTTCGTCGCGCGTCGTCACCGACTCCGGCCTCATCAAACCTCCTGCGCTTTTGTGCAGGTCAGCGTATCGACAGTCGTATCGACTTGGCGTACGGACGCGCCACAGACACCGCGTCGGAAGCAGTGCGGTGAAGATAATTCAACCGTTGAGACGACACCTTGCTAGCACAATCACCGTCGACCTCACGGCGCCCATTCGCACTCGGCGTGAACGCAGGGAGTCCATGCACAAGACACCGTCAGTCCAGAATCGACCAGTACCTCTCCGTCAGATCGATGCCGATGCTGCCGCCCCGATGCCGTTGCGCGCGCGCCTGTCCGCGCGCGAGGTCGAGGTGCTCGTGGCGTGGCTGCACTCGGAGTCCAAAGAGGAGGCCGCTCGACGGCTGTATCTGGGTGCGACGACCGTCAACACCCACATCTCCCGAATCCGGGCGAAGTACACCGCCGTCGGCAGGCCCGCCCCGTCGAAGGCCGCGCTGTTCGTCCGGGCCATCCAGGACGGCTACGTCGACCTCGCCGATTGGTGACGCCGGCTTCGGTGTCGGATCGCCGATCGTCGGTATGACGGATCGTCGGTATGACGGATCGTCGGTATGACGGATCGTCGGTATGACGGATCGTCGGTATGACGGATCGTCGGTGTTGCGGATTGTCGGTATGACGGATCGTGCATATTGCCGATCGTCCATATTGCCGATCGTCCACTTTGCCGATCGTCCACATTGCCGATCGTCCTCATCGCAGATCGTCGATGTCACGCCCGCGGCCGCGTTGGTGTGACGGGCAACCGCTCCCCATCCTCGGTCACGGGCGTGACATCGGCGTCGCACAGGACGTCCACGAGACTCTGACCGATCCGCGCGTCGCATCCCCTGAAAACGCGCGGAAGCATCGGTCACCTGTCGTGGAACCACCTGCTGTTCTTGGCCCGCCAGACCATGTCTTCCCAGTACGCCCACGTATGGGTGCCGGTACTCGGGAAGTCGGTTGTGACGGGGATCTTCTGTAGGGCAGCGGCGACCTCGAAGGCGCGCGTCTGTGCCAGCGCCGCGACCTCTAGCGGGGTTCCTTTGATCGACGACACCGCATCGGTGTTGTGGCGCCCCCACGTTGCCGAACCCGAGGCGATGCGGATCTTCATCCCTCGCATCCTGGGTAGCTGGACGAGCGGGTCGTTGCGCTCCCAGCGCGGATTCCACGGCGGACCCCACATTGCGTCCGCGCTCAGCGGTCCGACGCCCGCCTCGACACCGGCGTCGATGAGCGCGACGCGAATCGCCTCGCGCATGGTCGGCGCGGAGAGGTTGAGGTAGCCCGACATCGAGAAGATGTCGGAGATGCGGTTGCGGTGGTAGGCGCCGTAGATCATCGCGGCGTTGCCGCCCATCGAGATCCCCATCATGGCGTACTTCTGCTTCGGACCCACCGCGAGACCGCGTGCGTCGAGTGCGCGGATGATGCTGTCGAGGCGGCAGGTCCAGCGGTACCGGTAGGCGATCTTGTTTCCCGGGCTCTTGGCCTCCCAGTCGGAGTAGAAGCTCGCGAGGCCGCCGACCGGCTGGATGACATTCACTCCGGAATCCGCCATGCGCTGGATGTGCGTCTCGTGGCGCCATCCACTCATATCGCTCGTGGCGCGCAGTCCGTCGAGCGCGATGACCGTCTTGTAATTGCCCGCACGCGTCCACATGTCAACGGGGGTGGCAGGCATCCCGCAGCCGCCGACGTAGAACCGTCCGAAGGATGCGGCATTAGCCGATCCAGCATTGACCAGTCCGACACACAGTGCCGTCGCCACGAGTACCACCAGAACGATCACACGTCGCACGGACATGACGGACCACCACGATCTCCTACGCACCGGTGAACCGTATTGCGACCGCCCACACCCGGGCCAGGCCAATCGGGCGTCGTGACCACAGGTCTCCGACATTGAGACCGGTCAGTTACCAAAGTGGCGGATGTGACTTGTGTTAATTAGAGTTACTCGTTTGCTTGGTTTCGATGACGCCTCTGCAGTCGAGTCGACAACGCCGGAACTCCGCTGATGTCCGCCGAACGCAGGACACGGATTCGCCCTTTTCCACCGCTGGACCGTGCCTGAACGTGGAACGATGATTCCCGCACGAGCCGCCGTAGGCCACCTGAACCGGCGCAGTAGGCGACCTGAATTGGCGAGAGGCCAGACATGAAGTCTCGATTGCGGGAGACGTCGCTTCGGATGGCGCCACGACCACGAACGAGCGGGAGTCGACGACTCGCCACACTCGCCATCGGTGCGGCGATCGCCATCAGCACGGCATTCGGAGGGGGCATCGCCACCGCCGCACCCACGGTCGCGCCGCCACCGGCAGGCTGCGGACTCGACTCGGACTCCGGAAAGACGGACCCCCGATTCACGCTCTGGGACGATGTGAAGGGTGAGACGGGCGTCAAGCCGTTCAAGCCCGGCAACCTCGACGTCGTGACGCCCGCGGCGAAGTACCAACCCGACAAAAAGCACCCCAAGCGTTATGCGATACGCCTCGGCGGCGATCATCCCGGGCACGGCGACGACTACCTGCTGGTTCCGACCAATCGCATCAAGGGCATCGAATGCTCGTATCTGTGGGACGGTTCGCAGTTGAACCTCTGGTACTCCGCGTGGGCGGAGGCCCAGAAGTGGGTCGCCAAGGTACCCGCGAAACCCCTTGCCATTGGCGTGAATTCAGCGGAGGCGCGTGGCAAGGATCAGCTTCACATCCATCTCGCGGTGGCCAATCCCGCGACCGTGTCGGCGCTCAAGGCGATCAAGAACCCACAGCGGAACCTCGATAGGTGGACCACGACCAACGTGAACCTCCCGGTGAATGATCCGCATAAGACGAAGGTGAGCGCGCAGTTCCGCGTCGTGAAGTACACGGGCTCGCTGCCGAATCTGTTCCGAGTCCTGCACAAGCAACTTCCCAAGGGCGAGGCGATGTACACGCAGTCGATCGCCGTCATCGACGCCGGCACGCCCAACACGTACTACGTCCTCAACAGCACACCGAATCTGCCGGGCGTCTCACCAGCCCACGGAACCGGACTCGCCGACTACGTCTACGGCTGGGGCGTGTAGTCGTTCACGCGCTCGACAGCGTGTCGTCGAAACAGTTGGTCGACGGTCACGAATCGGTGACGAAGTGCGCCGAGAAGTGGCGATTTGCGACGCCACCCCGATACTGAGATGACCTGGTGCGGTGAACATTCCACGCCACGCAGCTCTTCGATACGAAGAAGAAGGAGGTGGTCATGAACAACGACACCGAGACAACAGATGACGTACACGATCACCTCCATGCGACCCAGCTCTGACCTTTCTGGTCCACGGGTCATCCAGCGCGGCAACAACTCCCGACACGGCTGATGGCCACGCCCCGTACGCCGCACTCCCATCTGCCCGACCCCGCCACGGGGCCTGTCGGGCACCCCACATATCGACCTGCCAGCGCCGCGGATGTGCGCGATGACGCGTTACCGCTCCGATGGCGACACATGGTCGACCCTTCACGAAAGGTGGTGGAACACATGCACAGTCACAACACCTGGGGAATCTCCGGCCCGGTCTTCCTCACCATTTTCGCCACAGCCTCCGTCGCATGCTTGGTCTGGGCGCTCTGCGACATCTACCTCGCACGACGCATCCGCCTCGACGATCCGATCGACCGACTGACACCCACCGAGATCGGCATGCTGGTCTCCGATCGCAACGCTCACCTCGCGGCGCTCACCCAATTGCTCACCCAGGGCTACATCGACTCCGACGGCCAGCCGAACCCGACGCCGTCACGCACGAAATCCCGACTCGATCAATTGTCCCGCACGACACTCGAGGCGCTCCGTAACCAGTCGGGAAGGCACAAAGATGTGGCGCGAACAACCCGGTCCGCCCGCGTCGACCTACGAAACGAACTGCGCGTACGCGGCTACCTCACCGAGCCCACGGCCCGAGGTGTGCGAATTGCGTTGGCGCTCTTCATGGTCGTCGGCGTGATCAGGATGTTCGCAGGGCTGAGTAACGCAAAGCCGACCGGCCTGCTGGTCGCCGTCCTCGTCGTCGACATGGTGTCCCTGATGTTCGTGTCAGGGCTCCAGCAACGACGCACGATCCGCGGCGACAAAGCCCTGGACGCCGCGAGATCGAGGAACCGACACCTTCGACCTGAACTGCGGCCGGCCGTACGCACGTATGGTCCGACGGCCGCAGCGATCGGCGTCGCGCTCTTCGGAATTCGCATCGTCGAGCTCATCGACCCCCTCTTTGCAGCGAACGCGACAGTGTCGAGGGGCCACATCGCAGCCTCGTGGGGCACGGGCGGCTATTTCGGAGGCGGTTTCGATTCGACGAGTGGTTGCAGTACGTCGAGCAGTTGCGGTTCGTCAAGCAGTTGCGGGGGCGGTGGCGGAGGCTGCGGCGGGTGAGCAAGTCCCACCCACCTACCCGGATCACAACACGAAAAGGAGCAGTCCCATGACACTTGAATTGCCTGCCGGAATCGGCATCGGGTGGCGTCCGGAGATCTCCGGGGTGATCGCACAACTGTCGGGCCTCGGATTCTGCGAGGTCATCGCGGAGTCGGTACCCGCACTCGACGATCCCCACTCCTGGCTTCCCGACCTCATGGCACTGAACGTCCCGATCATCCCGCACGGCGTGGGACTCTCCCTCGGCGGCGCAGAACCCGTTACCGCACAGCGGATCTCAGTACTGACTCGCTGCGCCGAGACTCTCAACGCACCATTGGTCAGCGAACACATCGCCTTCGTCCGAGCAGGCGGCGTCGAGGCGGGACACCTCCTCCCGGTCCCACGTAGTCGCGAGGCCCTCGATGCGCTGACCGACAATATTCGACGCACCCAGGATTACCTACCCGTGCCACTGGCGGTGGAGAACATCGCATCGCTGTTCGAGTGGCCCGACGACGAGTACACCGACGGCGAGTTCCTTGCCGAACTCGTCGAGCGCACCGGCGTGTATCTCCTCATCGACGTCGCGAATGTGTATGCGTGCGCTGTCAATCGGGGTTCCGACCCCGCCTCAGACCTGGCCCGACTCCCGCTGGAGCGGGTCGCGTACTGCCATGTGGCAGGCGGCGAGCCCGACGGCCGGCTCTACCACGACACCCACACGGCCCCGGTGCCAGACGACGTGCTCGCCTTGGTCACGCAACTCGCGGCAACAGGTCGTACCAGTGCGTTCCTGCTCGAGCGCGACGGGCACTATCCGCCGGCAACCGAACTCGTCGACGAGTTGAACGCCATCGCCGACGCCGCGGGCGTCGACCGGCCGATGTGGAATCACCCCTGGGAGAACGCATCATGAACGCGCGCAAAACCATCGAATCGCACCCCGTCGGATCACACCTAGACGGTATGCCGACGCTCGCCGAACGCCAGAGCGCTCTGGTGAGCGCGCTCGTCTCGGGCGGCTCGCCTCCGCCGGGATTCGACGTCGATCGTCTGAAGGCAGCGGAAAATGCGTTGCTGGGCAAGCGATGTGGCGAAGTCGCGCGGCGGCTACCGCAGCTTCGTGCACATCTCGGGACACAGTTCGACGACGCGTTCGTCGCCTGGGCACGCGGGCGGGCACCGGCCGGATCCTCGCGCGACGCAACTGGTTTCATCGCACACCTGACCGACACCGGGCTGTGGTCGCCACCCCGAGCGCGTCGTCGAATCCTCTGGCGGGGGCGAGCAAAATGAAAGGCGCCCGGCCACTTTCGTGACCGGGCGCCTTTCGTCTGACTCAGTGAGTCAGATCATCGGTGAAACGAAATCACTTGATGATCTTGGTGACTCGACCCGCACCAACGGTGCGGCCACCCTCGCGGATGGCGAAGCGCAGGCCCTCGTCCATGGCGACAGGCTGGATGAGCTTGACGCTCATCTCGGTGTTGTCGCCCGGCATGACCATCTCGGTGCCCTCGGGGAGGGTAACGACGCCGGTCACGTCCGTGGTACGGAAGTAGAACTGCGGACGGTAGTTGTTGAAGAACGGGGTGTGACGGCCGCCCTCGTCCTTGGACAGGATGTATGCCTGGCCCTCGAACTCGGTGTGCGGGGTCGTGGTGCCCGGCTTCACGATGACCTGGCCACGCTCGACGTCCTCACGCTTGAGGCCGCGGAGCAGCAGACCGGCGTTGTCGCCTGCCTGAGCCGAATCGAGCAGCTTGTGGAACATCTCGATACCGGTGACCGTGGTCTTGGTCGACTTCTCGCGGATGCCGACGATCTCGACTTCCTCGTTCACGTTGACCTCGCCGCGCTCCACACGACCGGTGACCACGGTGCCGCGGCCGGTGATCGTGAAGACGTCCTCGACGGGCATCAGGAACGGCTTGTCGGTCTCGCGAACCGGATCCGGGATCGACTCGTCGACAGCGTCCATCAGGTCCTCGACGGACTTGACCCACTCGGCGTCGCCCTCGAGAGCCTTGAGTGCCGACACCTTGACGACCGGAGCGTCCTCGTCGAAGTCCTGGGCGGCCAGCAGTTCGCGGACCTCCATCTCGACGAGCTCGATGATCTCTTCGTCGTCGACCATGTCGGCCTTGTTCAGGGCGACCAGGATGTAAGGAACACCGACCTGGCGGGCCAGCAGCACGTGCTCGCGGGTCTGCGGCATCGGGCCGTCAGTGGCGGCGACCACGAGGATCGCGCCGTCCATCTGAGCAGCACCGGTGATCATGTTCTTGATGTAGTCGGCGTGACCCGGGGCATCAACGTGCGCGTAGTGGCGCTTCTCGGTCTCGTACTCGACGTGGGAGATGTTGATCGTGATACCACGAGCCTTCTCCTCCGGAGCCTTGTCGATCTCGTCGAAGGCAGATGCCTTGTTGAGCTCCGGATACTTGTCGTGCAGGACCTTGGTGATGGCCGCGGTCAGGGTGGTCTTGCCGTGGTCGACGTGACCGATGGTGCCGATGTTCACGTGCGGCTTGGTCCGCTCGAACTTCGCCTTCGCCACTTGTTTGTCCTCCTGGACTGTGTTGCTCTACTGGGCGGATCCCAGCAGGGGTTTTCTCTTACGTTGTCCGCGTCGTACGAACACCCGTATTGCGTGCCCGCGCGGAACACACTGCGTGCCCGCACGACGCGTGCGCCGTTGGCGCGCGGTCAAAGCCGGAGACCGGCCGGCGAATTACTCGCCGGTGGCCTTGGCGATGATCTCCTTCGACACGTTCGCCGGAACCTCGGCGTACGAGTCGAACACCATGGAGTAGTTAGCTCGGCCCTGGGTCCGCGACCGGAGGTCGCCGATGTAGCCGAACATCTCCGACAGCGGCACCTGTGCCTTGACGACACGTGCGCCACTGCGCTCCTCCATGGCCTGGATCTGGCCACGGCGGGAGTTCAGGTCGCCGATCACGTCGCCCATGTAATCCTCAGGAGTCGTGACCTCAACGGCCATGATCGGCTCCAGGATGACCGGGCTCGCCATCTTCGCAGCTTCCTTGAGGGCCTGCGAACCGGCGATCTTGAAGGCCATTTCCGACGAGTCGACGTCGTGGTACTGACCGTCGAGCAGCGTGACCTTCAAGTTGACCAGCGGGTAGCCGGCGAGGACACCGTACTGCATGGCATCCTGCGCGCCGGCGTCGACCGACGGAATGTACTCGCGCGGGACGCGACCACCGGTGACGGCGTTCACGAACTCGTAGGTCGCACCATCCTCGGCATCCACGAGGGGCTCGAGCTTGATGATGACCTTCGCGAACTGGCCCGAACCGCCGGTCTGCTTCTTGTGCGTGTACTCGTGCTTGTCGACGGCCTTGCGGATCGTCTCGCGGTAGGCAACCTGGGGCTTACCCACGTTGGCCTCGACCTTGAACTCGCGCTTCATACGGTCGACGAGGATGTCGAGGTGGAGCTCACCCATACCGCCGATGACGGTCTGGCCGGTCTCGTCGTCGAGCTGCACGGAGAACGTCGGGTCCTCTTCGGCGAGCTTCTGGATCGCGGTACCGAGCTTCTCCTGGTCGGACTTGGTCTTCGGCTCGATCGAGACGTTGATGACCGGGTCCGGGAAGCTCATCGACTCGAGGACGATGGGCGCGCTCGGGTCGCACAGGGTGTCGCCGGTGGTGGTGTCCTTGAGACCGATCATCGCGTAGATGTGGCCCGCGGTGGCGTCCTCGACCGGCATTTCCTTGTTGGCATGCATCTGGAAGAGCTTGCCGATGCGCTCCTTCTTGCCCTTTGTCGCGTTGAGCACCTGGGTGCCCGCCGTGATGTGGCCGGAGTACACACGAACGAAGGTCAGCTTGCCGAAGAACGGATGCGCGGCGATCTTGAACGCCAGTGCGGAGAACGGCTCATCTGCGCTGGGCTTACGAGAGAGGATCTCCTCTTCGTTGCCAACGGCGTGACCCTCGACGCTCGGCACGTCCAGCGGGGACGGCAGGTAGTCGATGATCGCGTCGAGCATCGGCTGAACGCCCTTGTTCTTGAAGGCCGAGCCGCAGATGACCGGGTAGTACTCACGCGCGATCGTCAGCTTGCGGATGGCGCCCTTGATCTCCTCGACCGAGAGCTCCTCACCACCGAAGTACTTCTCGAGCAGAGCCTCGTCGCTCTCGGCGACGATCTCGAGCAGCTTCTCGCGGTACTCCGCAGCCTGGTCGACGAGATCAGCGGAGATCTCCTCGATGGTCGGCTCTGCACCGATCTCGACGGTGCCGCGCCAGGTGATCGCCTTCTGCTCGATCAGGTCGACGACGCCGTCGAAGTTGTCCTCGGCGCCGATCGGAAGCTGAAGAACCAGCGGCTTCGCGCCGAGGCGCTCCTCGATGGTGCGCACGGTGAAGAAGAAGTCGGCGCCCAGCTTGTCCATCTTGTTGACGAAGCAGATACGCGGGACGTCGTACTTCTCGGCCTGCCGCCAGACCTGCTCGGACTGCGGCTCGACGCCTTCCTTGCCGTCGAAGACGGCAACGGCACCGTCGAGCACGCGCAGGCTGCGCTCGACCTCGACAGTGAAGTCGACGTGGCCGGGGGTGTCGATGATGTTGATCTGGTTGCCGTTCCAGAAGCACGTCACGGCGGCGGAGGTGATGGTGATCCCCCGCTCCTTCTCCTGCTCCATCCAGTCGGTGGTCGAAGCACCGTCGTGGGTTTCACCGATCTTGTAGTTGACACCGGTGTAGAAGAGGATTCGCTCGGTCGCGGTGGTCTTGCCGGCATCGATGTGGGCCATGATGCCGATGTTGCGAACCTTTTTCAGGTCGCTGAGCACTTCCTGTGCCATTCCGTTCCCTTCGGGAAATCTTGGGACTAAAGGCTGTCTTGTTTCTAGCCGCGGCTGCGCAGCCCACCCTCGCAAGCTCGGGTGGACTGGCCGCTCTTCGCTCCGCTCCGAGCGGCCAGTGCCCGTGGGCGGTTACGTCACCAGCGGTAGTGCGCGAACGCCCGGTTGGCTTCTGCCATCTTGTGGGTGTCCTCGCGACGCTTGACCGAAGCGCCGAGGCCGTTGGAGGCGTCGAGCAGCTCGTTGGCCAGGCGCTCGACCATGGTCTTCTCACGACGCTGGCGGCTGAAGGTCACCAGCCAACGCAGTGCGAGGGTGTTGGCGCGGTTCGGCTTGACCTCGACGGGCACCTGGTAGGTGGCACCGCCGACGCGGCGGCTCTTGACCTCGAGGGTCGGCTTGACGTTGTCGAGCGCGCGCTTGAGGGTGACGACCGGATCGGTGCCGGTCTTCTCACGAGCCTGCTCGAGGGCCTGGTAGACGATGCGCTCGGCAGTCGACTTCTTGCCGTCGAGGAGGATCTTGTTCACGAGCTGGGTGACCAGCGTCGAGCCGTAGACCGGGTCGTTGACGAGGGGGCGCTTGGGTGCGGGTCCTTTACGTGGCATCGCTTATCAGCTTCCCTTCTTGGCGCCGTAGCGGCTGCGAGCCTGCTTGCGGTCCTTGACACCCTGGGTGTCGAGCGAGCCGCGGATGATGCGGTAGCGAACACCGGGGAGGTCCTTTACACGACCGCCGCGCACGAGCACCATCGAGTGCTCCTGGAGGTTGTGGCCTTCACCCGGGATGTAAGCGGTGACCTCGACGGAGCTCGTCAGGCGCACGCGGGCGACCTTACGGAGCGCGGAGTTCGGCTTCTTGGGGGTGGTGGTGTAGACGCGGGTGCACACGCCGCGACGCTGCGGGCTTCCCTTGAGGGCCGCCGTCTTCTTCTTGGCGGTCTTGTCGTGACGGCCCTTGCGGACCAGTTGGTTAATCGTTGGCACTTGTGAGTTTCATTCCTCTGTTGTCGTTGTGTCGTGGTTTGTGCTCCGGGCAAGCGCTCAGAGCGGATAAATCCGATTCTGGTTGCTTCCACAACTCGCCCCACCGGCACTTCTGTGCTGGTCAGTACAGTTATTGCTACCCCGAGGTCGGGCGTGTCAAGCACCCGACAGCGGACTGGCTTGGTGTAGTCCGGCGCGCCTGGCGTGTGCCGAGGCCTTCTCTGAGAGAGAATGATCTCGATCCGATCGCCACCGGTAACCCGGCGAGGGCATGCGGACGTTGCCCGGGCAGCCGGGCACCGACGATCCACTCTACCGACCTGATTTCCACAGGTCAAAAAACGGATCCACAGTCCGACCTGCAGCTCTCCGGGAGCTGAACAGACGGTGACGTATACGGGCTTCCAACGACCGTATACGGCCTCTTGTTCCCGGCATCGTCGCTGGTAGGGACCCGATACGCGCGAGGGTGCCGCAGAGTCAGTGCGCGAGAAGAACCTTGAGCAGTACGACCACGGCGGCAAGAGCAGCCGTGAGGAGACCCGCGACGATCACCTTCATGCTGACCTCTTCTCCGCGCACACGCGCGACGACGATCGGCACGCTCGCAATGCGCAGCACCACGACCGCTCCCGCGATCCCGTGCGCCCACGCCGTCGGCAACACATCCGCCCAGCCGAGTGCCAGCGCGATCGCGGGGAGGATCGCCGACGAGATGATCGGCGTCGCATCACGCAGCTCGTGGCGCACGTGCCGACGGGCGGCGTCGCCCGGTCGCTCATGCGTGGGGGCCTGGGCGTCGGGGGCCGGCGAACCGTCGGCCTGGGTGTCCTGACCGTGCGCCTCCGGGATGCTGCTGCCCGCAACCAGGTCGGCAAAGACGTGGGCGACGTAGGTGGTCAGGCCGGTCCCGAGCACCAGCCAGGTCGCATCGCCGTTCTCGACCGCGTGCGCCGACGCCGTCACCAGCGCCGCCAGCACCATGATGTTGCCGTAGACGTACGCCGACAATCTCGACGCCGCGCGCCTGGGCGGAAGCGGGTCTCCGCGACGCCTGGTGAGAATTCCGCGCCACTCGGCGCGCGGGGTGCGTCGGGTCGGCCGGCTCTGCGAGGTCATCGCCCGATGCTGTCACGCCACGACGGACGCGGGCGCGAGTAGACGGATGCGGGGCATAACTGGCGTCAACGCTGTTTCCCCTACTTTCCGCACGGCCAGACACCGCCGCGCCCTCCCGCTTGTCGAGCCCCACCCGCTGATCGAGCCCCATCCCGGCCGGGCTAGATGTGTGTCGTATCGAAGGATTTGTGTGCTGCAGCACCCACATCTTTCGATACGACACACATTTAGCGTTATGGGCAGGTCCCCGCGCCTACTTCGCCTGCGGCAGACGGGCGGTGGCGCCCTTGCGGGCGGGGTTCGACGGCGGGGGCACCATCGGCCCGATGTCGCCGTCGGGAGCGGTGTCGAGGTCGACGACGACCGGGGCGTGGTCGCTGGGTTTGGTGCCCTTGCGTGCGGCGCGGTCGACCCACGCGGCCTTCGCCCGGGCGGCCACATCGGCGCCGGCGAGGATCAGGTCGATCCGCATGCCGAGGTCCTTGTGGAACATGCCCGCCCGGTAATCCCAGTAGCTGAACACCCGCTCGTCGGGCCAGCGGTCGCGCACGACGTCGCGCAGTCCGAGTCCCTCGATGTCCTCGAGCGCCGACCTCTCGGCGACGGTCACGTGCGTGTGGCCGGCAAACGCGGCCGGGTCGTAGACGTCGGCGTTGGCGGGCGCGATGTTCACGTCGCCGCACAGCATCGTGTTCGACGGCGCGTCGACGCCCGTGCCGGCCGCGACGACCTCGCGCAACCGCTCCAACCACGACAGCTTGTACTGGTAGTGATCCGAGTCGGGTTCGCGGCCGTTGGGTACGTACAGCGAATAGATGCGCACTCCCCCGCACACCGCCGAGACCGCGCGGGCCTCCGGCGCCGACGCCGCGTCGGGAAAGCCGGGCGCGCCGTCGAAGTTGGCGACGACGTCGTCGAGTCCGACCTTCGACAGGATCGCGACCCCGTTCCACTGCCCCTGTCCCACATGCGCGAATTGGTAACCGCGCTCGGTGAATTCGGGGCCGAGGACGGTGTCGAACACGTCGTCGGAAAGTTTGGTCTCCTGCAGGCAGACCACGTCGGGTGAGCGTTCGTCGAGCCACGGCAGCAGTCGCGGGATGCGTTGTTTGACTGAGTTCACGTTCCAGGTCGCCACGCGCATACACACCACGCTAGTCAGGTCGTGGTGCCCAGACGCCGCCGACCTACGCCGACACCCGCCGATACCGCAGCACCGATCGCGCGTCGTCGGGTTGGCGCTCGCCGAGATCCTCACCACGGACGAAGCGACCCCAGATGGCGCGCAGTATCCGGCCGGCCTCGTCGACCTGCGACCACGTCGCACCCTCGAGCAACTGCGCACCCGCCCACTGTTCCTCGACGCCGAAGAGCAGTGGCAAATCGACGCAGTGCGCGGCGCCGAGCGCGTTCCCCGGTGCGTGCCAGTGCAACCGATAGTCGACGACGCTGCCGCCCGCCGCCGCGTGTTTACGCGCGAAATCGGCGGTCGGTGCGGTGTAGACCTTGCGGGTGATCAGTGAGGTGGCGAAGCGTCGAATCGGTCTGCCCAACACCGGGAAGTGCGACGCCGTCTCGGCGATCGGAACGCCGGGGACGAAGAACTCGATCTCGTCGCGGGTGCAGCCGACCAGCAGGTCGATGTCGGGAGCCGACGCCGCCCACGCATCCTCGACGTCGGGCTCCGCGGGGAGCGGCTCCATCCCGTACTGCACGCCCAACGGCATCGCTCCCGTCAGCCCGTACCGCGGTCCGTCGACGATCAGCTTCTGCTGTGTCGCGAGAATCTCGCCGATAGGCGTCTCGGCGTCGAAATGGCTTGTGCGCGCGAATACCTCGCGGGCCATGTCACTGCGGTTCCAGCGGATACCGAAGGGTGCGCTCTGCAGGATCGCCCGTCGAAAGCGCCGGGCAGCACGCGGCACGGTCATCAGGTGCGCCACTGCGTCGGCGCCTGCGGATTGCCCGGCGCAGGTGACCTGATCGGGGTCGCCACCGAACGCCGCGATGTTCTCGTGCACCCAGTCCAGCGCCGCGATGAGGTCGAGTAGTCCCAGGTTCGCCGGACGCTCCTGCGAGCCGTCCCCGAGGAACCCGAGCACGCCGAGCCGGTAGGTGACGGCCACGACGATCACGTTGTGCTCAGACACCAGCGCGCTCGGGTCGTGGTGCGGCTCGTCGCCCGCGCCGAGCACATACGATCCGCCGTGCACCCACACCAGGACCGGTAGCGGGGCGTCGAACTCCCGAGTGGGCCGCGTGATGGTCAACCGCTGACAGTCCTCGTCGGCGACGAGACTGGTCGCGGGACCGCCGAGCATCATCGTCACGAGCGGACTGGACACCTGCGGGCACGCGGCCGCGGGTTCTTCGCTGCGGTGCGGAACCGTCCACGGCGCCACCGGCTCCGGCGCCGCAAACCGATCGGCACGGGCGTACGGGATAGCCCGCGCACGAATGACTGGACCGTCGACCGTGCCGACGACCCGACCGCAGGGCGCATCGAAGCTCGCGATATCGGTGGACTCGACGTCATCAGTGGATTCGACGTCGTCAGTGGATTGGACGCCGTCAGGTGCCGGAGTTGCCATTCCCCCACCGTAGTGAACAGTTCGGCCATGAACGGGTCGGTGCGCGCATCCGGCGACGACCCTGGCACGCAACCTTTCATTCGCGACGATTCTGTGTCATGTTGTGACCATCGACACATCGTTCGCCTCATCGGAGAGTGCGCCGCAACGCGCTGTGATCGCGCAGTCGTGGCGCCGCTCCGCGCTGTCCGGCGTCCAACCCGACAGCCCGCTACCCGACCTCGTCGACGACGCCTCGCGGTCGGATGTCCTTCTCGACGCCGCTCGCCCGGTTCTCGACGACGCCGCCGCACGCCTCGCAGACACGGGCACGTCACTACTGCTCGTCGACCATGAGTGCCGGATGGTCTCCCGCGTCTGCCTCGGCACCACCGTCGACCGTGCACTCGACAGAGTCGGCGCAACACCCGGCGTCGACCTCGGCGAGGAGACCGTCGGCACCACGGCGCTGGGCACGCCCGCCGAGATACGTCGAGGATTGGCCGTCAACGGACGCGAGCACTATCTGGAGCAGTTCAAGTCGCTCAGCTGCTTTGGCGCGCCCATCATCCATCCGGCAACCCGACGTCTCGCTGGCATCCTGTGCATGACGGAGATCGCCGACCGCATGAACCCTCTTGCCGTACCCCTCGTGACCGGCATCGTCGGCGATATCGCCGACCGACTCCTCGACCGCTCGCGCGCCCAGCAGCGTCGGGTTCTCGACGCATTCCAGCGCGCGGCACCCCGTCGCGACGTCGCCGTCGCAGCGATCAGCGAAGACCTGCAGCTCACCAATTCGCGTGCAGCAGAACTACTCTCGCCGACCGATATCGCGGCATTACGTGCGGTCGCCGCTGACCCCGCACTACGGGAGACCACCCTGCAACTGGTCCTTGCGTCTGGTGTCGACGTCGAGGTGCTCGCCACACCCGTCGTGGGTGCCCGCGGGGCAGCGCTGTTCGGTCTGCGACCCAACGCGTCGACCGCACGGCCGATGGTCCGCACCGACCTGCCGTCGACGCGACAGGCCACCACCGCGATCACCGGCGAACCCGGAACCGGACGCAGCACCAGAGCTCGCTCGATGGCCGGACCCGACGCCATGACCGTCGACGTCGCCGAGCTGTTGATCACCGGCGATCAGCCGGATATCGGCGCCCTGATCGGCGATTCACGACGCCGCTCACGCGCGCTGATCGTCGACGGCGTCGACCTGCTCGACGACAGGTCGCTCACCATCCTGGCGGCCGCGTGCCGCACGGCGGACAAGACAGCCCCGCTCGTCCTCGTCGCCGGGCCGCCGGATCAGTCGCGAACCACCGTCGCGGCGCTGACGGCCAGGTGCGCCACGCGTATCGACGTCCCCGCGCTGCGCAACCGCACCTCCGAACTGGCCGACATCGTCGACGAGATGCTCACCGACATCACCCCGGGAACAGCACTCGATCCACACGCAGCACCCGGTGCACACGCAGTGCACTCGGTCAGCGCGCCGACGCTGGACGCCCTCGTCTGCCAGGAGTGGCCCGGGAACCTCGTCGAACTGTCCTCGGTGCTGCAGCGGGCCGTGCGTTCGTGCGAGGCTCGTGGCGCGCGGGCGATCGAACCCGCCGATCTGCCCGCCGACCATCGCACGACCAGCCGGGCCGCCCACCTCTCCGGACGCGAACAGGCTGAGCGCGCAGCCATTCTCGAGGCACTCGACCGGCACACCGGCAACAAGGTGCACGCGGCCCGCGACCTGGGCATCAGCCGCACCACCCTGTACGCGCGCATCCGCGCACTGGGGATCTGAGGGCCGCCTCGCGCTACGATGAACCCGAACTTATCGAGCGATAGTTAGGGTCCTCATGACGGCGTCGACCGCGGGAGCGGATGCTGACACGACGCCGCCCGGTTGGCGTCGCGTCGACCCACCGGAGCTGTCACCGATCCTGCAGGCAGCGCTCGAGGCGTTCTACGACAACGGATTTCATGGCACCTCCGTGCGGCAGATCGCCGCGAAGGTCGGTGTCACGGTCCCTGCCCTCTACTACCACCACAAGAGCAAAGAGGGCATCCTGCTGGCCCTTCTGGAGTACTCGACCGGCGACGTGCTCGCGCGCGCCCACGCCGCCAGGGCTGCTGCAGCGGGAGACCCGGTCACCGAGTTGGCGAACGTCATCGAATCGATCGTCCTGGTCATGACGGGTCGAGTCCGGCTGGCGGCTGTCGAAGGCGAGATTCGATATGCGAGCTCCGAGAACCGGTTGCGGTATCGCGTGTTTCGCAAGGGGATCGAAGATCTGGTCCTCGACATCGTGCAGACCGGAACAGCCACCGGCGTCATGCACGTCAGCGACGTCGCCGAAACCACCAGAGCGGTTCTCGCCATGTGCCAATCGATCCCGCGCTGGTTTCACGACGACGGGCCGCTGACCCCGCAGTTGGTGGCGGAGAAGTACGTCGACATCGCGCTCCACACGGTGGGCAGCCTGCCGCGGGCCGACTCCGATTAGACGGTTCGACGCGCCGGCCCCCTCTTCGCGGGTCACCCGTCGGCACGGTCCCGACGTGTGTTCATCGCAGTGTTCAGTTTCTGGACACTTCGTCTCGCGTTAGCGGTGGCAGAACTATAGAGAGATCCGCGTCTATGACGCAGATCACGATCTGCACGCTCGAGCAGGAGGACGCATGACCGCTGTCGCACCCGAACTGGCAACCAAGGTCCGGGATTTCATCTCGACCGATCGACCGATGCTGATCGGAGGTGAGTGGGTCACCGCCGCATCCGGTGCGACCTTCGAAACCATCGATCCCGCCAACGGACGCACGCTGACATCGGTCGCCCGCGGCGACGCCACCGACATCGACCGCGCTGTGCGCGCCGCGCGCAAGGCATTCGACGACGGCCCGTGGTCGCGCATGAAGCCCAACGAGCGTGAGCGTCTGCTCTGGCGCGTCGGCGACATCCTCAACGAGCGCGCCGAGGAGTTCGGCCAGCTCGAAGCCCTCGACAACGGCAAGGCCGCCACCATCGCGACCGCCGTCGACACCGCCTGGTCGGCAGACATCTTCCGCTACAACGCCGGTCTGGCAACCAAGATCACCGGCAGCACCGTCGACGTCTCGATGCCGTTCGTGCCGGGCGGCGAGTTCCACGCCTACACGCTGCGCGAGCCCGTCGGCGTCTGCGGCCTGATCGTTCCGTGGAACTTCCCGCTCCTGATGGCGTCGTTCAAGCTGGCCCCGGCGCTCGCTGCGGGCAACACTGTCATCCTCAAGCCGGCCGAACAGACACCGCTGACAGCGCTGTTGCTCGGCGAAGTGTTTACCGAAGCGGGCTTCCCGCCCGGCGTCGTCAACATCGTCACCGGCTTCGGCGACGCGGGCGCCGCGCTTGCCGCGCACGACGACGTCGACAAGATCGCCTTCACCGGTTCCACCGAGGTGGGCAAGAAGATCGTCGACGCGTCGAAGGGCAATCTCAAGAAGGTCTCGCTCGAGCTCGGCGGCAAGAGCCCCAACATCGTCTTCGCCGACGCCGACTTCGAGCAGGCCGTCGCCGGTTCGGTCGCAGCGTGGATGTTCAACCACGGCCAGTGCTGCGTCGCCGGAACTCGACTGTTCGTCGAACGACCCATCTTCGACGACTTCACCGCCGCCGTCGCAGAAGCGGCGTCGAAGGCCAAGATCGGGCCGGGCCTCGATCCGACGACCGAACTGGGACCGCTCGTCAGCCAGGAACAATTCGACCGTGTCTCGGGCTACCTCGCGGCGGGCCTCGCCGACGGCGCTCGCGCACTGACCGGCGGAAAGCGTTGGGGCGACGAGGGTTTCTTCATCGAGCCCACAGTATTCGTCGACGTCGAGCCCGATTTCTCCATCGTCCGTGAGGAGATCTTCGGTCCCGTCGTCGCGGCACTGCCGTTCGACGCCGACACGGGAGTGGCTGCGGCAGCGAATGATTCGATCTACGGGCTCGCCGCAGGCATCTGGACCACCGATCTGTCGAAGGCGCACAAGACCGCTCGTCAGCTCAAGGCGGGTTCGGTGTGGGTCAACCAATACAACGGCTTCGATACCGCAATGCCCTTCGGCGGCTACAAGCAGTCGGGCTGGGGACGCGAGCTGGGCCAGTCGGCCATCGAGCTCTACACCCAGACCAAAGCCGTCAACGTCGCGCTCTGATTCGGCACCCTGATCCACCACTGATTCACAAGGAGATATAGCCGTGAAAACCAAAGCCGCCGTACTGCTCGACGCGGGCAAGCCGTTCGAGATCATGGAACTCGACCTCGACGGTCCGAAGGAAGGCGAGGTACTGATCAAGTACACCGCCGCGGGCCTGTGCCACTCCGACCTACACCTCACCGATGGCGACCTGCCGCCGCGCTATCCGATGGTCGGCGGCCACGAGGGGTCGGGCATCATCGAGGAGATCGGGCCGGGCGTCACCAAGGTCAAGCCGGGCGATCACGTGGTCTGCTCGTTCGTACCGAGTTGCGGCACATGCCGCTACTGCTCGACGGGCCGACAGTCGTTGTGCGACATGGGCGCCACCATCCTCGAAGGCATGCTGCCCGACGGCACGTTCCGCTTCCACGGCGGCGGCCAGGACTTCGGCGGCATGTGCATGCTGGGCACGTTCAGCGAGCGCGCGACGATCAGCGAGCACTCCGTGGTCAAGGTCGACGACTGGCTGCCGCTGGACAAGGCCGTCCTCGTCGGCTGCGGTGTGCCGACCGGGTGGGGTTCGGCGGTCTACGCGGGCAACGTCCGCGCGGGCGACATCGTGGTCATCTACGGCATCGGCGGCATCGGTATCAACGCGGTGCAGGGCGCTGTGCACGCCGGAGCCAAGTACGTCGTCGTCGTCGACCCTGTCGCGTTCAAACGTGACACCGCCGTGAAGTTCGGCGCCACACACGCTTTCGCATCTGCGGCAGAGGCTCAGGAGAAGATCACCGAACTGTCCTGGGGTCAGGGTGCAGACGCCGCGATCGTCACCGTCGGCACCGTCGACGAAGACGTGGTGTCCGCGGCAATCGGCTCCATCGGCAAGGGCGGCCAGGTCGTGATCGTCGGACTCTCGAGTCCCGCGAAGTTCACGGTGCATTGGCCCGGCATCGACCTCACCCTCAACGAGAAGACCATCAAGGGCTCGTTGTTCGGTTCGGCCAATCCGCAGTACGACATCGTCCGCCTGCTCCGCCTCTACGACGCCGGCCAGCTCAAGCTCGACGAACTGGTCACCCAGACCTACACGCTCGAGCAGGTCAACGAGGGCTACCAGGATCTGCGCGACGGCAAGAACATTCGCGGCGTGATCATCCACGACGACTGATCGCCCCCTGGCGTCACGGGCTCGCCCCGCCGTGACTCCACCCCCCTACCCGGCCCGGCCGCGACGGACACCCCGACGCGGCCGGGCCGTTCCATTTGAGGCGCCGATTCGGCGCGCTGCCGATAGCCTGCTGGGGTGAAAGAGCCATCTGCCACGTCAGCTACTGCGAATCCCGGCCCGAAGGCGACGCTGAATCTGCGTCGTATCGGGGTGGCCAGTTGGTGCGTACTCGGCATCATTGCCCTAGTAGTCGTCGCTGCGCTTGCGCTGGGTGCGGTGAGTGGAATCCTGATCCCGCTCGTCGTCGCGGTGATCATCAGCGTGGTACTCGAACCGCTCGTCGCTCGACTGACCCGCATGGGCGTGCCATCCACAGTCGCGGTCTTCCTCGCGCTGCTCGTCGCGATCCTCGTCGGCGCCGGGACGATCACGATCGTGATCTGGGGCGTCGTCGACCAGTGGTCGGACATCTACGGTCAAGCGCTGCTCGGCTGGCGCTCGTTCACACACTGGGTAGGCGAACTCGACATCGACCCGCGGTGGCTCGAGGACGCGCGCACCGCGCTCGAGAGTCACACCCGCGAGGTTGGGCTCGGTGCTCTCGCCTCGCTCAGCAGTACGTTCTATGGCGCCATCACGCTGCTGATCGGCATCTTCTTCGCACTCTTCTTCCTCTTCTTCGCGCTGCGCGATGCCGACCGTTTTCCCGCATTCCTGGCACGCATGACCGGCGCGGATCCGGCCGAGATCAACGGGGTCGTCAGCGTGACCCGGCAATCGGTTCGCGGCTACTTCAGGGGCACAGCGCTCACGGCTGTGCTGACGGCACCGATCTTCATGGTCCCGCTGGTGATTCTTGGTGTGCCGCTGGCAATTCCGATCTTCGTGCTGTACTTCTTCCTATCCTTCATCCCGTTCGTCGGCGCCTGGATCACCGGGGCGTTCGTGGTGTTGATCGCGCTGGGTTCCAACGGCCCCACTGCCGCACTGATTCTCGCCATCACCTTCGTCATCTCCAACGGCACCGTGCAGAGCGCCGTCAGTTCGTGGGCACTCGGCTCGTCGTTGCAGCTTCACCCGATGGCCGTGTTGCTCGCGACGATGGTGGCAGGCACCGCCGCCGGGTTGCTCGGCATGGTCCTCGGAGCCCCACTTCTCGCAGCGACGGTCAAGTCGGTGGAAGTCATCCGCACTCATCGCAGCGCTGCTGGGGACGTCGATTCCGGTGAACCCGACGCCGACGGTGATGTGGGCATTCCCGCGGCCGACGGAACCTGAGACGGCCGCCGGAAATTCGCAGCTCGACCAACTATCCTCACCGCATGCAGGCGGTCACACCCACCACGCGTGCCGCGATCCGAGCCGAAGTCACGCATATCGTGCGGCATCCCGGCGATCTCCTGTTGTCCGTGGCGTCGAGCGCAGCGATCGTGCTGTTCCTCTGGTATGTCGTCCCCCGATCGTGGTTCTTCACCTTCACCGGTCCTGAGGGACTCCCATACGCGCTCGCGGGATGAATGTACACCGACGCGTTCGTCACCAACGTGCTGACCAGCGACCCGGAACGAGCTCTCGCCGCGATCGACGATCCCGCCGAGCTCACCGCACTGCTGCGCGCGAAGGTTCTGGCCGTCTGGTTGATCATCGGTCCACTGTGCACCGTCATCGCGGTGGCAATCGCGCTGACGCAACACACGCACTGGCGGTTCGCCATCGAGGTCATACTCGCGGTCGCGGTGGTGCCTTTCGGTGCGCTCGCGGTGAGCGGCCTCGTCGGCGTCACGTTTCCCTACCATCAACGCTCTCTCCGGTGGCGCTGGCAGAACAGGCGGCGTTTCCGTCAGGTGATCGTCCGCTGGGGGCTGTTGATCGCCATGCCGAATCTGATCTTCCCGCTCGCGTTCGCCCTGATCGTCGTCGCTCCGGTCGCCATCTGGAAGCTCACGAACCGCCAGGGATGGGACACCGCACAGACCGACACCGAGTTCGCGCTGTGCGCGATGCTGGCTGTCCTGGTCACCGCGGCGATCTGGTACGGCGCGCATCGGTTCGGTGTCTGGTGGGTGAGCAAGCACCGCGATCGTCTCCGCGAGTATCTCCTCGACGTCGAGCGGGGCTGATTTTGGTTGAATGGTGATATGGCCCACGTCACATCTGAAGACGGCACACCCATCGCGTACGACACGATTGGCACCGGCCCTGTGGTCGTCGTGGTCAACGGTGCGATGTCGAAAGCGTCCGACGCCGCGCCGCTGGCGCAGGCACTCGCCGACGCGGGCTTCACCGGCGGCGTCTTCGATCGACGCGCCCGTGGAGACAGTGGCGACACCCGGCCATACTCGCCGGATCGCGAGGCCGAGGATCTGGCTGCCGTCATCTCCGCAACCGGCGGCACGGCCGCTGTGCTCGGGCACTCGTCGGGCGCGATCCTCGCACTGTTCGCCGCGTCGCGCGGCGTACCGATCGACCACCTCTTCCTCTCCGAACCTCCGTTCCGCTTCGGCGAGGACGACCCCGCAACCGACCTCCCCGACAGACTCCAACAGATGGTCGACGACGGCCGGCGCGCCGACGCCGTGACGACGTTCCAGCTCGAAGGCGTCGGCCTCCCACCCGCGATCGTCGAGCAGATCCGGGACAGTCCGATGTTCGACGGCCTGCTGGCGATCGCACAGTCGGTGGTCTACGACGCGACGCTCGCGCGCGACCTCTCGCAACCGACCCCGCAGATGCTCACCGTCGCGATGCCGGTCACGGTCCTCCTCGGCTCCGACACCTTCCCGCTCCTCGAAGCGGCCGCGCCACGCCTGGCCGAAGCGATCAGCGGCGCCGAACTCGTGCGCGTCCCCGAGTCCGTGGGACACCGCCCCGACCCCACCGCCACCGCCCGCGTCATCGCTGCCCGGAACAACTGACACGGGATCGACTGGGCGCCTTATAGCGTCGACCGTGCGCTCCAAACCGTCGACTGTGCGCTCGAGAGCGTCGACTGGGCGCTCTAGAACGCCGACCGTGCGCTACGCCGACGCTCCCGCTACCTCGACGCTCCGACGCCGCGGCAGGATGAGCCACGCCGCGAGGCTCCCGACGACCAGCAGGACCGCGCCGAGCAGGAAGCCCGCCTGAAAACCCTCGCGCGGCACCGCGTACCCGCTGGCCACGGCCACCAGGACCGCCAGTCCGATGGTGCCGCCGAGTTGCCGCGAACTGTTCACCACACCCGAGGCCACGCCGACGTCGTCGGGTGACACCCCTTCGGTTGCGACCGCTCCGATCAGCACCATCGAGCCGCCGATCCCGACAGCCGTCACCGCGGACGGCAGCAGGATTCCGAGCCAGAAGTCGAAGTGCGCAGGCATCGTCGCGAACAGCCCGAGGCCAATGGCGGCAACAATTCCGAAAGCCACGATCGCCATCCGCGCTCCGATGCGCGCGGAAAGTCGTTGTGCCACCGAGATTCCGACGACGACGAAGACGCAGAACGGTAGGAAGAGCACTCCCGTCAGCGCACTCTCGACACCCCATACGGTTTGGATATAGAGCGAGCAGAAGTAGAAGGCTGCGAGCTGCCCCGCGGCGACCATGAATCCGAACAGGTTGGCGCCCAGCACGCTTCGTTCTCGCATCAGGCCCGGAGGCATCAACGGATGCGACGCCGATCGCTCGATCGCCACGAAGATCGCCAATAGCACTGCAGCCGCGACGAATCCGCCGACTGCCTGCCACGATCCCCACCCACGATCGCCACCAGCGCTCACTGCATAGACAAGGGCAGCAACGCCGAGCGTCACGGTGACCGCGCCGGGAACATCGAGCCGCGCAGTACGTCCGACGTCGCGACGCGAGATTCCGCGCAGCGCAGCGACCATCGCGATGACAATGATCGGGACGTTGACGAGGAGAACCGCTCGCCACGACCACCACTGCGTGAGCACCCCACTGAGCACCACGCCCAGCGCACCTCCCGCCGCACCGGCACCGCCCCACAGGCCCATCGCCCGTGCGCGGACTGCCGGGTCGTCGATCGTAGCCACCAGCGCCAACGACGCCGGAGCCAACAGCGCTCCCGCGACACCCTGCACCGCCCGCGCGGCGACGAGAACCCCTGCGCTCCCGGCACATCCGCCGACGATGCTCGCCACCGCGAAGACGGACAACCCGACGAGAACCGAGCTTCGACGCCCCCACAGATCGCCGATCCTCCCGCCGAGGAGCATGAACCCTGCGAAGGTCAACAGGTACGCGGTGACCACCCACTGCAAACCCGCGTCGGTGAATCCGAGATCGGCGCGCATGGCGGGCAACGCGATGTTGACGAGCGAAATGTCCATCGCCACAAGGAATTGCAGCAGGAACACGGTGGCCATGAGTGCACCGCGACCCTGCGCAACACGACCATGTGCAACCCGAGCCGTCTCCTGATCTGCCATTGATTCGCCTCTTCCCGCGGCTCAGATCTGTCCACGTACGCGTACGTTTACGTACTAGTACGTGATCGTAGCCTCTCAGCGGCACCTCGCCAAGAGCACGGCGATGGGATGAT
This sequence comes from Gordonia sp. 852002-50816_SCH5313054-c, assembly GCF_001665925.1. Taxonomy (NCBI): domain Bacteria; kingdom Bacillati; phylum Actinomycetota; class Actinomycetes; order Mycobacteriales; family Gordoniaceae; genus Gordonia; species Gordonia sp. 852002-50816_SCH5313054-c. Next base: position 116,037 of record NZ_LZTE01000029.1, read on the forward strand.
GGGACGATGCCTGCAGCCCGGTCCCTCCAACTCGACGAGATTGTCGAGGCAGCTATCCGCATCCTCGAGCAGGACGGTCCGCAGTCGTTGAGCATGCGACGCCTTGCCTCCGACATGGGCACCAAGCCGATGACGCTCTACAACTACGTTCCGAACAAGGCAGCACTGCTCGGTCTGGCACTCAACGACGTCGCGGCGCGCATCCCGTGGGCCGAACCGACGGGCGCTCCTCGTGACCGCATGATCGCCGTTGCGGTCGACATGTACGAGAAGATGCGCAGCATAGGGTGGGTCGTGTCGATCCTGCGCGAGGGCATCATCGTCGGCACGCCTGCACTTGCCCTCGCCGACGCCTTCCTCTCGGCCGCATCCGAACTCGGGCTCGACGACGGCGCAGCGCTGGACACCTGGCGAGCCGTCTGGTACCTCGTCGCCTCGGAATTGCAGTGGCAGGACACGCTTTCCAGGCGGTCTCCCGACGAGGTGTCATGGCACCAATCCATCGACGACAGCGACCTGACCGAGTTTCCGACGGTCAGCCGACTACTACCCGACTGGGCCGGCCACTCCGCCGACTTCGACATCCGCGACGCGATCACAGCACAGGTCGACGGCGCGCTCGCACAACGCAGCACGCGGCGTCGCGCATCGACGCCGAGCGACTAGATCTCGAACTGCACGCGGGCGACCTGCTCGCAGACCTCCACGATCATCGCGCGGTAGCGGTTGTGTTCGGGATCAGCGTCGTAGCGCCGATAGGCATCGGTGTCGACCCAGTCGTTGGTGATCGCGAAACTCCAACCGCCAGCACGTAATCCCACATCCAAGCCGACACGGTTCGCCAGCAGGCCCGGTAATTGCAGCGCACCGATTCCGGCCAGCCCCTCGTCGAGTTGCCTGCGATCACTCTCGGCTGCCTCGCCGTCCGCTGACCGCAGCCGACCCACCACCACGTTGCGAATCATGTAACGAATCTAGCCGCATCTCCCGTCCGATACAGAAAGCCCGACTGGCACAATGCGAGGTGTGAGCAGAGGTGACCGTCAGGTGTGGATCCGCATCCTTCGCTTCGTGGCCGCTGCCGTTGGCATCGCTGCGATCGCGTACGTCCCGGTCACCGCGTCCGACGGTTTCGGCTTCGCCAACTACTTCAGCTACTTCACAATCCTGAGCAACGTGGCCGCGGCGATCGTGCTCCTCGGCGGTGCACTGTTGGCACCAACCGGGTTGTGGTGGCAGTGGTTTCGCGGCGGCGTCACCACCGCGATGCTGATCACCGCGATCGTCTACGCACTTCTGTTGTCGGACATCGACGTCAATCTCTCCGGCGAGTGGACCAACACCGTGCTGCACCGCCTGATCCCGCTCGTTCTACTCCTCGACTGGGCACTCTTCCGACCCAGGTCGCTGCCCGCCCTGTCCTGGTTGACGTGGCTGGCTTTTCCACTCTTCTATGGCATCTACACCTTGACGCGAGGTCCCATCGTCGACTGGTACCCGTACCCGTTCATCGATCCACGAAGCCAGGGGTACCTGTCGATGACGCTCGGCGTGGTCGTCGTGTTCATCGGGATGACCGCGCTCTCAGCGGGCGTGTACTGGCTCGGCACACGCGGCACGAGCAACCGACTGCACGACGAGCCGGTCCGCTGATCTCACCTGTCCTGAGAGTCGACGTCGAGCGCATCGGTGACCATCTCCACCCAGGTGTCGACCACCTGCGCGCGGCGTCGTGAATCGTCCGACAGCGTGTCCGCGAGCCCGAGGCCGCGGGCGAGGTCGAGTGTCACCTGTGCAGCACGGTGCGCCCGGGGATTCGTGCCATCGGGGTCGAGCGCGGCAACTGTCACCCGGTGCGCCGCTCGGGCGAACTTGGCCTCCATCGGCAGAATCAGTTCGCGCAGCGCGGGATCCGATGCGGCCGCCGCCCATATCTGCAGCGAAGCCTTGAATTCGGTCCCGGTGTAGATACTCACGGCCTGTTCGACCGCGATCCGCACGCGCCGTGACTCGTCCGCGTCGGGCCGGATCAACGTGTCGGCGTTGAGGGTGAGGTCGTCGAAGATCTGCTCGAGCGTCGCCGAGATCAATGCCTCGCGTGTGGGAAAGTGGTGCTGCGCAGCACCCCTGGACACCCCCGCGCGCTGGGCGACCGCGGCCACCGTGGCCGACGCCCATCCCTCGTGAGCCAGAACCTGTATGGCCGAGCGCAGCAGCCGTTCCCGCGTTTGGCGCGAGCGCTCCTGCTGGGGTTCACGGTTTACCGTCGTACGCGGAGACGTCATGTTCTCGTTGCTCCGGTGTCGGCTTGCGTGACGGTCAGATCCCACGGCGGCCGACGCTTCGACAGAAACGCTTCCATCCCCGCCCGTGCGTCGTCACCCGAGAACAATGCCGCCGATTCCTGCGCACGACGCTGCGCCAACCGCGCGAACTCGTCGCGCACCGTCGCGGTGGTGAGTTCCTTCGACGCGGCGAGTCCGACCGGCGACGCACGTCGGATGCCGTCGAGGATCTCCCCCAGTGACTGCGCGAGAGCCTCTGTGCTGTCACAGGCTTGAGTGACGACTCCGATCGACGCCGCGATCGAGGCGTCGAACTTCTCGCCGGTCAGGAAGTATCGACCAGCACCTCGAGCCGACATCTTCGGCACCAGCACGAGCGAGATCACCGATGGCGCAAGGCCGAGCCGTGTCTCGGTCAGCGCGAAGGTGCTCTTCGGTCCGGCAAGTGCGATGTCGGTGGCACCGAGGAGGCCGAAACCTCCTGCCCTGACATGCCCGTCCACGTGTGCGATCACCGGTTTGGGCAGCTCGAGGATCGTGCGCATCAACTCGACCATCGACGACGTCGCCTCGGCAGACGCCTCCTCGGCAGAGACGCCACGCTTGAGCGCCTCGCCTAGATCAGCGCCCGCACAGAAGGTTCCGCCCGCATGTGTCAGCACGACGGCCCGCACGTTCTCGTCGGTCGCCGCCCTCGTCAGCCCCGACGACAGTTGGGTCACGAGCGCGCGACTCAACGCATTGCGTTTGCCCGGCGAGTCGAGTGTGAGCGTCATGACCCCGGCGTCGATCCCGATGTGTACGACTTCGCTGTCTGTGGCGGTCATCGACCTGCGCCTTCCTGTGGTGCTCGGTCAGAGTTTGGTCTGATGTGAATGACGGATCGGAATGGAGGTGTCAGTACGACTTCGGCAGTCCGAGGCTGGTCTGCGCAACGAAGTTCAGCACCATCTCGCGACTGACCGGTGCCACACGCGCAATCCGTGCGAGCGAAAGCAGCGGCGCCACTCCGTATTCGGTTGTCAGACCGTTGCCGCCCATTGACTGAACAGCCTGGTCGACGATCTTGACACACGCCTCGGCGGCTGCATACTTCGCCATATTGGCCGGCTCGGCAGCGCCCCAGTCGTCACCCGCGTCGTAGAGTGTGGCGGCCTTCTGCATCATGAGCTTGGCCATCTCGAGTTCAATCTTCCCCTGCGCCAGCGGATGTGCGATGGCCTGGTGCGCTCCGATCGGGGTCTTCCAGACCGTGCGCTCCTTCACGTAGTCGACGGCTTTGCCCAGCGCGAAGCGTCCCATTCCCACCGCGGACGCAGCCGCCATGATGCGTTCGGGGTTCAGACCGGCGAAGAGTTGGCTGAGTGCCGCGTCCGGAGAGCCGACGAGTGCGTCAGCAGGCAGGCGCACATCGTCGAGGTAGAGCTCGAACTGCTTCTCCGGGTTCACCAGTTCCATGTCGATCATCTTGTACTCGAACCCCGGTGCGTCCGTGGGCACGATGAACAGCGCGGGCCGCAACTTGCCGGTCTTCGCATCCTCGCTCCGACCGACGATGAGCACAGCATCTGCCTGATCAACTCCGGAGATGTACACCTTGCGCCCGTTGAGAACCCAGTCCGACCCGTCGCGCGACGCAGTGGTGGTGATCTGGTGCGAGTTCGACCCCGCGTCGGGCTCGGTGATACCGAAGGCCATGGTGATCGATCCGTCGGCAAGCCCCGGCAGCCACCTGTCACGCTGCTCGTCGGTGCCGAACCGCGCAATGATGTTGCCGCAGATAGCCGGTGAGACAACCAGCATCAGCAGGCCGGTGCCCGCCGCTGCGATCTCCTCCATCACGATCGACAACTCGTACATGCCGGCGCCGCCACCGCCGTACTCCTCGGGGAGATTCACCCCGATGAATCCCAGCTTGCCTGCCTCCGACCACAACTCGTCGGTCTTTCGGCCCTCGCGGGCGCACTCGCGGAAGTAGTCCTGCCCGTACTTGGTGGCCAGTGCGGCCACCGAGGCGCGCAGATCGGCCCGTTCGGCCGTTTCGACGAAACTCATGCGGATGTCTCCTGAGGTGTGAGTGTGCTGGAATGCTCTGTGGCGCTGTCGCTGTCGCTGTCGCTGTCGGCCTCATCGGTGATGATCGCGAGCACGTCACCGACGGCGAGCTGGCGTCCCGGTTCGACGGCGAGCGTGCTGACAACACCGTCGGCGGGCGCCGCGACGGTGTGCTCCATCTTCATCGCCTCGAGCCAGATCAACGGCTGACCGGCCGTAACGCGGTCGCCCTCGGAAACCGCAACGCGGATCACCGAACCCGGCATCGGCGCGAGGAGCGAACCCGGTCGCGCGACTGCGCTGGGATCGACGAAGCGCGGTGGCCGCCGGAAGTGCACCGACGCCCCGGCTGTGTCGACGTAGACGTCGTCGCCGTATCGCGCGACGTCGAAGGTCCGTCGAATCCCGTTGTGGGAGAGCACGACCTGCCCTGTGCTCGCCGACACCACCTCGGCGTCGGCGAGGTCGGGAAGCTCGACGCCACCACTACGCGTGCACCGGTATCGGACCTCGTGCTCGACGTCGTCGGTGCGGAAGATCTTGTGCGAGTACTGCGACGGCATGTTCCGCCAGCCTGCGGGCAGACTTCGTTGAACGCGGGCGCGTTCCCGGTTGACGGCCACCTCCGCCAGCGTCGCGGCTACGGCGGTCAGCGTCACCGTCGACTCGTCGGCCAGCGGCGCCGACAAGACGTCGAGGCCGATCTGCTCGAGATATCCGGTGTCGGTGTCGCCACTGAGGAATGTCGACTCCCGCAGGGTGTTCACCAGCATGTCGCGGTTGGTCGTCGGGCCGTGTAGCGCGGCGTCGGACAGCGTTCTGGCGAGAATCGCAGCGGCACGACCACGTGTCGGCGCCCAACTGATGACCTTGGCCAGCATCGGGTCGTAGAACGTCGAGATCTCCGAGCCTGATTCGATACCCGCGTCCACACGCACCCCCGGACGGTCGAGTGGTCCGAAATGCGTTTGTGCGCCGATCTCGATGCGGTGCATGGTTCCCGACTGCGGTTGCCATCCCGCAGAAGGGTCCTCGGCGTAGAGGCGCACCTCGATCGCGTGTCCGCGAGTACCGGGCTCCTCGACGTCGAGGTGCTCACCCATCGCGACACGCAGTTGCCAGGCCACGAGGTCGGTCCCGGTCGTCAACTCCGTGACCGGATGTTCCACCTGCAGACGCGTATTGGTCTCCAGGAAGTAGAAGCGACCGGTCTCGTCGGCGAGGAACTCGACGGTTCCCGCACCCGTGTAGCCGATCGCCGACACGGCCTTCCTCGCGGCGTCGTAGAGGCGTTCGCGGAGATCTCCGCCGATCCGTTCGACGAGAGGCGCGGGCGCCTCCTCGATCACCTTCTGGTGACGGCGCTGAATCGAGCATTCCCGCTCTCCGACAGCCCAGACCGCGCCGTGCTCGTCTGCGAGCACCTGCACCTCGATGTGATGTCCCCGTTCGACATACGGCTCACAGAAGACTGTCGGATCACCGAACGCCGACGCCGCTTCGCGTTCGGCGGCGGCAACCTGCTCGGCCAACTCGTCGACCGACCGCACGATCCGCATACCGCGTCCACCGCCGCCCGCAGACGCCTTGATCAGCAGTGGCAGGTCGCTCTCGGTGACGGCGGCAGGGTCGATGTCGCCGAGGACCGGCACACCGGCGTCGGCCATCAACTTCTTGGCGTTGACCTTTGATCCCATCGCGTCGATCGCGCCGGGCGGCGGCCCGATCCAGGTCAGTCCCGCGTCGATCACCGATTGCGCGAACTCGGCGTTCTCCGAGAGGAATCCGTAGCCGGGATGAATCGCATCCGCGCCCGCGAGCTTGGCGGCCTCGATGATCTTGTCACCACGCAGATAGGTCTCTGCCGACGTCGATCCAGGAAGCGCCACAGCGACATCGGCTGCGGCAACGTGCGGCGCATCGGTGTCCGGATCGGAGTAGACCGCGACGGTCCCGATGCCCATCTGACGACAGGTCGCGAACACGCGTCGCGCGATCTCGCCGCGATTGGCGACGAGTACCGAGGTGATCGTTGAATGTTGTTCTGTCATCTCACACCTCACATCCGGAAGACGCCGAAATTCGACGTCCCCTCGACCGGACCGTTATGGATCGCCGACAGGCACAGTCCCAGAACAGTTCTCGTGTCACGCGGATCGATCACCCCGTCGTCGTAGAGCATGCCCGACAAGAACGCAGGCACCGACTCTGCCTCGATCTGCGCCTCGATCATCTGCCGCATCCCCGCGTCCGCGGCCTCGTCGACCGTGCCGCCACGGGCCTCGGTCGCCGCGCGCGAGACGATCGAGATGACGCCTGCCAGTTGCGCGGCTCCCATCACCGCCGACTTCGCGCTCGGCCAGGCGAACAGGAACCGCGGATCGTATGCGCGCCCACACATTCCGTAGTGACCCGCGCCGTAACTGGCGCCCATCAGCACCGACAGATGCGGCACCTTCGAATTCGACACCGCGTTGATCATCATCGCCCCGTGCTTGATGATGCCGTTCTGCTCGTACTCCTTACCGACCATGTAGCCGGTTGTGTTGTGCAGGAACAGCAGTGGCGTATTCGAGCGATTGGCGAGTTCGATGAACTGCGTGGCCTTCTGCGCCTCCTGGCTGAACAGCACGCCCTGCGCGTTGGCCAGGATGCCGACGGGATAACCGTGGATGTCGGCCCATCCCGTGCACAACGAGTTGCCGTATTCGGGCTTGAACTCGTCGAAATCACTGTCGTCGACGACCCGCGCGATCACGTCGCGCGGGTTGAACGGGATCTTGAGATCGGGTGGGACGATACCGAGAAGTTCTTCGGGGTCGTAGCGCGGTTCCCTCACCTGTGCGCGCGGTTGCCCACCGGCCTTGGTCCAGTTGAGCCGCGACACGATCCGACGCCCGATCCGGATCGCATCCTGTTCGTCTGCGGCGTAGTAGTCGGCCAGACCCGAAGTACGCGCGTGCATCTGAGCACCACCGAGGGACTCGTCGTCGCTTTCCTCGCCGGTGGCCATCTTCACCAGCGGCGGTCCGCCGAGGAACACCTTGGAACGGCCGTCGATCATCACGACGTGATCGCTCATGCCCGGGACGTATGCCCCGCCGGCCGTGGAGTTTCCGAAGACCAACGCGATCGTCGGAATCCCCGCTGCCGACAGCCGTGTCAGGTCACGGAACATCCGACCGCCGGGAACGAACACCTCTTTCTGCGTCGGTAGATCGGCACCACCCGACTCGACGAGCGAGATCACCGGAAGTCTGTTCTGCATGGCGATATCGTTGGCGCGCAGCGTCTTACGCAGCGTCCACGGATTCGATGTTCCGCCCTTGACCGTGGGGTCACTGGCGACGACGAGACATTCGACTCCTTCGACGACGCCGATACCCACGACGACCGACGCTCCGACGTGGAAGTTCGACCCGTATGCCGCGAGTGGGCACAGTTCGAGGAAGTCCGAGTCTTCATCGAGCAGCATCTCGATGCGTTCCCGGGCAGTCATCTTGCCGCGCTTGCGATGCCGCTCGACGTACTTTTCGCCGCCGCCCGCGAGCGCCTTGTCGAGTTCACCGTGTATCTGGTCGAGCTTCTCCATCATCGAGTCGCGCGCGGCGGTGAAGTCGTCACTCGTCGGGTCGATCGTCGAACGCAATGCGGTCATCGTGTGCTCCCCTGTGCGATGTAGCCGAGTCGTTTTGCCGCGAGTCCGGTCAGAATCTCGGTGGTTCCCCCACCGATCCCCAGGATGCGCATGTCGCGATATTGACGCTCGACCTCGGTGCCCGTCATATAGCCGAGGCCGCCGAAGAGCTGAACAGCCTTGTCGGCAACCCACTCCCCGGTCTCCACAGCGGTGTTCTTCGCAAAGCACACCTCGGCGATGAGGTCGTCGTCGGAGGCAACCTTCCGGTTGACGACTCCGCGCGAGTAGGTCCGCGCGACGTCGATGCGGCGTGCCATCTCGGTCAGCGTGTCCTGCACCGACTGTCGGGCAGCGAGCGGCTTGCCGAAGGTCTCGCGTTCGCGAGTCCAGTCGAGGGTGAGGTCGAGGCAGCGTTGCGCACTCGCGTACGCCTGCACGGCGAGTGCCGATCGTTCGGTCACGAAAGCCGCTGCGATCTGGGCGAATCCGCTGTTCTCGGCGCCGACGAGGTTGGCCACCGGAACGCGTACGTCGACGAAGGCCAACTCCGCGGTATCCGAACTGCGCCACCCCATCTTGTCGAGCTTGCGCGTCACGGTGAACCCCGGCGTGTCCTTCTCGATCACGAGAAGCGAGACCCCCGAGGCGCCTGGTCCGCCCGTGCGTACCGCGGTGACCACGAAGTCGGCTCGCACCGCGGAGGTGATGTAGGTCTTGGCGCCGTTGACGACGAACTCGTCGCCATCGCGCTGTGCCCGCGTCGTCAGATGTGCGACGTCGCTTCCGCCGCCCGGCTCGGTGATCGCAAGGCTGCCGATCTTCTCGCCGGCGAGCGTCGGCCGCACCCATCGGTCGATCTGGTCGGGATCGCCTGCGGCGATCAAGTGTGGCAACGCGATTCCGTGCGTGAACAAGGAGGCGAAGACGCCCGCGGCACCACCCGCATAGTGGAACTCTTCGCCCAGGATCGACGCATCGATGAGATCGCCACCACTACCACCGAACGATTCGTCGATTCCCAGTCCGAAGAGGCCGAGTTTGGCTGCTTCGGAGTGTAGTTCGCGGGGAAGCAAGCCCTCGCGTTCCCACTCATCCTGGTAAGGCAGCACGTGCCTTTCGACGAATCCGCGGACCGCGTCACGCAGAGCGCGTCGTTCCGAAGTCTCCCACTGCGGATCTACTAGTGGCACAGCTCAGTTCCTTTCCGATGACTCGGATGATGGCGCGGTAGAGGATGTCTCGGCTACGAAGCTCAGCGGAATGGGCACTGGTCGCGAACGCAACCATTCGCCCATTCCCTTGGCCTGCGGATCGAAACGCACATTGTCGGCGACACCGCGTCCGAGCACACCCTCGATGACGAAGTTCAGCGCTGACAGGTTCGGGAGCCGGAAGCGCTTGACCTCGAGGTCGGCGATCTCCGGGAGAAGCTTCTTGATCAGGTCGACGTCGAGTGTCGCGTCGAGCCAGTCGAAGTGTTCCGGGTTGCGCACCCACACACCGATGTTGGCGCTGCCGCCCTTGTCGCCGCTGCGCGCTCCGGCCACGAGACCGAGTGGCGACGCCGCGGTGGGCCCGGGATCGTCGACGTCGACCACACTGCGCGGTTCGGGTTCGTCTGCGGGCACCTGGGTACGCAGTGGACTCGGTTCGATGCTCTCGCTCACGCCGTCGGCGAAGGACACGCGATGGTCGACGAGCTTCGCGTCGACGTAACCCGGCTCGAAAACGCCGAACGGAGAACCCTTTCCGGGTGGTGCGAGCATCGTGAACCCGGGGAAGGTCGCCAGCGCCAGTTCGACTGCGGTGTTGCTGAACGCTCTGCCGACCTTCTCGGGATCGGTGTCGCGGGCAACGCAGCGCAGCAGCGCCGTCGCCTGTTCCTCGGTCTGCGCGTCGGATCGGTCGAGTCGCGCCAACTCCCACGACATCTGCTCGGGCACCGACGCGAGCTCTGCGCGGAACTGATCGCGGAACAGTTCGGCCTTGTCCTCGATGTCGAGTCCGGTGATCGCGACGGTGATCTCGTTGCGGATGCCTGCGAGATGGTTGAGCGAGACCTTGACCGTCTCGGGCGGCGCCTCGCCCTTGACACCACTGATGGCGACTCGATCCTCACCGTCGGAACGCAGCGTGATGGTGTCGAGCCGGGTGGTCACGTCCGGTCCGAGGTAGCGAGGACCACCGACCTCGTACAGCAATTGTGCTGTCACGGTTCCCACCGTCACGGCACCGCCGGTGTTCGGATGTTTGGTGATCACCGACGTACCGTCGGACGCGACCTCCGCGATCGGGAATCCGAGGTGTCCCATCCGGGGAAGCTCCGTGAAGAACGAGTAGTTGCCGCCTGTCGCCTGCGCGCCGCATTCGATCACGTGACCCGCGACCACGGCACCAGCGAGGGCGTCGAGATCGCTGTACTCCCAGTCGAATGCGCTCGCGGCGGGTCCGACGGTCAGCGAGGCATCGGTGATGCGCCCGGTGACGACGACGTCAGCGCCCGAGTCGAGCGCCGACTTGATGCCGAACGCACCGAGGTACGCGTTTGCCGTGAGCGGTGTGCCGAGTCCGAGATCGTCTGCGCGGTCGAGGATGTCGTCACCGTCGACGAAAGCGATCGATGCGTCGACTCCGAGCTTGTCCGCCAGTTCGCGCAGCGCAACCGCGAGGCCGTGCGGGTTGAGGCCACCCGCATTGCTCAAGATCCGCACGCCCTTGTCGACAGCGAGCCCGAGGCACTCCTCCATCTGACGCAGAAATGTCTTGGCGTAACCCGTTTTCGGGTCCTTCAATCGATCGCGGCCGAGGATCAGCATGGTCAGCTCGGCGAGATAATCGCCTGTCAGATAGTCGAGTTCACCACCCTCGAGCATCTCGCGCATCGCGCTGAAGCGATCGCCGTAGAAGCCTGAGGCGTTGCCGATCCGGACGGGGCGGTTCGATCGCTTGCCCGTACGCCCGGGGGTGGTTGAAGTCATCGCTACTCCGATTCGAAAGGTCGACGGTTCGGACAGGTCACGTGCTCGGTCTTTCAGGAGGTTGCGGCGTCGCGTGGTGCTCGGCCCGCCCCAGGAGGACCGGCGAAACACTGTGCGATTGAGGCCCATTCGCGGGCGCGCTCACCGTCGAGTCGCAGATCGAGGTCGGCGAGGGCACGTCGCTGGGTGACGAGTTGGCAGAAGTCGAGGGCGGGTCCGCGCACCGTGCCGTCGACGCCGTCGGGGTCTTCGGGTCCCCACGTCCACAACTCGCCGGACGGCGCGACCAATTCGATCCGGAAGGGCCGCTGCGGCGGGGTCATACCGTTGACCGCGTACGCGAAATCACGTGTGCGGACACCGATGTGAGCGACGTGCCGGATGCTGTCGGCCGCGGCGAGTTCGACGCCGAGCGCATCGGCGATGTCGAGTCCGTGCGCCCAGGTCTCCATCATCCGTGCGGTGGCCATCGACGCCGCAGACATCGGCGGCCCGAACCACGGGATCTTCGCACCGTCCGGAACGTCGACGAGCGCCTGCCCCAGCGCGGACCGCGCAGCACGCCAGTCGTCGAGCAACTCGGCCTTGGGGCGCGCGGCGCCTTCCTCGGCGGTTACATCTGTGAAGCCGTCGATGTTGCGCATCGCTTCTGCGACGACCTCGGCGAAGCCTTCGGGGTCGGTGGCTGCGGTGAGCGCCACCTTGTCCGTCCAGTACAGATGCGCGATCTGGTGCGCGACCGTCCACCCCGGCGCCGGAGTCTCGGTGTGCCAGGCGGCGTCGTCGAGCGACGACACCAGCGCATCCAGTTCGTCTCCTGCAGCGGCGAGATCAGCCACCAGATCGGTCACGATCGACATGTAAGCAGCGTCACATAGTCGCCGGTAAAAAGCAATCACGCTTGCTTGTTTTGCCGATACGGCCAGCTTGAAGACCTGTCATATCCCCCGCGTAGGCTCGTCGGCGATGAGTATTCGACCGCCCCGCATCAGTCGGCTACCAACTACCCATCTCGAACCGTTCGACGCGCAGGATGTCGCCGTCGGCGACGCGATCGAGGCAGCCTTGATCGCCGATACCGACCTTGCGGGCGTCGACTTCGGCGACGTGTCGCTCACGACGTGCTCAGTGGTGCGCACATCGCTCGACGACGCCGATCTCACCGGCGTCCGCATCGTCGACAGCAGACTCGACGAGGTGAGCAGCGCACGCGTGTTCGCGCCGCGCTCGATGCTGCACAACGTGCGCATCGAGAACAGTCGGATCGGCGCGCTCGACCTCTTCGGCGGCAGGATGCGCTCGGTGATCATCTCCGACTGCAAGCTCGGTCTGGTCAATCTCAGCGGCAACGAGGCTCGTGACGTGATCTTCCGGTCGTGTGTCATCGACGAACTCGACGTATCCGAGGCCACGTTGACGCGCGTCGCCTTCGACGACACCACAGTCACCTCGCTCGACGTCCATCGCGCCAAGCTGACCGACGTCGATCTCCGCGACCTTCGGGTCAATACCGTGCGCAATCTCGGAGGGCTTGCGGGCGCGACGATCACCGCCCATCAGGCCGTCGGCCTTGCCGAGCAGTTCGCCGCACATCTCGGTATCGCCGTCGAATAGCGCTCTTTCAGCGGAAGTGGATGTCCGCAGCTCCCTCGGCGAGCAGCGTGCCGTCGGCACCCGTCATGCGCGTCGAAAACGTCGCGATGCGACGCCCCACCTTCAGCGGCTCGACGTCGACGATCACGCGACTACCGTCGACCGGGGGCGAGCGGAAGTACGCCACCGAGAGATCACCGACGCGATACTCCTGACCGGCATGGGCCTTCTGCTGCCCCGTGAGCGAGCACGCCGCACCGACGATGGTGCCGATCACGCCACCGTGCATGGTGCCGAACATGTTTCCCATCCATGCCTCCGTGTCGACGACGAGACGCAGGGTGTTCGACGGCGCGCCGTCGGCATCGATGGTGGCGTTGAGCAACTCGGCGAGCGGACCACGGTCACGCTCACCGCGAGCGATCTGCGCGACGATGGTCTCACCATCCAGATCATCTGGAATCGGCTGTGCAAGAACAGCATCGAGCGATGCGGCGTCCGGGATATCGTGCGCCAGCTCGGCGTTGTCGAAATCGTCCGGAACGGCTCGGCCCACGGCGACGTTGCGCGCGGTGCCGACACAGAAGTCCTCGGTGCCGTCGCCGACGCGGATCTCGGTGACACCGACCTTGGCGTCGTGCATCAGCAGCTGCGCGGTGCCGGTGAGGTGGTCGGTGAGTCCTGCCCGGCCGACCGTCGACAACGCCAGGCGAGCCTGCATGCACGGCGAGTCAGTGGCACGGTGATACGGGATGCCACCGATGTGGTCGAAAAGGACCGCATACGCGGGGAGGTCGATGAGTCCGCGATGGTCGGCGAATCGTGGGCCGAGTTGCTGCTCCGCAACGACCACACCGTCGTCGATTCGCATCGCCCCGACGCCGAACGCCGCGACCGGATCGCGCACCGCACCTGTCGTCGGCACGGCTACAGCATCGTCGTGCTTGTTGTCGTTCATGCGTTCACTTCATCACCCCGCATCCCGGGGCCGGATTCCGACCCCGGGACGCAGGGAGTCCGATCACACTCAGATGACCCCGAGTGTTCGCAGCCCGCGCGCGTAGTTGGCGACAACTTGCGACGTGATGTGCGGGATGTCGGCGTACTCGGCCGTCGCTGTGGTCACCTGTCCCGAACGAACCGCCGCGGCGAAAAGCGGCGCGTTGACGACACCGGCGTCGACGGGTTCGATCGGGCGCGTGTAGTTATGTAGCAGCGGGATCAATGAGTGTCGACGTTGCTTCTCCGGCAGATCGGCAAGGGCGTCGGAGAAGAGTCGGTACCAGTGGTCGTAGTCGTCGACGAGTGCGATCTCTTCGCCGGACTCGGTGAGCCAGCCGACAAACGTGTCGAGGTCGATGCCGTCGGAGTGTGGATTGACGGCGTTGTACGTGACATGACCGTCGCCGACCGCGAGAGCCGAGATAGCCGCGGCCAGGAAGTCGACAGGCAGTGCGTCGTAATGCGCTGCTCCCCGACCGCCGTCGGCGTCGAGCCGGTAGAACGACCGTGGTGCGAGGCCTGTTGCCATGACGCTCATCAGCAGGCGCGTGAACATGTCCGGGAGGTTGAGCTGGCCGAGGTCGCTGTCGTCGGCCACGATCATGTCGCATCGGAACACGCTGACGGGCAGCCCGAAACGGTCGTGCGCGTCTGCCAGCAGCACCTCCCCCGCCCACTTGCTGTTGCCGTAGCCGTTCGCGTAGCCGTCGTGTACCTCGCGCGTCGCGCTGAGTTCACGAATGTCTTTGTCCTCCACCAACTCCGCAGAGCCGACCTGGTCAGCCACCCCGACGGTCGAGATGTAGACGTAAGGCTTGCGAGTCGTCGTCAACGCGAGGCGGATGAGCTCTGCTGTTCCAGAAACGTTCGGGCCGAACAACTCCCGGTAGGACAGCAGATGATTGACCAGTGCGGCCGGGTCGACGATCAGGTCGACATCGGCGGCAAGCCGGTTCCACACCTGGTCGTCGAGTCCGAGTTTCGGCGAATCCTTGTCACCCGCGAGAACTGTCAGGTGGTCTGGCGCCAACCGCAAGTAGTCGGCGCGCAGCGGGCCGTCGCCGACATCGAAGACCGCGTCGAGGCGTCGCCGGGCGGTCTCGTCGTCGGAGGCACGGACCAGACAGGTCACGTGCCCGTCGACGCGTGCAACGCGCCGCAACCACTCGACGGCGAGGTATCGACCGAGGAATCCGGTTGCTCCGGTGAGTAATACCTCGCACACGGTCTCGTCGGCGGCCGGCACGCTCGACGCTCCTGCCAGTGTCGCCTCGTCGAGAAAGGCGTCGACGGTGAGCTCGTCGGCACGCAGGTGCCGCTGGTCGGCGTGCACGGTGTCTGCCGTGGGGCGCGCATCGCCCTCCCGTCCGTCGATGTAGTCGGCGATAGCCGCGAGGTCGGAGGACGGACTGGTCAGCACACCGACCGAGACCTGCGCGTCGAAGATGTCGCGAAGTGTGTTCCCGAGGGTGACGGCGGTCAGCGAGTCACCACCGAGATCGGTGAACTTCGAGTGCGCAGTCACCTCATTTTCGGCGAGATCGAGTGTGGCCGAGACGATGTCGATCAGCACATCGAGCGTCGGCTTGCCCGCCGCAGATGCCCGCGCATCGCGGAGCCGATCGGCGCGAGCATGTGCGAGATGCAGGTACAGGTCTTCGAGAGCGGGACCGTACGCCTCCTTGAGGCGTGGCCGCGCGAGCTTGCGAATCCCGGTCAACAAGCCGTTGGCCTCAGAGAACGCGGTACGTTCGACGATGATGTCGCGCGGGATCTCCACCGACGCAAGGCCGTTGCGCTCCCCGATGTCTCGGACAGCCCGCAACAGCGTCGCGTGTAGTTCCCCGTCGTCGGAAGCGGCGTCGACGGCGTCATCGGTTGGCACGACGACGGCCAGCAGGTACGGGCGTGAACTATTGCCGTACAC
The DNA here is from genome assembly GCF_001665925.1 of Gordonia sp. 852002-50816_SCH5313054-c. Taxonomy (NCBI): domain Bacteria; kingdom Bacillati; phylum Actinomycetota; class Actinomycetes; order Mycobacteriales; family Gordoniaceae; genus Gordonia; species Gordonia sp. 852002-50816_SCH5313054-c. Next base: position 131,517 of record NZ_LZTE01000029.1, read on the forward strand.
GTAGATCTGACGGATCGGCGGTGAGGTCAGCGCACTTTCGACGCGCGCAACAGTGACGAACTCGCCCTGCGACAACTTCAACACGTTGTTCCGACGGTCGAGGTAGACGAGCTGATCGGGTCCGGTTTCTGCCATGACGTCGCCGGTTCGATAGAAGCCCTCGTCGTCGAACATTTCCGCGGTGAGTTCCGGTCGACGATAGTAGCCGGCGAAGATGTCGGTGGTCTTGACGAGCAGTTCGCCGCGCGGGTGCGGGGTATCGGTTGTGCGATAACCGAGTTCGGGGACGTCGACGAGCTTGTAGTCGAGAACCGGCGGCCGGATCACCGCCCCGTTGCGGATGACGCCACCCGCCTCGGTCGATCCATAGCCCTCGACGAGCGGAGAGTCGAGCATGCTTTCGACGAAGTCGACGACCTCGGGCGAGATCGGCGCCGAGCCGGTCACGGCGAGTTGTGCGCGTTCGAAGTAGCTGCGCCGCATCGCGGTCAGGACGTCGGCGTGCGAATCCGTCTCGGCGCCCTCGATTTCGGACAGATACTGCTGGTGCAGCATCTCCCAGATACGCGGCACGAAATGCAGTTCGGTCGGCGCGACGGCCGCGAGGTCGTCGAGGAGCTCGGACAGGTCGGGCCGCGCGGTGAAGTAGGCTGTTCCGCCGTTGCCCAGCGTTCGCATGAGCGTCGCTCTGCCCATCACGTGACTCATCGGCAGGAAGTTCAGAGTGACCCAGGCGTGGTCTTCGCTCGCGGCGTATTCGTCTGTGGCACGGTCTGTTTCGAGGCCGAACCCCTGTCGGACCAACCGAAGCACTGCGTCCTGCGTGTACATTGCACCCTTCGGGGCGCCGGTGCTGCCAGAGGTGTAGATCAGCAGGGCAAGGTCGTCGGGTTGTGCGTCGACGCTCGATTGCGGCGCCGCCTGGGCGTCGTATGCCGCCGACGGCTCGTCGTCGAATTGCACGAGGTGCACTGAGATTCCGAGCGGCTCCACTACAGCGCGCGCACTCTCGACGGCATCGAGTGCAGCTTCGGAGACGTCGAAGACGACGAGATGCGCAAGGTCGGCGCGCACGCCCTTCTCGATCAGAGCGGTGACTCTGGACAGCGAGTTCGTCGACACCGCAAGGACTTTGGCCTCGGTCTCGTCGAGGATGTCGGCGAACACGGAATCTGCGGCCCCTGATTGCAACGGCACCTCGACAGCGTGGAGTGGACCGAGAACTGCCAGACTCACCGCCGTGTAGTCGGCGCTGGTGAACCCCAGCGTGGCGACCCGATCGCCGGACTCGACACCGGCCGCGTCACACAGGAGCGATGCGACAACCGAGACCCGACTACCGAGCTCATGGAAACTTACTGTGGACCAACGTGATTCGCGATCCGCGTCGTGGAATCCGAGCGCGGGACGGTCGGCGTACCCCTCATAGAGAACTCGAAGCGCACCCTCGACCGACATCCCCTCCAGGAGGCGGGCAGCGACGTCGGAGTCGGGGCTCTGCGCCGACACCGCGGCGGCAGGATCGGTGGATAGCTGGGTGGACATCAACAACCTCCGAACAATGGACGATAATTAGACATGCGAAGTAATACATCTCCACTGTTCTCCCCTGAATCGACGTTCTGCCACGATCGGTGAGCCATCTCACCCGCAGATGCCGCGAATCCGACACTTCTGCGCCGTATGCGCGTATCGCGTCGACCCGGGCGCGCGGCCGCAAGTCAGTCAGAAAGTAGGGGAAGGGTTCTTTCCCCGACTTGTCGACGTTTCCCCGCGCAACTTCTCGAGAAAAGGTACGAGACCCGCGGAAGGATTCCTTCCCCTACTTTCTGCACGCAGGCACCGCGGGCGGCCAGGCCCCAGCCCCACCCCAAGCGCCCCCTGCCGCGACGGGCCGCGCGCTGGTACCGTGGACCCCAACTGTGACAGAAGGGGCTGGTGATACCAGTGGGACGAACACTTCATCGCGCTGCGCTCGCAACCGCCGTCGGACTAGCGGCAGCGTCGACGCTCCTGGCCACGGCCGGATCCGCGCACGCGGCGCCGGCGGCCGATCCGCAGATCCCGGCGTCGTCGATCTCGCAGACACCGAACGCGGGCATCGCGACCAGCGGCGACGTCCCGTTTGCGGCGTTCGTCGCCCCGATCGCGGCGGCGTCGCCCGACCCGGACACCCTGCGCGTGTGGCTCGAGCCGATGCCGGGCAACGCCTGCACCACCGGCCTGCGCTCGGCTGTCGTCGGGTTCGAGTGGCACAACACGGCCACCAAGAAGTCCGGGACCACCACATTCCCGGCGTGCAAGGAGGGCAAGCCCGCGCTCAGCCCCTCACTACGGACCGGGCCGGGACCGATCTCGTTCACCACGAGCGTCGTCGGACGCGGCGGCGCGACCTTCACCCTGAGTCCCGGAAGCGGCACCATCTCGCGCTGACCACCACGTCCTAAGGCATCAGTAGACAATTTCTCGAATCTGTACACCTCTTCGTAGAACAGGTTCTAGATTTGGCGCATGGCGCAGACCGTGACTGAACTCCTGATCGACCGTGACAACGACGACTCCCTCGCGATCCTCTACGACGACAGCCGCTGGACGTGGCGCGAATACCTCGACGACGCGCGGCGCACGGCGGCCACCGTCCTCGGCCGCGCCGACACCGAACGCCCGATGCATATCGGAGTGCTCCTCGATAACAGTCCCGCGATGCTTATCGCCCTCGCCGCCGGTGCGCTCGGTGGGTACGTGACGGTCGGGATCAACAACACTCGACGCGGAGAGGCTCTCGCCAACGACATCGCGCGCGGCGACTGCCAGATCCTGCTCACCGACGCCGAGCACCTCCCACTCCTCGACGGCCTCGACCTCCCCGGCGTCGAAGTCATCGACACGTCATCTGCCGAGTGGCCCCGACTTCTCGCCGACGCCGGCGAGCTGACGCCATACTCGGTACCCACCGCGACCGACCCCTTCATGCTGATCTTCACCTCGGGCACGAGCGGCAATCCGAAGCCGGTTCAGTTGGCGCACATGCTCGTTCCCTTCGCCGGGCCGCCGCTGGCCGAGCGTTTCGGCATCACCTCCGACGACATCTGCTATCTCTCGATGCCGCTTTTTCACTCCGCGGCGCTCCTCGGAGGCTATTGCGTCGCAGCGGTATCCGGCGCGGCGATGGTGCCGGCCAGGTTCTCCGCTTCGCGATTCCTCGACGACGTCCGACGTTATGGCGTCACGTACATGAACTACGTCGGCAAACCTCTGGCTTACATCCTCGCGACTCCCGAACAATCCGACGACGGCGACAACACACTGCGGGCCGCCTTCGGCAACGAGGCCACCGACCGCGACATCGACGACTTCGCCCGACGTTTCGACTGCCAGGTCTGGGACGGTTTCGGCTCCACCGAGTTGGCGATCATCATCACCCGCGAACCCGGAACTCCACGCGGCTCCGTCGGCAAGGGTTTCCCAGGCGTCGCCGTCTACAACCCCGCAACCGGAACCGAATGCCCACCAGCGCAATTCGACGACACCGGCGCACTAGTCAACGCCGACGACGCGATCGGCGAGATCGTGAACACCTCCGGCGCAGGCATGTTCACCGGCTATTACAACGACCCCGCGACCACGTCGGAGCGACTCCGCGACGGCATGTACTGGTCAGGCGACCTCGCCTACAAAGATGTCGACGGATGGCTCTACCTCGCGGGCCGAACCGGCGACTGGATGCGTGTCGACGGCGAGAACATGACGGCGGGCCCCATCGAGCGAATCCTTCTCCGCCTGCCTGACATCAGTCAGGTCGCCGTCTATGCGGTTCCCGACGATCAGGTTGGCGATGCGGTCATGGCTGCCGTCATTCTCACCGACGGCAGTTCCTTGGCCCCCGACGAGTTCGCGCAATTCCTTGCAGCACAGCCCGATCTGTCACCCAAAGCATGGCCCCGGTACGTCCGGATCGCCGATGACCTGCCGACGACGGCAACCAACAAGATCGTCAAACGCCAGCTCAAACACGAAGGCTTGAGCGCGGGCGACGACACCCTGTGGGTACGCGAACCGCGCGGCACGGAATACCGTGCGGCGTCGCCCGCGAGCGTGTGACATCTCGGCGGTGACACCGATGCTTGCGGAGAAGTCCATGCTCTCCGAACTCGGCTACTACGCACTCTCGAAGCATCCGGTCAGCCCTGCCAACCTCGTCGACGAGGCGAGGTTGGCGGAGCGCATCGGGCTCGGCACCGCGTTCGTGTCCGAACGATTCAACATCAAGGATGCCGCCGTCCTCAGCGGAGCACTCGGTGCGGCGACGACCCGCATGGGAATCGCTACTGCCGCAACCAATCACAACACCAGGCATCCCATCATCACCGCCACGATGGCCGCAACCCTCACCGAGCTCACCAACAACCGGTTCGCACTCGGCCTGGGGAGGGGTATCGCCGCGCAATGGCAGATCCTCGGAATCGACGACGTGACCGGTGCACAGTTGGCCGATAGCGCCGACGTGCTGCGTCGACTCTGGCGCGGCGAGATGATCGTCGGCCACGACGGTCCCGCGGGCTCCTATCCACTGCTGAATCTCGGTGTCACCGTGGCGTCCGTGCCCATTCTGCTGGTGACCATGAGCCGACGGACTCTCGAGTTGGCAGGACGTATCGCCGACGGCGTAATCCTGCACACCTTTCTCGACGACGCCGCGACGTCGAACGCAGTTGCCACCGTGCGTGATTCGGCCAGACGTGCGGGCCGCGATCCGGACACGATTCGGATCTGGTCGGTGTTGGCAACCGTCGGCGACGAGCTCGCAGACGAGGACCGGCTACGCAGGCTCTACGGCCGTCTCGCCACCTACCTGCAGGGCTACCCCGATGCACTGATGCGCGCAAACCGCTGGAGCACAGCAGATCTCGATCGTGTTCGCGCGACGTCGGCATTCTCTGACGCCACCGGACCCATCGACGCCACCGCGACGGCCGAACAGCTCGACGAACTCGCACAGGCTATTCCGCAACATTGGGTCGCCGACAGCGCCGTCGGATCGCCGTCCGACCGCGCCACAGCGATAGCCAAGCAGTTCGACCTCGGCGTCGACTCTGTCATCCTGCACGGTGCGACCCCGACCGAGCTGGCACCGGTGATCGACGCTTACCGCGCGAAGCGCCCGCCTGCCATGCGTGAGCTGCCCGCGAATCCAGGACGGATGACACCGCGGGGAGCAGGCCGGTGACCACTCACCTACCCGCCGAGATACCCACGGACATCAGCGACGTCACCCCCGACTGGCTGACCGCTCTGCTCCGCGCACGCGGCTACGACGACACACAGGTTGTCGAAGTCGACGCAACGCCCGTCGGAACCGGACAGATGGCGAGTTCGTTTCGCCTCGCGCTGCGCTATGCAACGCCGTGCCGCCTTCCCGACACAATGGTGGCCAAGCTGGCAACGGGACCGGCCGCCCAGCGCGAGTTCGGCTCCGGCGCTTTCCGAAACGAGGTCCGCTTCTATCGCGAACTCGTCTCGACCTTCCGGGTACCGACGCCCGCGGTATTCGCAACGGTGTGTTCCGATTCGGGAAGTGAGTTCGTCTTGCTCCTCGAAGACATCGCCGACGGCCGCCAAGGCGATCAAATCGCCGGGTGCAGTGCAGATGAGGTCCGATCGGTCGCGGTTGCGGCCGCCGGCTTGCACGGTCCGCGCTGGGACGACGCAACACTGCTCGACGACTTTCCCCTCCCGACGCCGGACGATTGCGACGTGATGGAGTCACTGCTCGACCCGATGGCCGACGTGTTCCGTTCACGTTTCACCTTGAGCGCTGCGCAGTCGTCCGTCGTCGACTGGCTGGTCCGCGACGCAGGTCCGTGGATACGAACACCTGCTGAGCACTTCGCGCTCATCCACGGCGACCTGCGCGCCGACAACGTCATGCTCCGTGGTGACGGATCGCTGTCAATACTCGACTGGCAGACGATCACCACCGGCAATCCGCTGCGCGACATCGCTTTTCTTCTCGCGACGAGTCTCACTCCGGACGACCGCAGGATGCATGAGCGACGCATCGTCACCGACTACCACCACGCGTTGCGCGCATGGGGCGCTGCGCTGTCGACACCCGGCAACCAGTCGAGCGTCCTCGACTACACATTCGACGACTGCTGGCGCGACTACGTAGACAACCTCATCCAGGCTCCGCTGATCATCGTCTTCGGCGCCGCAGCGGCACAACCAACCGACAGAGGTGACGCGATGTTCAGTGTGATGCTCGAACGCACGGCGGCAGCCGTCGCCGATCTCGACCCGGAGCGTCTGAGATGACCAGCCTGGTAATCGGGGCGAGCGGATTCCTCGGTTCGACGCTGACGCGTCGGTTGGTCGCATCGGGCGAAGACGTACGAATCCTGGTGCGCCCCAGCAGCGACACACGCACGATCGACGACTTCGACGTCGACCGGCATGTCGGGGAGTTGAATCACGCAGACACAGTCGCCGATGCGATGTCGGGGTGTGCCGACGTCTATCACTGTGCCGTGGACACCCGGGCATGGCTCCTCGACCCTGCACCGCTGTACGAGACCAACGTCGAGCTCCTCCGCTCCGTACTCGAGGTTGCTGCACGTATTCCGCTGCGCCGCTTTGTCTTCACCAGCACGATGGCGACGATCGGAATACCCGAGTCCGGTCTTGCGGACGAGGCCACTGAGTTCAACTGGGACCGCAGGGCAACAGACTATGTGCGGTCGCGGGTCGCCGCTGAGCGACTCGCACTCAGCTATGCGCGTGAGCACGACGTACCGCTGGTCGCGATGTGCGTCTCGAACACCTATGGCGCAGGCGATGTCGTACCCACTCCGCATGGGTCGTTCGTCGCGGGCGCCGCACTCGGGAAGCTGCCCTTCGGTGTGCGCGGAATGCGCTGTGAATCAGTCGGTATCGACGATGCAGCAGATGCGCTCGTCCTCGCTGCGGAGCATGGACGCAATGGCGAACGCTACATCGTTTCGGAGCGGTCGATCGATCTCGGCGAGGTCATCCGTGTTGCAGCGACAACCGCTGGACGTGCCGCGCCCAGACCTGTGCTGGGCCGCGCCGCGCTCTATGCCGCCGGCGCGGTCGGGTCGGCGAAGTCGACACTTACCCGTACCCCGGGCAAGTTGCGCATCGGTACGGTGCGTCTGATGCACTGCATTCCAGAGATGAGCCACGACAAAGCGGTTCGCGAACTCGGATGGCAACCGCGACCGGTCACCGAGGCGATAGCTGAGGGCGCACGGTACTGGGTCGAGCGGGCAGCGCAGCGTCGACGCCGCGCCGACGAGCCCACCGAGCGACCGGCATGAGCGCCCCTCCGTGGAATTCGGGCATCAGCACAGGTACGCGACGATCGCCTCGACAAGTCCACGACGCCCCGCCTCGACGTCGGTGTAGGTCGTCAGATTCGATTCCGACCACAACCCGCGCAGGGCACCTGGCAGAAATGACTGCACCCGTTGCGATTTGGTCGCGTCGACGTCCAGTCCATCGAAGAAGCGCGCATATGCCGCCGCCCACCGCTGCTCCCATGCCGCCATAGCCGCCGCCGTTGCGGGATAGGAACTTTCGAGAGCCGAGGGGTCGCCCGGAAGCATCTGCCGCAGGTTCTCCACCGCGCGTCCCTCCCTGGCCGCGAGTGCGCGCCAGAATCGCTCGACCATGATCTCGATCCGCTCGGGCGCCGGCATCGTGGCGTCGAGCGGATCGGGTGCAGGCTGCCAGACGTCGACGATGTGGTCGAGCACCGCGGCCCACAGTCCGTCTACGTCTCCGAACTGGTGCTGCATGGTCCCCCAGGTGACACCGGCCTGTCTCGCAACGAGATTCGCGCTCACCGGGTCTCCGCCACGGGCTGCGGCGAGCGCGTCGATCGCGGCGTCGATCACCTGTCTGCGGGTCTCGATACCCCGCTTGTTCAGCCGCGTCCCTTTGGCACTGACAACCATCTTTCGAATACTAGCGAATTCGACGGCCTCACCGCGGCCACGAAATCACAATCACATAGATCTATCTATGTCTTTCCCGGATCACCACACCTCATAGAGCCCTGTATGACACTATTCGCTCAATGTGACCCCGGCCACATTGCTCTTCGTTAGTCACCTGAGCCTTCTGCGGTGATCCGCCGGCTCAGCCCACCTCGAGATGAGGAAATCACATGAGTAAGAAGCGGACTCTCCTGACCGCGATCCTCGGCCTGCTCGGCGTCGTTTGTCTCGTCGTCGCGGCACTTCTGCCGACCGTCATCCGCAGCAACACCGCGCTGTTCCCCACCGATCTCGACCGCACCGCGGTACTGGCCGGTCAGGGCACACTCATCGACAGGGCGTCGTTCACCACGGCAACGCCGGTCGCCACCACCGCCGACGTGCCCATCGAGATCATCACGCGTAATCAAAGCTCACCCGGTGCAACCGACGACACGGCGGCCACCACGACCACGGTGACCAGTCGCCGGTCCGACGTGGTAGGCCAGGCGGGAGTGTTCGGACTCGATACGTTGGCGGGCACGATCGATCGCACGACATACAAGGTCGCGTCGAGTCCCGAACCGACTCTGATCACCGCGCCTGCGACAACACCGTCGAACGAGTCCAGTTATGCCGGAACACTGTTCACCTTCCCCATCGGCACGGACAAGTCGGACCACACGCTCTATGAGCTCCGCGGGCACACCCCGATCACCATGAAGTACGTCAACGACAGCCGAGAGATCAACGGCGTCAAGACCTATCACTTCCGTGGCGAGGTCACAGGGGTGGACACCACACAGACGCACGGCGTCAACCAGCAGACCCAGATCACCATGCCCGCATTCAAGTGGGGCATCCCCGGCGGAGCCATGGAGCCGGTCACCATGAAGCTCTTCTACAGCAACACCCGCGACATGTGGGTCGAGCCGACGAGCGGCACCACCGTCGACACACACACCACCCCGCACGCGTATTACGCACGGTCAGCCGATGATTCGTTCAAGGTCGACGCGATCAACGCCGACCTACGATTCGACGACGCCACACTGACGGCGCTCGCCAACGACGCCAGGGACGCGCGTCAGACTCTGCGCGCGACGTTCTTCTGGACGCCGATCGCACTGGGGATCGTCGGAATCCTTCTCCTCATCCTTGCGGCCGTGGTGTACGTGCGTCGCCCGCGCAGGACACACGACGATCCGCAATCGCACGGTCCCAGCGCAACCGAACCGCCGCTGGTCGGCTCCGCGAACTGATCAGGTCGATGCCGAGTTGGTATGGGGTTTGTGCCGCAATCGGGCGCAAACCTCATACCGATCTTCTCGACACACTCACTCGGAGAGCAGCTTGGCCAACTCCGCCAAACTGTATGGCTCCGTGTCTTTATGGTCGCGGTAGGCGACAAACGTCGGCTGGTGCGGATCGTATCGACCGATGAAACCCCCCGACGCCGTGAAGATCTGGCCGGTGATCTTGGCGGCGGCATCGCTCGCGAGGAATGTGTAGAGCTGAGCGACGTATTCCGGCGGTGCCGGATCGAGCGCCGCGTCGCGGGTGAAGTCGTCCAGTATGCCTCTCGCATGCAGGCTTTCGATGTGTCTGACGTAGTCCGGTCCCGACGACAGTCGCGACTTCGCTCCGGGCATCACGACATTGACGCGCACTCCGGAACTCATCAGATCGCCCGACGCGGCGAGCGCGAGAGCGTTCACGCCGCCTTTCGCCGCGGGATAGCCACTTCCACCGAACGTTCCCAACGACGCGGCCGAGCCGGTCAACACGATCGATCCCGACTGCTGTCCGACGAAAACCCGTGCAGCAGACTGAGTCAGGAAGAAGGCGCTCATCAGATGTGCGTCGACCTGCTCGCGGAACTCGGTGGGCGTGATGGTCAGAATCGTCGACCCCGCGGGTTCGGCTATGCCGGCACAGTTGACGGCGATGTCGAGTGCGCCGAACGCATCGAGTGCCGCCGTAACCATGCGCTCGGCGACGCCCTCGTCGCCCGCTGACCCGCAGACACCCACCGCGTAGCCACCGCCACCCGTGATCTCGGCGACCGTGTCGTCGACGGCTCTCGCGTCGCGGCCATTCACCACCAGCGAGACCCCGCGCCCTGCAAGGGCATACGCGACGTTCAGACCGATCCCCCGCGTCGAGCCCGCGATGATCGCGACGCGCCCGGACAGGTGCGCGTCGATCGGGACGTCGGCCGCCATCAGATCTCGATAGCGCAGTGCGCGACCATCAGACCGGACTGCCGATCGGAGTGATAGGTAGTGACCGACCCCTATCGACGAACTCCCATGCGGCACCGGAACTGAATCGTGCGATGGCCACCTCGCCGGACTCCGACCGTTCGTCGTCGGTGAGGGCGAACGTGACCTCGAGGGCGTGGCCGGTGTCGGTGACGGCCTCGACGTTCCAGTGCGCGTCGACACCCGTGGCGATCGCCTGCAGTGGTTCGAGGTGCTCGGCGTCGAACAGTGTGAGCCAACCGCCGTCGGATCGTGCGTCGGACTCATGCGGAATGGCCAGTACGACACCATCTCCGACGACGCGCGCCGTCACGCCGGTGTACTGCACGGGTCCGAGCACGGGGATCAGCGAGATCACGGTGGCCAATCCCTGCGCGTCGGGAGCGAGCGCCAACGCGCTGCGCAGTCGATCTGCCGCCAGGCCCGCGATACCGGTCAACTGTTTGCGATAGATCTCGTCAACCTGTTCGGGGCCGTCGGCATAGCGACGCAATGACACGAGGAAGCCGAGTGCGAGCAACTGATGCTGCAGCGCAACCTCTTCCGCGATCCGGACGAGCGCGGTGTGCGACCATTCGCGGAACTGGAGGTCGTCACACAGGTCTCCGCGATAGTCGACGCGCCCGTCCGTCGCAGTCGTGTCGATCGCGCTCAACTCGACGGATGCCGCGCGTCTGGTGAACATCTCCTCGGCGTCGGGCGGCAGTGGAAGCTCGTCGCGGTCGGGTTCGATTGTCACGGTCCACGCACAGTGCGGGTGTTGGTCGGTGGGCCTGCGAGGCGGCCTGTGAATGGGCCTGATCCGGGCCCGACGATTCGTCGCGATGGCGGTGGCGTCGAAGGTCGGGTCCTCGATGTCGTGACACATCGCGGTCACGTAGTCGTCGCCGAGCGGCTCGACATCCATCAGTGCCCCACAGTGATTGAGCACAAAGGAGCCGTGATACTTGTCGTCGATCTCGTAGCGGAAGTCCATGAACTGCGGCGGCGCCCCGATGTCGAGTTGCAGGCATTTGAACATGTCGGCAACACCGTCGCCGTCGACGCCGAGCGCGTCCCGCATGCGATGGGTGTAGACGGGGCTCGCGGCCATCCACTCTTCGATGGCGATCTGCGCCATCGTCTCCCGACCGAAAGCGCTGATGAGATGGGCCATTCCGCTGCGGTCGATCAACTGACCGGACAGCAGGAGTTCAGGCACGATCGTCGCGAGTTGCCGAGCGGCGAGATCCGAGTACGTCCGGGCTGTGGGCATTTCGTGAATCACCAGAACTCGACGGGCGCCTTGCCGAACGGATACCAGCCGGGCTGGTCGCCGGTGGCCTTCTCGATCCGTTTGAGCATTCCGTCGCTCATCGCGTTCTCCTTCAGCAGTTCGATGAACAGCGCCGACACATTGCCGTAGTCGAAGAAGTCACGCTGCCAGCGGAATTGGAAGTTTCCGCCGTATTTGAACCAGCTTCCCTGGATACCTTCGAGTGCGTACGGGGTCCCGTCCTCACGCTTGCGGTCGTAGACCTGCTTCCACAGACCGATCATCGACCCGGTGCGATCATCGATCACCCACTCCTGGTACGGATAGGTCCACCCTTCGAGACCTTCCATCTCCTGACCGAGTGCAATCTCACGGATCTCGTCCCGGCCGACGGCCATGAAGTCCTTGTCCGGACCGTAGTTCCAGCCGTAAGTGGCGTCCTCGGTGTAGAAGTCGGCCAGCGGCTTCCAGTCACCGGCCTGCTCGGCAACGATGTTCGCCTCGAGCCACCGTTCCTTCATCTCTTCTAGCTCTGCACGATCGAATGCCATGCCGTCACCTCTCGTTCGCTGTTCTTCAGGCACTGCTGTGTTCTCAAGTAGTGCTGTGTTCTCTTGCCTTGCACGCGTCTCATGCCCTGCTGTCTTCGACGATCCGCAGCGCCTGGGTGGGGCAGTACTGCACGGCGGCCTCCACCTGGGCGCGTTTGCTCTCGTCGGGCTGCGGCTCGAGAATGTCGACATGATCGACCTCGGCCTCGAACACGTCCGGTGCCTCCATCTGACACATGCCATGCCCCTGGCAGATGTCGAGATCGACCTCGATTCGCATGTCGCCCTCCTACTTCTGCCGTCTGCGGTAGCGCACCCGGCACGGCTGTGCGAGTTGCACCACCATCTTCGAGTGGTCATTGCGGTAGGAATCCGACGGCTGCGACATCTCGAACTCGTAGTTCTGAAACAGCACCGAGAAGATCGCCTTGAGTTGCATGATCGCGAATTGCGCTCCCACACAACGATGTCGACCGGCACCGAAGGGAATCCACGTCCAGCGGTTGGCGAGATCTTCCTGACGCGGCTTCACATAACGGTCGGGGTCGAAGGCGTCGGGTTCGGGAAAATCGTCGGGCAACCGATTCGATACCGCGGGCGATACCGCAATCGTCTGCCCCGCACGCACTTCGAAATCGTCGACCTGAAAGTCCTGCTGCACCAAGCGCATCAGAATGATCAGCGGCGGGTGCAGGCGTAGCGACTCCTTGAGTGCGTTCTCGAGCTGCGGCATCTGCCTGGTGTGAGCGAAGGTGTACTCCGGTCGCTCGCCCGCCGGTGTGTCGCCGTAGATCTCGTCGAGTTCGTCGTAGACGCGCTGCATGTAGTCGGGGTTGCGCAGCAGTTCGATCAGCGTCCAGGCGGCGGTGCCCTGTGTGGTGTGGTGACCCGCGAACATCATCGAAATGAACATCCCGGTGATGGTGTTGGCGTCGAACCCCACCTGGATGAGCACGTCCATGAGGTCGCGATCGTCCTTGTCCTCATCGGAAGTGCCTTCATCGCGGCGCGCAATGCGCTCGTTCATGACGCCCTGGATGAAGTCGACGAGCTCCGCCCGCGCAGAGTCGCGCTTGCGGAAGCTCTCGATGTCGGCGTGCATGTCGACGTAGGCGATCGGGTCGGTGCCCTTCTCGAGGTCGTGGAACAACTCGGAGACCCGCTTGTCGAGTTGTTCACGGAACTTGCGGCCGATCAAACACGCCGACGAGGTGTAGAGCGTCAGTTCACCGAAGAATTCGAGCAAGTCGATTTCGCCTTCGTCACCCCAGCGGGCGATGATGCGTTCGACCTCATTGGGAATCGTCACCGCGTGCTGCTTCATATGCGGGCCCTTGAGCGCGGCGTTGTGGATCGCCTTGGACCGCTCCTCCGGACTCGCGTCGAAGACGACTCCCTCGCCGAAAACCGGTGTCATGAAGGGATATGCCGCTGCCTGGTCGAGATCCTCCTCCGGTGCGCGGAAGAAGTCCTCGTTGGCCGCGGCGCCCGATACCAGCACCACCTCCCGGTCGGCGAGCTGGAACTGCCCGACGTCTCCACACTCGTCGCGCACACGCCAGAACAGTCCGATCGGGTCGGCTGCCAGTTCGTCGAGGTGTCCGTGCTCTCCGTCGCCACCGGACACTCGTTTCGGCGTGGTCAGCGTGCTCATTTCGTGCCTCCGGTCGTCTCGTCTCCGGTTATGTCTGCTCCCCCACCGCTCTTGTCACGGGGGATGGCGCCCTCGGCCTCGACCTCGACGACGCGCATGTGCGCACCGCGTGGCATGCCGACGATCGCCGAGATCGCCTGGGCAATGTGTTCTGGTGCAAGGAAATTGCCATGTCTGGCGAGTCCGTGGGTGATCCACGAGTTGAGCATCTTCTCCATCACCTCGGGCGCGAGGTTGAAACCCATGCCGGTGATGGTCTGGCCCGGACGGACGATGCTGGCGCGGACCCCGGTGCCCTCGAGTTCGAGTTGCGCTGTGGCAACCAAGCCGTCGACGCCGGTCTTCGCCGCGACATATGCCGACGACCATGGCCGTGGACGCACCGCGACGTCGGACCCGATGAACACGAAATCGCCACGGCCGCGGTCGATCATCCCGGGGACGATGTTGCGGTAGAGCCGATGTGCACCCACGAGGTGGATGTCGACCTGAGACGCGAAATCGGTTTCACTCATCTCGTAGGAGAGCCCGACGTCGAGGTCGCCTGCTCCGGCAACCGCGATCTCGATCGGCCCGAGCGCGGCTTGGGCTTTCGCCACGCAGTCCCGCACCGACGCGTCGTCGGTGACATCGAGTGGGACGGCGACCGCTTCGCCTCCGGCACCCGCGATCTTGTCGGCAAGCTCCTGAAGCTTGTCCACGCGTCGAGCGGCCAGTGCGACGGGATAGCCTGCGGCGGCGAGGTATTCGGCCGTCGCGGCCCCGATTCCCGAAGACGCTCCCGCAACCAGTACGGGCCGACGTTCCGGATGAGGTATGTATGCCATCAGCGCACCGTCACCTTCACCGGTAGCGACGCGAACCCGCGCACGTTCACCGAGTGCACCCGTTCGGCGTTGGCGATGTCGATGTCGACAGAACGAATCGACCGAACGACCTCGGCGAGACCGATGTTCGCCTCGAGCCGCGCGAGATGCGCGCCGAGGCAGAAGTGTGCTCCCATACCGAAACTCATCAACGCCTGGCTGCAGTCGCGGCCGATGCGGTACGACGACGCGTCGTCGAACACATTCTCGTCGCGGTTTGCCGAGCCGACGAGGAGTAGTACCCGCTGCCCTTCCGGAATGACCTGTTCGCCGTAGGTGACGTCTCCGGCCACTCTGCGTAGCACCATCTGGGTCGAATTGTCGTAGCGCAGTGTTTCTTCGGTCCACTGCGGCACCGCTTCGGGATCGGCGAGCACCTTGGCGAGTTCGTCGGGATTGCGCCAGCCCCAATACAGCGCGTTGGCAAGCAGTTTGGTGGTCGTCTCGTTGCCTGCGACCACCATGAGGACCATGAATCCGACGATCTCGTCCTCGGTGAGCGTGGTCTTCTCGCCGGTCTCGTCGTCGTCGATCTCCGCGGTGATGAGTGCGGAGACGAGGTCGTCGCCGAGGTTGCCACGGCGTTCGGCGATGAGTGCGGAGTAGTACTTGTGCAGTTCGAGGTAGGCGTAGACGGCTGCCTCGGGGATGTCGAGGACGCCCTCCTCGCGGTGCAGCAGCAAATCCGACTGCTTCCGCAGATACGCGCGGTCGGATTCGGGCACACCGAGCATTTCCGATACGACGTCCATCGGGAGCAAGCCGGCGAAGTCGGCGACGTAATCGAACTCGCCCTTGTCGAGGCACGAGCTCCAATGATGGTGTGTCAGTGCGGTGATCCGGCCGGCGAGGTCGTTTACCCGGCGCGGAGTGAAGCCCTTCGAGACGAGCTTGCGGATTCTCATGTGCTTGGGATCGTCCATGGCTAGAAATGACATCGACTTGTGCGCGTCGGGACCGTACGACGAGGGGTCCATCGACACACCCCATGCATTCGACAGATTTGCACTGTCGCGGAACGCGTTTCGCACATCGTCGTGACCGGCGAGCGCCCAGAAATCCAGATCCGAGTTGTAATACACCGGCGCCTGCTCGCGCAGTCGCGCGTACGTCGGGTACGGGTCCTCGTGGAAATCGTAGGCGTAGGGGTCGAAAGGAATCTGCTGCTGCATCCCCGCGACCATTGCGGTCTCGGTCATCGATGAACCTCCATTGACGGTATGTGCGTGTCGTGCGCGCGCTTTCGGGGCATCCTCGGTCAACTAGGACTGCCTACCTAGGGCTGTGCCGACAGGATCAGGCGTGCCGCGGCGACGAGCCGCTCGGATGTCTGTTCGTAGGTCAGATGCCCCATGCCTGCGTGGACGAGGCCTCCCGCGTAGAGCATTTCGAGAGCATCGACGACCGGACCGGGATGTTCGACGTCGACCTCGAGTGCTTGCGCGAGTCGGGTCCGGATGAAGCCACCGATCCGCAATCTCAGGTGCTCGACGTCGGGGTCGGTACCGAGTAGTGCGACCGTGACCGCGCCGCCGAGTTGCCCTTCGCCCGCGACGACGAGTGACACGTTGCGCAAGATCTCGGCGACCCGATCCTCGCGCGAGAGCGAGGCGTCGGCTTCCGGTACCCCCTCGGCCAGTCGACGCCAAAAGACCTCTGCCACAAGGTGACTCTTCGACGAGAAGTAGGTGTACGCGGTCGCCGGCGCGACCCCTGCACGCTTGGCGACCACCCTCACCGTGAGGCCGTCGAAACCGTCTGCATTGAGTACGTCGACTGCGGCATCTGTCAGCCGCGCAACCGTCTCGGCCTGCTGTGCGGTCAGTCGGCGGCGCGTGGATTCCTGCGACACGGGGCTGGACATGTGACCGACGCTACACTAGGTTTGAACTCGAGTCCAGACACCTGTCCAGATAGTCTTCCAGTCAGCGTTGGAGCCCAGTTCATGTCTCTTCGTCCAGCATCAGCGTCGGATCTCTTGATCGACGGCAAGCTCATTCCCGGCAGCGGCGGCGTCTTCGACGTCGTCAATCCGGCAACCGAGGAGGTCATCGGCCAGGCGGCCGACGCGACCCTCGACGATATGGACGCGGCCATCGCCGCCGCCCGCCACGCCTTCGACACCACCAACTGGTCGCGCGACGCCGCATTCCGCGCACACTGCCTGCGGCAGCTGCGCGACGCGCTGCTCGCCCACACCGACGAACTGCGCGAGCTGACCGTCGCCGAGGTCGGTTGCCCGGTGTTCCTCACTCACGGACCGCAGCTGGAGGGGCCGATCCGCGACCTCGGATACTTCGCCGATCTCGCGGAGAGCTACGAGTGGACCCACGACCTCGGCGAGGCAAAACCCATGGGAATCAAGAACACCCGCGAGATCCGCAAAGAGGCAGTCGGCGTCGTCGGAGCAATCACACCCTGGAACTTCCCGCATCAGATCAACTTCGCCAAGATCGGACCGGCGCTGGCCGCAGGCTGCACCGTCGTGCTGAAGCCGGCACCCGACACACCGTGGTGCGCAGCGCTGGTCGGCAAGGTGATCGCAGAAGAGACAGACTTCCCGCCGGGCGTCGTCAACATCGTGACGTCCACTGATCACGAGCTCGGGGCGCAGTTGTCGACCGATCCGCGCGTCGACATCGTCTCGTTCACCGGCTCGACGGCCACCGGCAAGAAGGTGATGGCCTCGGCGGCCGAAACACTCAAGAAGGTCTTCCTCGAGCTGGGCGGCAAATCGGCGTTCATCGTGCTCGACGACGCCGACCTTGCGTCGGCGGTCTCGATGGCCGCGTTCGCCGTCGTGACGCATGCGGGTCAGGGCTGCGCGATCACCACCCGACTCGTCGTCCCGCATGAGAAGCTCGCGGAGGCAACGGCATTGGCGCGGGATTCGTTGGCGGGATTCGCGGCAGCCGACCCCACCGATCCCGGCACCATCTGCGGTCCCGTCATTTCGGCGACGCAGCGCGAGCGTGTGGAGTCGTACATCGAGCTCGCGCAGACCGAAGGCGGCACAATCGAAATCGGCGGCGCGCGACCCGCCGACAAGGACAAGGGCTTCTTCGTGTCGCCGACCCTGATCTCCGGTCTCGACAACTCGTCCCGCACGGCGCAGGAGGAAATCTTCGGCCCCGTGCTCGTCATCCTCGGCCACGACGGCGACGACGACGCCATCCGCATCGCCAACGACTCCCCCTACGGCCTCTCGGGGGCTGTCTGGGGAACCGACCGCGACCGCATCAACAAAGTGGTCGAAGGCGTCCGCACCGGAACCATGTCGATCAACGGCGGCATCTGGTACTCGGCCGACGTCCCGTTCGGCGGCTACAAACAATCGGGCATCGGCCGCGAGATGGGCGTCGCGGGCTTCGAGGAGTACCTCGAGACCAAGGCCATCGCGGAGCCGGCGTGATCTCGACATGCCCACCGCTGGTCGAGCGGGCGCGAGCGCAGCGAGCACCCGAGTCGAGACCACCTCAGCGCGAGAGTGATCTCGACAAGCTCGATCAGCGGGAAGCAGCTCGATCAGCGGAGTCGGCTCGATCAGCGGGAACAGACCACCGACCCCACCCCACCCCAACCCCGAAGGAGACAGCAGCGCAATGACTTCCGCACGATTCACTGATCGCACCTACATCGTCACCGGAGCCGCGGGCGGCATCGGCGAGGCGTACGCCCGCGGCCTCGCCGCCGAGGGCGCGAACGTCGTGATCGCCGACCTCAACGACGACGCTGGCGAGAAGGTCGCCGCCGACATCGGCGGACGGTACGTCCACACCGACGTCTCCGACCCCGACTCCGCGCAGGCCCTCGCTGCCGCCACCGTCGACGCCTACGGCTCCATCGACGGCCTGGTCAACAACGCGGCCATCTACGGCGGCATGAAGCTCGACTTCCTCATCACCGTGCCGTGGGACTACTACAAGAAGTTCATGAGCGTCAACCTCGACGGCGCACTCAACGTCACCCGCGCCGTGTACGGACACATGCGCAACGGCGGTGCAATCGTCAACCAATCCTCCACCGCCGCATGGCTCTACAGCGGCTTCTACGGCCTCGCCAAGGTCGGGATCAACGGTCTGACGCAGCAGTTGGCGACCGAACTCGGTGGCCAGAACATCCGCGTCAACGCGATCGCTCCCGGCCCGATTGACACCGAGGCCACACGCGAGACGACGCCCAAGGAGATGGTCGCCGACATCGTCAACCGCCTGCCGCTCAAGCGATTCGGCCAACCAGAAGACCTGGTCGGCATGTGCCTGTTCCTGCTCTCCGACGAGGCGAGTTGGGTCACCGGACAGATCTTCAACGTCGACGGCGGACAGGTCATCCGCTCATGACTTCCGACTCCGCGTCACGCCTCGGCTATGTCGGGCTCGGCAACATCGGAGGCCCGATGGCCGGCCGATTGGCGAAATGGCCTGGCGGACTGACAGTTTTCGACCTCGCCTCCGACGCTGTCGCCACGGTCGTCGATCAAGGCGCACGCGCGGCGTCGTCGCTGTCGGAGCTCGCGACGTCGTCGGACATCATCGGCATCTGCGTGCGCGACGACGCGCAGGTGCGCACAGTCGTGACGGGCCTGCTCGAAGGCGCAGCGCCCGGCACACTCGTGACGGTCCACTCGACGATCAGCCCCGAAACAGCCGTCGACCTCGCCGCCGTCTGCGCCGAACGCGGAGTGACGCTGCTCGACGCTCCGATCTCCGGTGGTGCGCCCGGCGCTGAGCAGGGACGTCTCGCCGTGATGGTCGGCGGGCCGCGAGATGCCTACGTACGCCTGAAGGAACCGTTCGCGCTGACCTCCGACATGCTCGTCCACGCGGGAGATAACGTCGGCGCGGGCACCAAGATGAAGCTCGCTCGCAACCTGCTGCACTTCATCTCCTTCGCGGCAACCGCGGAGGCGTCGCGGTTGGCGCAGGCGGCAGGCATCGACGTCGCCAAACTGGGCAAGGTGGTCCGCCACACCGACGCCATCACCGGCGGCGCGGGTGCAATCATGCTGCGCGACACCACGGCACCGATCGAACCCGACGACTTCTGGTACGGCGTCTTCACTCACGTCCGCGAGCTCGGAGAGAAGGATCTCTCGCTCGCGCTGGCCCTCGGCGACTCTCTTGGCGTCGAATTGCCCTTGGGGACAGAGGCACTCGCCGATCTCGCAACAGGCCTCGGCGTGCCACACAGCGAAGGAGAGAAATGACCGACGACGCAACCCCCGATCCCGACACCCAGACCGAGCAACGCAAACGCGGACTGGATCTGATGTCGCAGGTCTACGGGTGGGAGATGTCCGACGGCCCCGGCCTGCACTTCGCGCACACTGCCGATCAGCTCTTCGCCGAGGTCTGGTCACGACCGGCGCTGAGTATCCGCGATCGACGGCTCATCCTGCTCGGCGCACTCGCCGCGAGCGGACAGGTCGACGTCGCGGAGATCCAGGCGGGCGCCGCGCTGGGCAACGAAGAACTGACGCCCGAGCAACTCGAAGAGATCGCGCTGTTCCTCTGCTACTACGTCGGTTGGCCGCTGGGCACCAAGATGAACATGATGTTCGGCCAGGTGATCAGTAAGTATCGCAAGTCGCAGAGTAAGCAGGGGGGCTAGCCTCGAGGGATGACTGCGACGATCGCTTTCCGCGAGTTGACCGGCGGGGCGGGACAGACCAGCGTGATGTCTGCGTCCCCCGGTCCCGACCTCGCCGGCCATGGATATTCCGAACTCGAGTTCGCCGCCAGCGGGATTGCCCGACGCTTCGTCGAAACGCCGGACGGTGACCTCGACGGTGTCGACCCGGCGCCGTTCACCACCCGCATTCTCGTACGTCGTCCCGACGCGGCGCAGTTCAACGGTCACGTCGTCGTCGAATGGTTCAATGTCAGCAGCGGCGCCGACTCCGCGCCCGAATACACTTACGTCGCACAGGAATTGGTGCGTACGGGTACGGCATACGTTGGGATCTCCGCGCAGTACACAGGTATCGCAGGTGGCCGCGACTCCGTCGACCTCGAAACGACGGGCGCGGGAACCGCCGGAGTGCAGGGCGATTCCCTGGAGGCGAAGGACCCGGAGCGCTATGCGGGACTGCATCATCCGGGAGACGGGTACAGCTACGACATGTTCGGGGCGATCGCACAAGCCCTGCGCGACAAAGACTCCGAACGCCACCCACTCGCCGGCCTCGACGTACGCTGGGTGATCGCGGCAGGTGAATCGCAATCGGCAATGGCGTTGACCACCTACGTGAATCGGATCGCGCAGAAACACGGCGCGGTCGATGCAGCACTCATCCACTCACGCCCACTCGGACAACTCCCCCTCGGCGAGCCGGGCAAGCCGATCGACATCTCCCCCGCCTATGCGGGGCCACCACAACCGATCCGCTCTGACACCACGATCGCCGTGTTCGTCGTGCAGACGGAGACCGATGTGCTCACCGATTTCCGCTATGTCGAAGCACGACAGCCGGATTCGGACGTCTTCCGCGCGTGGGAGGTCGCGGGGACCTCGCACGCGGATCTCGTGCAGATCGGCGAGTACGAAGATCTCCTCGGCTGTCCGCAGCCGGTCAACCGCGGCCAGCAGGTGTTCGTGCTGCGCGCAGCGGTGGCGCATCTGCGCGAGTGGATCGAAAACGGAACGCCGCCACCGCCTGCCGCGCCGCTCGACGTCGACGTCACCGCCGCTTCGCCGCACTATGCGCGCGACGACGTGGGGAATGTCCGCGGGGGCGTTCGCACACCGTGTGTGGATGCACCGACCGAGGTACTCAGCGGCGTCGTCACCGGCGACGTACCGCGCATCTGCGTCCTCTTCGGCTCCACCACACCGCTATCCGACGACGAACTCGCAGCGCGCTATCCGACCCGCGCCGACTATCTGCGCGCGTACGAGGCGTCGACCGACGACGCCATCGCGCGCGGAGTGATCAGCCCTGCCGACAGGGACGAGGTCTTGGCCGACGCCCGTCCCGGACCGCTGTCGCCCTGACCCGACTGTGCCTGCTTGTGTCGTTTCCGATCGAAGAGAGCCGCCTGTGGACTTCACCCTCGAAGACATCTCCGACGACGAGATCGCCCGACGCCGAGCGGTTTTCGAGCCGCTGGTCTCGTCGGTGCGTGAACTCGTCGACGCCGTCATCCGTACCGAGGTCGACGACGAGGTGATTCTCGACGCCCAGCGCACGGTGTCGGGCGTCGTCGACGCACTGCGCGCCCAGCAGATGGACGGCGCCTACGGCGTGCGGTACACCAGCAATCTGGTCGGCATGGCCTGGGGCAACGCAGTGATGGGGATGCGCAATGCGATCGCGCCGCCCGTACATTCGACGCCCGACGGCGGTGGCGTACGCGCAGAGTTCACCCTCGGCGCCGCCTACGAGGGTCCACCTGGGCATGTCCACGGCGGTGTCTGCGCTCTGGTCCTCGATCAGGTCCTCGGCGAAGCCGCTGCCGCCGACAACCAAGCGAGTTACACCGGCACGATCGAGTTCCGCTACCTACGACCGACTCCCTTGGGACAGTTGGTCGCTCGCGCCGAGATCGTCGAACGAGCGGGTCGAAAGAAGACTGTGCGCGGCACGTTGTCGGACGCCGGCGGGATCACCGTCGAGGCGGAGGGACTCTTCATAGTTCCGAAGGACGTGTCCGAGCTGTAGTTCGCGACGACGCTCGCGGCGTACGGTGATTTTGTGACCGACCCAGAAACCGGAACATCAGATACGGCCGCCCACGACCACGACAGCCCGCCTGCACCGTTTACGGCTGCAGAAGCCGCACAGGTGCGGAAGTTCTGGCGCGACCTCGGGCTACCCGGGATCATCGACGTGCACACGCACTTCATGCCGCGCCGGGTGATGGACAAGGTGTGGGCGTATTTCGATTCGGTCGGGCCGATGATCGGTCGGGAATGGCCGATCACCTATCGCGCCGACGAGGACGTGCGCGTTTCGGCGTTGCAGGCGTTCGGAGTTCGTGTCTACTCGTCGATGATCTACCCCCACAAAGCCGATATGGCCGAGTGGCTCAACGGCTGGGGCGCCGATTTCGCCGCGCACCACCCGGACTGCCTGCACACCTCGACGTTCTATCCGGAGCCCGACGCGGCGTCGTATGTCTCGAAGGCGATCGAGCGCGGGACGCGAGTCTTCAAGTCGCACATCCAGGTCGGCGACTACTCGCCGCTCGACCCGAGCCTCACGAGTGTCTGGGCACAGATCGCCGACGTCGGGGTGCCGGTGGTGATCCACTGCGGTTCCGGACCGACGCCCGGTCGTTTCACCGGGCCCGAACCGATTGCCGCGCTGCTACGGCAGTTCCCGTCGCTTCCGCTGATCGTCGCGCACATGGGTACGCCGGAGTACGAGGCCTTCCTCGACCTTGCCGACACCTACGAGAACGTTCGCCTCGACACGACGATGTCGTTCACCGACTTTTCCGAGGAGGGTGCGCCGTTCCCGGTCGAGCTCCGGCCACGCCTGCTCGACCTCGGCGACAAGATCCTGTTCGGCAGCGACTACCCCAACATCCCGTATCCCTACGCCGAGGGGCTCGACGCTCTCGTGCGACTCGACCTCGGCGACGACTGGTTGCGTCGGGTGTTCTACGAGAACGCAGCGTCGCTCTTCGGCGTCGGCGCGTGAGGTGACCGGCCTGCTCAGCGCGACTGCGACGCCGCGATGCGGGCTTGCACCTCGGGTCGCCGCAGCGGCGGGACTGTTTTAGGTGGTTGACGACGCTCCGGGAGCGCGTCGAGCAGCGTTTCGGTTGCTGCCGTCACCGCCGCGACCGCAGCCTCGAACGCCTCGGTGTTGGCCGCCGACGGGTGCCGGACTCCGCTGACCTTGCGGACGTACTGCCGCGCGGCGGCCTCGACCTCGTCGTCGGTCGCGGGCGGCTCGAGCCCGCGCAGCTCGGTGATGTTGCGGCACATGGTGGCTCCTCTTCGGTTGGTGGTCTCGACAAGCTCGACCAGCGGTGAGCAAGACTCGACCAGGTCTTCCCGCTGGTTGAGCGGGCGCGAGCGCAGCGAGCACCCGAGTCGAAACCACTCCCGCGGGCTCAGCTCGACCAGCGGTGGTCTCGACAAGCTCGACCAGCGGGGTCCGCTCGACCAGCGGTGGTCTCGACAAGCTCGACCAGCGGAGTCCGCTCGACCAGCGGAGTCCGCTCGACCAGCGAGGCTCAGCTCGACCAGCGGGGCAACCTCAGTCCGCGACGTGCACGACCGCTTTGCCCAGGATCCGCCCCTGGGCGAGATCCGTCAACGCCTGCGGTAGGTCGGCGAGCGGGTAGCGGACGTTCACCGGCGGCCGGAGTCCCGCCTCGATCATCTCGGTCAGCTCGTCGTGCAGCAGCGCGGGCACGTCGGGATGGGTGCGCACGTACTCGCCCCAGGCGGCACCGACGACGGCGATGTTGCGGAACAGCACACGGTTGAGCTTGACGGTCGGGATGCCGCCCGCGGCGAAGCCGATCACCACATACCGACCGTCGGGCGCCACCTGGCGTAGCGCCTCGTCGAAGACGTCGCCGCCGACAGGATCGATCATGACGTCGACGCCCTCGGGCGCGAACTCCTTGAGCCGGTCTCCCCAGCCGTCGGACAGTTGCACCACGTGGTCGGCGCCCAGGTCGCGCAGCATCTGCTCGGCGCCGGTGCGATGCACGATCGCGACCACCGTCGCGCCCATCGCCTTGGCAACCAGAATCGACGCCACGCCAACACCACCGGCGGCGCCGAGGACGCCGACGATCTCGCCCGGCGCGGTCTGTGCGCGCAGTTTCAGGGCGAACAGGGCGGTCTGGAAGTTGATACCCATCGCGGCGCCCTCGTCGAACGAGAGCTCGTCGGGCAGTCGCAGCAACTGTTCTGGTGCCGCGGTGACCTGTTCGGCGAACCCGCCGACGATCGACGCGACCAGCACGCGGTCGCCCGCGCTGAATCCCGAGTCCGCGGGCGCCTCGCGCACTACACCTGCGACCTCGGTTCCCGGGGTGTACGGCACAGGAGTCCTCAATTGATACTTGCCCTGGCTCATCAGGAGGTCGGGGAAACACACGCCGCACGACTTGATGTCGACCAGTACCTGACCCTCGCCGGGCGTCGGATCGTCGACCTCGGTCAACTGCAAACCGTCTGGTCCGGACTCTGCGGTGAGCACCTGTGCTTTCATGCAGCCAACCCTACGCGGAGCGAACGCTCTCACTATTAGGATCTGGAACATGAGTGCACCCTCGGCCTCGCAGCCGACGTCAGCCCCCTCGGCCACCCGACGCAAGGTCGCAGACGACGCGCCCGGTTTCATGCCGCTCGACGAGGCGCAGACACTCTTCGAGATCGCCGGAGAGTATCTCTCCCAACCGGATTCGACGAACCTCGGCATCGAGATCGGCACCTACTGCGGAAAGTCGACGGTCTTCCTCGGCGCCGCTGCCGAACCCCTCGGCGCGACCATCGTGACTGTCGACCACCACCGCGGTTCCGAAGAGCACCAACCAGGCTGGGAGTACCACGACGCGACGCTCGTCGACCCGCACACCGGCACCCTCGACACCTCGGCACGCTTCCGCCGCACAATGTTCGACGCCGATCTGGAGAAGACGGTGATCGGTGTGCTCGCGCCGTCGACCGTCGCCTCACGCATCTGGGGTTCGCCCGCCGACTTCGTGTTCATCGACGGCGGTCATTCGATGGAGGCCGCGCAGAACGATCTCGACGGTTGGGCGCCGTGGGTTCGGATCGGTGGAGCGCTGCTGATCCACGACGTGTTCCCCGACCCCGCCGACGGCGGGAGGCCGCCGTACGAGATCTACTGTCAGGCACTCGCGACGGGCCAGTTCACCGAGGTGCGCGTCGAGGGCTCGCTGCGCGTGCTGCGTCGCGACACCGGCATCGTCGGGAAAAAGCTGCCGCGCTGATGCGCATCGACCCCACCACGCCGGTCGTCATCGGCGTCGGGCAGTCCGGCGATCGCATCGATACGCCCGACTACCAGGCATGGTCGAGCATCGATCTCGGTGCTGCCGCGACTCGAAATGCACTGGCCGACACCGGTGTTGCCTCTGTCGTGGCCGAAGCGATCGACGTGATCGCCGCGGTCCGCGAGATGGAGAACATGCCGCACGTGCCCAGTCCGCTGGGGCGGTCGAACAACTATCCGCGGTCGGTCGCACGGCGCGTGGGCTTGGCGCCCGAGCGGGTACTCATCGAGGTCGTCGGCGGACAATCGCCGCAGTCCCTGGTAACCGAACATGCCGAGGCAATCGCGAGGGGTAGCGCCGACTGCGTGCTCATCGTCGGCGCTGAGGCCACATCGACGGCTCGGCACTTCGCCGACCGCGACGACCGACCCGACTTCGGCGAAGAGATCGACGGTCAACTCGACGATCGTGGACCGCATTTCGAGGACTTCATCGACATGACGATGGTCCGGCACCGGCTGACGTCGATGCCGGTGGCGTATGCGTTTGCCGAGAACGCACGACGCAACAGCCTCGGCGTGAGCGTCGACGATCATCGACGTGCGATGGGCCGCCTGTTCGCCCCGTTCACCGAGGTAGCGGCGGCGAATCCCTTCGCGGCATCGCCCGTCATCCGCAGCGCAGACGAGCTGGCGACGATCACCGACGCCAATCGCGTTATCGCACAGCCATATCCGCGTTTGGTTGTGGCACGCGATCTGGTCAACGTCGGCTCGGCCATCATTCTCACCTCGGCAGCCAACGCCGCGAAGATGGGAGTACCACGCGAGAATTGGGTATTCCTCCACGGGCATACCGACCTTCGTGAACACGCGCTGCTCGCCAGAGCCGACCTCGGCACGAGCCCCGCAGCCGCCGTCGCGACGTCCGGAGCGCTCGAGATGGCGGGGATCGGCGTCGACGATCTTGCCACCGTCGACCTCTACAGTTGCTTTCCCATCCCCGTCTTCAACGTCTGCGACGCACTGGGATTCGACGTCGACGCACCGATCGGTCTGACGGTGACCGGTGGACTGCCCTTCTTCGGCGGACCGGGACACAACTACTCGAGCCACGCGATCGTCGAGACCGTCGAGCGCTTGCGACGCCAACCCGACGCATTCGGCCTCGTCGTTGCCAACGGCGGCATCATGAGCAAGACGTCCGTCGGTGTCTATTCGACGACGCCGGCCAACTGGACACCTCGGTCCGATCGCGCGTTGCAGGCCGGTCTCGACGACACCGCGCCGCGACCTGTCGCTGAGTTCTTCACGGGCTCAGCAACTCTCGATACCTACACCGTCGATCACGGCAAGCGTGGACCCGTGGGCGTGGTCGTCGCGACAACACACGACGACGACACCCGCGTAGCCGCACTCACCTCCGACGACGCACTGCTCGCGCTTCTCGAGACGGGCGATCCGTTCGGCGTCGAGCTGACGATCGAGGCCACCGAGGGGGCCAACAGCGCCCGGCTGGCTTAGCTCACCGCGGCAACGACCTCGCGGAGCTCGACCGGAGCCGCCAGATACCTTGTCAGGAAGGCAATCTGATGTTCGACGACCCTCTCGAAGGTCGCCGGGTCGACCTCGGCGAAGATGCCGAAGTGATCGCACGGGTAGTGCCGTACCTCCGCGCGCGCCTTGAACGCTGCTTTGGCGGCGGCGTGCGGAGGTGCCCCGCGGTCGAAGTCGGCGATCTGCACGAGCTTCGGCGCGTCGATGCGATCGACGTGCTTGTCTGCCCGGTAGGAGCCGAGTTCGAGCGACACCGACGCGTCGACCTCATTGAGCCACGACGGTCCGGCGATAGCCTTGTAGCTCTCGTAGAAGCCGGAGCTGGTGAGGGCCGCCTGCTGACCCGGCCGACCGACGATCGGCAGCATGTGTGGCGCCCCACCGACTTTCGACGACGCCGCGCTCGCGATGCCGTCGATAGTCTGTCGCAGCATCGAGAACACGCCGACGTGCGGAAGGTGATGACGTCCTGCGGCCACGCCGCTGACCATGGGCACCGCGGAAATCACCGC
Organism: Gordonia sp. 852002-50816_SCH5313054-c; assembly: GCF_001665925.1. Lineage (NCBI taxonomy): Bacteria > Bacillati > Actinomycetota > Actinomycetes > Mycobacteriales > Gordoniaceae > Gordonia > Gordonia sp. 852002-50816_SCH5313054-c. Next base: position 159,097 of record NZ_LZTE01000029.1, read on the forward strand.
GGCCACGTCGGTCCGGTCCGCGGCGGCCAACAGGACATGCCCACCCGACTGGGACAGCCCCCACAACACCACGCGGCCTGCATCCACACCGGGTTGACCTGCCGCGGCGTCGGCCGCGGCGTGGTAGTCGGCAATCTGGCTGACCATCGACACCCGTTGGCGGGGTGAGCCTCCCGAGAGCCCGAAGCCCCGGTAATCGAAGGCGAACACAGCGAGACCTGCGTCGGCGAGGCGTCGAGCGAAGGGTTCCAGTCCCGAATCCTTGGTGCCACCGAAACCGTGCGCCATCACGACGACGGGAACACCGTCGGCCGTCGCAAACGGCGACGGTGCCGCGGCCGGGAAGAACCAGGCGTGGCAGTCGGTTCCATCGCTGTCGAAGGTGACGTCTTCTCTGATGCGCTGGTTCATCGTGCTCCCCCGTTCGCTGAGGACACCAATTGTGTTGCGGTGTGCGCTGATTCCGCCAAGGGCTCACCACTGTGCGCAAGACGCTCTGCAACACCAGCCCAACCCGGTGCGCCGATCTCGGCGGCACGTCGTCGGCCTGCGGGTAATTCCTTGGTGCGCATGTCGTGTTCGTACAGGAAGTAGTCGAGCTGCTGGGTGTGCCGCGCGCTGTGCACCATGTGGCCGGTGTAGAACTCCTGATCCTCGGCGATGACTCGGCGCATCTCGTCGACGGGTGGTGGCTGATACTGGCCGACCGCGTACGCACCGACCAGGCGCGCCTGACATTCGACGAACGGGAAGAGCGTCGGTGTCGCCTGCGCGAAGCCGACGAACAACGCATCGTCGACGCCCGGGTAGATCATCCGCTTGTAGAGATCGATCTGATTGCCTGGGGCGCTGATGAAGTCGGGATCGAAGAACGGGAACGTGATGTTGTAGCCGGTCGCGTAGATGATCACGTCGAAGTCGGCCGACGTCCCGTCGATGAAGTGCACGGTGTCGCCGTCGAGACGCGAGATGTCGCCCTTCGCCGTGACGTCGCCCGCGCCGAGACGGAACGGTAGCTCGACCGATTGCGTCGGATGCGCTTCGAAGAACTTGTGATTGGGCGCGGGTAGCCCGTAGTTCTCCGGACGACCCGCGGTGAGCGGCTGGAAGACCTGGGCGATCTTGCGCTGCCAGGCGAACGGAATGTGCGGCGAGGTGCGGTAGTACTTGTCGGCGGGCTTGCCGCCCAAGTACTTCGGGACGATCCACGCACTCGAACGCGTGGAGATGGTGACCGTGTTTTCAAGTGCGCGCGAAGACAATTCGACCGCGATGTCGGCGGCGCTGTTGCCCAGCCCCACGACCAGGATGCGCTTGCCGTACAGGTCGAGCGGCGTACGCGGATCGATGTAGGAGTGAGCATGCATCTCGACACCCGCGAATTCGCCCGGGAAGTCGGGCAATCGAGGATCCCAGTGATGTCCGTTGGCGACGACGAGAAGGTCGGCATAGCGAGTCTCGCCCCGCTGCGTCGAGAGTTCCCAACCGCCGCCGTCGAGGCGCTGCGCGTGAGTGATTCCGTTGCCGAACTCGATCTTCTCGCGGAGACCGAAGGCGTCGGTGTAGTCGTCGAGATACTGCTTGATCAACGTGTGGTGCGGGAAGTCGGGGTAGTCGTCGGGCATCGGGAAATCCCGAAACGACAGCTGGTGCTTGGACGTGTCGATATGCAGTGACCGGTACGCGCTACTGTGGCCGTTCGGATTACCGAAGGCCCAGTTGCCCCCGACACGATCCGACGACTCGAACGTGGCGAATGGCACGCCGTAGTCGGCCAGCATCTTGCTCGCGGTCAGTCCGCTGATGCCCGCGCCGATCACAGCCGTCTGCGGTGGACGTGCGCTCATATTGCCCTTTCGGTAGTGATGACGACGCGAGGAGATCGCGTCGACGACCGTCTAGTTGACAGATTCATGATTGTGTCTACTCCTCGCCGTCACACTCGGTGAACACTTTGGCAAAAATGTCTACTTTCGTTGATAGAGTTCGGCGCAGAGCCCGCGCCTCTGCGCGTCAGACGATCGAGCGGAGAAACCATGCCACCAGTGCTGACGGTCATCGGTGTCGGCGGAATGGGTGAGGCCATCGCGCGTCGCCTCGGATCTGGTCGGCCGCTGCTGATCGCCGATTACGACGCCGAGCACCTCGCCGAAGTGGCATCCTCGTTGCATCGCTGCGGATTCGACGTGACCGCGCAGACGGTCGACGTCGCCGACCGCGACCAGGTCGCCGCACTCGCCGACCGTGCCGCTTCGCTCGGCGAGGTCACGTCGCTGGTACACACCGCCGGCGTGTCGCCGGCGCAGGCCGCTCCGGAGCGGATCGTCGCTGTGAATCTGGTCGGCACCGCATACGTCATAGAGGAGTTCGGACGGGTCATCGCCGACGGCGGCGCCGGCGTCGTGATTGCCAGCGTCGCGGCACACATCTTCGCCGACGCGGTCACCGCCGAGCAGGGCACAGCGCTCTCGACGCTTCCGGCCAGCGAATTGGCCGGGTTACCCATGTTCTCCTTTCCCGACATGCAATCCGAGTTCGCCTGCGGCCTTGCCTACGGATACAGCAAGCGCGGCAACGTTTTTCGAGTACAGTCCGCTGCGCCGATCTGGGGCGACCGCGGGGCGCGAATCAACTCGGTGTGCCCCGGCGTCACCGCGACCGAGATGGGATGGCGTGAGTTCAATGCCGAGTTCGCGCATTCGAGTTACGAGGCCATGATCGACAAGTGCGCCGCGGGCCGCTTCGGCACGGCCGAAGACATCGCGTCCGCCGTCGAGTTCCTCCTCGATCCGGTGCGCTCCGGTTTCATCACCGGGACCGATATCCTGGTCGACGGTGGTGTTGTCGCCGGAGTACGCAGCGGCCGCATCGAGTTGACGTGAAACGCGATTGACGTGGAGTAGGAGGCATCGTGCAGACAGAGACCACCGGAGCGTCCCGCGCGGTCGAGGTTGCGTCTGCAACCGACCGGATGCTCGATGCCGCCGAGAGCCTGTTGGCGGACAAGGGAATCCGCGCCACCACCATGCAACAGGTCGCGGATGTCGCAGGCGTGTCTCGCGCCTGGCTGTATCGACACTTCCCTGACAAGCAGACCATGGTCGGCGCGACCATCGTCCGACTCAACGAGGCATTCTGGGCCAACGCCCGCACCGAACTCGACACGATCGACGGTTTCGCCGAACAACTCATCGCGGGTGTGCGAATCGGGCGTGGCGCTTACGACGATCCGGGCGCTTTGCTCCTCCGCCTACGCACTGCGGAGCCCGACGAGTTCGCGGCTTGTGCGGGTGCGGGCGTCGCGGGCCTCGTCCCTGACCTCGCCGACTTCTGGCGGCCCTACGTGGAGGCCGCGATCCGCGACGGCGAGGTCGACGCGGGGCACGACCTCGACACGACATCGGAATGGATCGCGCGCATCCTCATCAGCCTGGGCACCGTGCCCGGGACGACGATCGACCCCGACGACCCGCGATCTGTCGCGGTGTACATCCACAACTTCGTGATGCCGGGGCTCAGCGCACAGCCGCGTGCGTGATCGAGTGACCACGCGGCCGATAGCTGGCCGTCATTACCCCATTCAGGAGCGTGTCCCGTGAGCAGCGGATCATATTTCCCCGACGCCGAGGTCGACGAACTGTCGCCGCAGCTACAGAAACTGTTCGGCAAGGCATCCGAGCAACTCGGCTTCGTGCCCAACGTGTTCACGGCGTATGCACATCGCCCGGAGCGATTCTCCGCGTGGTTCAACCACTTTCGACTGGTCACCGAGCCGTCGGAGACGCTCTCGGGCGCAGATCGGGAGATGATCGCGGTGGTGGCGTCGGGGATCAACCGATGCACGTACTGCCTGGTTTCGCACGGTCAGGCGCTACGGCATGAGCTGCACGACGAAGCCAATGCCGACCGGATCACGTTCAACTGGCGTCACGCCGACCTCAGCGATCGGCAGCGCGCCATCTGCGTCTTCGTCGAGAAGCTGACGAGCACACCCGCGACCGTCGAGCGTTCCGACGTCGACGCCCTCGAGGCCGCAGGTTTGGGTCCCGACGACATCTGGGACGTCGTCGAGCTGACCGCGATGTACAACTTCACCAACCGGATCTCCTCTGCCCTCGGGATCGTGCCGAACGCCGAGTACCACTCGCTCGACCGAGGGCCCGCCGCCGGCTGAGGGTGATCTCGACAAGCTCGATCAGCGGGGCTCACCGCTGGTCGAGCGGGCGCGACAACCACCGCTGGTCGAGCGGGCGCGAGCGCAGCGAGCACCCGAGTCGAGACCACCCACCGCCGGGCGAGTGATCTCGACAAGCTCGATCAGCGGGCCTCACCGCTCGTCGAGCGGGCGCGACAACCACCGCTGGTCGAGCGGGCGCGAGCGCAGCGAGCACCCGAGTCGAGACCACCCAGCGCTGGTGGAAGTGATCTCGACAAGCTCGATCAGCGAGGGCTGGCTCGATCAGCGAGGCTCACCGCTCGTCGAGCGGGCGCGACACCCACCGCTGGTCGAGCGGGCGCGAGCGCAGCGAGCACCCGAGTCGAGACCACCCACCGCGGGGCGAAGTGATCTCGACAAGCTCGATCAGCGAGGGCAGCTCGATCAGCGGTGGGGCGGCTCGACCGGCGGACGGGGCGGCTCGACCGGCGGACGGGGCGGCTCGACCGGCGGACGGGGCGGCTCGACCGGCGGACGGGGCGGCTCGATCAGCGGGCGGGCGCGGGCCGATCAGCGGGCCGCGGCGGGCGCGAGGCCTACCTTGCCCGCTAGCTTGGCCAGGTAGGCGGTGGCACGTTCGACGCTGTCGTCGGGGAGGCCGTAGAGCACTGTGGTGACGCCCAGGTCGCGGAACTCCTCGAGCCGTTCGGGGATGGGCTTGAAGTCCAGGACGACGATCTGCGGTTCGCCGGAGCGTCCGGCGTCGGCCCAGATGCGTCGCAGCAGCGCGACCGAACCGGCGATGTCGTCCTCGCCGGGCGTCGTGATCCAGCCGTCGGCGCTGCGCGCGATCCACGTGAAGTTCTTCTCGTTGCCTGCGGCACCGACGAGCGTCGGGATCGCTCCCTGCGGCGGCTTGGGCCATGCCCAGCTCGTGCCGAAATCGACGAACTCGCCGTGATATTCCGCCTCGTCGACCGTCCACAGCTCGCGCATCGCCTCGAGGTACTCCCGCAGCATCGTTCGACGACGCTTCGACGGAACGCCGTGATCGGCGAGTTCGTCGAGGTTCCACCCGAATCCGACGCCGAGCGTCAGCCGGCCGTCGGAGATGTGGTCAAGTGTGGCAAGCGTTTTCGCGAGCGTGATGGGATCAGACTGCACGGGCAACGCAACAGCAGTGGCGAGCTTGATACGCGAGGTGACGGCCGCCGCAGCAGCGAGAGTCGTCCACGGGTCGAGGGTGCGCATGTAACGGTCGTCGGGCAGTGACGAATCGCCGGTCTGCGGGTGCGCGGCGTCGCGTCGGGTGGGGATGTGACCGTGCTCGGGAACGAAATAGGACGCGAACCCCGCCTCCTCGATGAGCGGTGCGAGCACCTGCGGCTTGAGCCCGCGATCACTGGTGAACTGAACGATCCCGAAATCCATACCGCAAGAATAGGCAGACCACTGGACACCTGTCTAGAACATGTTCTAATTTCTGCTTCGCCCAAGCCCAGGCGCTCAGAACACTCCTGCGTCGCGGAAGATCCCGTTGGCCTCACTGCTTCTCGTGACCGCGTCGACGGCAAGGACAACCGCCGCCGACGTCCAACAACTCTTCTCGACCGGCCAGCGTTTACCGTCGTCGAAGACGAGTCCGGTCCAGTACGAGCCGTCGGGGTCGCGCAGATGCTGGATGGATGCGATGAGCTTCACGGCGTCCGCGGTGTCGCCCAGCGCATCGAGTGCGATTGCCAGTTCGCAGGTTTCGGCACCGGTCACCCAGGGCCGGTGGTCGACGCAGCGCGCGCCGAGACCGGGTACGACGAACTCGTCCCAGCGTCGAGCGATCATCTCCTGACCGGCACGACCGCGGACCGCCCCGCCGAGCACCGGGTAGTACCAGTCCATCGAGTGCTCGGACGGCTTCTCGAAAACCTCTGGCCTACAACGAAATGCGTCGCGCAACGCCTCACGGGCACGCACCCACTCGTCGTCGGGTTGCTCCACCTCGGCCGCGATGCGCACTGCACAGTCGAGCGCCTGAAAGATGCTGGCATTCCCTGTGATCAGCGCCTCGTCGAACATGGTGCCGGTCGCGTGGTCGCCCGCCCAGCGGAAGGCGCCGTCGGGACGCTGGAAACGCAGGACGAGGTTGATCGCCGACCACACGACCGGCCACATGCGTTCGAGGAACACGACGTCGCCGGTGATCTGGTAGTGATGCCACACGCCGACAGCGATGTAGGCACAGAAGTTGGAGTCGGTGCCGTGGTCGGTCACGACACCCGAGTCGAAGCGCAGCGGCCACGATCCGTCGTCGCGTTGCGTATGCAGACTCCAGGCGTATGCGGCCTCCGCTTCTGCGTGAAAGCCGGTGACGCTCAGCGCCATTGCCGACTCGATGTGATCCCAGGGATCGGTGCGTCCACCGGGGAACCACGGCAGTGCGCCGGAATTCTCCTGCATGGCGGCGATGGCGGCGCCGGTGGCACGCATCTGCTCACCGGTCACAACACCGGCAATGGCGAGCGCACCGACGTGCGCCTGTGCGGTCATCGACCGGGAGACTGGTCGACGACGCTCGACGTCGGAGTCACGACGCCGCGCTCTCCGGCTTCCGCAGATACAACGCGACCGACTTGCCGATCACGGGGTTGAGAACCTGCTCACCCACACGGGTGAGAGCCGGTGCCGACATCATGTCCCACACCAACAGCTTGTGGTACGCCTGTACCAACGGGTTCTTGTTGTTCTCAACGCCCACAGCACATTTGAGCCACCAGTAGGGGGCGTGCAGGGCATGCGCGTGATCGGTCCCGGTCACCTCGAGGCCCGCCGCACGCAGTTTGTCCGCCAGCTCCGACGCCTTGTAGATCCGGACGTGACCGCCCTCGACCTCGTGGTAGGCGTCCGACAGCGCCCAGCACACCTTCTCGGGCCAGTACCGCGGCACCGTCACAGCGCCGATGCCGCCGGGCTTGAGGATGCGCGCCATCTCGGCGATGGCAGCCTCGTCGGACGGGATGTGCTCCAGGATTTCCGACATCAGCACGACGTCGAAGCTGTTGTCTGCGTACGGAAGTCGCAGAGCATCGCCGACCTCTGCGCGCGCCTTGGCGTCGGCGGGGACCTGACCTTCGGCCATCATCGCGTCGAACATCTCGGCAACGTCGGCCATGTCGCTCTCGGACTGGTCGAACGCGATGACATCTGCACCGCGACGGAACATCTCGAACGAGTGCCTGCCCTGGCCCGCACCGATGTCGATCACCTTCGTGTGCGACCCGACGCCCAAGCGGTCGAAATCAACTGTGAGCATGACTCCCCTTCTCCGAATCCATCGTTACCCCTTGCGAGTTCGCGTCCTCACTACGCACCCGCGCGAGAACCGTCTCGTAATGTGCCGCCGTCTTCGCTGCGACAGCAGCCCAGCTATAGCGATCTTCTACCCGCTCACGCGCGGCCACACCCATTGCGGCGCGGGCGGATTCGTCATCGAGCAGCGTCCCGATCGCCTGCGCGAGTCGTTCGGAATCACGCGGAGGCACCAGCGTAGCCGACCGGCCGTCGGTGCCGACGACCTCGGGGATCGCGCCCGCGTGCGTGGCGACAAGCGGCGTGCCGCAGCTCATGGCCTCCACTGCAGGCAGGGAGAACCCCTCGTACAGCGATGGCACGCAGGCGACCTCGGCGGACGCGAGTAGCTCCGCCATCTCCGAATCCTCCAGCCCGGACACCACGCGCACCCGCGAGGAGATGGCGAGGTCGTCGATCATCTTCGCCGACGGTCCGTCGGGGTCGAGCTTGGAGACCAACGTCAGTTCGACGTCGCGCTCGGCGCTCAACTTGGCGATCGCCTCCAGCAGATACGACACACCCTTGAGAGGGGCGTCGGCGCTGGCAACGCAGACCACGCGACCGGGCACACGCGCCGCAGCGGCCTCGGGGCGGAAGATTGCGGTGTCGACGCCGAGCGGGATGGTCGTGATCCGACCGGCCTCGATGTCGAAGGCCTTGCGGATGTCGACCTCGCTGCTCCGCGACACCGTCAACAACTCCGGAATGCGACGCGAGACCCGACCCTGCATCCGCAGGAACGAATGCCACCGCCACGCGCTGACCTTGCGCCACCCCTTGGCCGCCTTCACCGCCAACGACCGATCACGCGTAATCGGGTGGTGGATCGTCGCGATCAACGGATAGCCCTGCTTCTGGATCTGCAGCAGGCCGTAGCCGAGGCACTGGTTGTCGTGCACGATGTCGAAGTCGTCGCGACGGTCGGCGAGCAGCCGCGCGACACGAAGGCTGAACGTCAGCGGCTCGCCGAAGCTCGCCGTCCACATCGCACCCACCTCGAGGGCGTCGATCCAGTCACGGAATTCACTGGGCCGCGGAGTGCGGAACGGGTCGGGTTCGTCGTAGAGACCGAGGCTCGGGACCTTGGTGAGCGTGACGCCCGCGTCTATCGCCGACTGGTCGAGCTCGGGATACGGCTGTCCCGAAAAGATCTCGACCTGATGCCCCAGCAGCGCCAATTCTCTGCTGAGGTGGCGTACGTAGACGCCTTGCCCACCGCAATGCGGCTTGCTGCGATACGACAGAAATGCCACGCGCACCTTGTGTTTCCACCTCTCCATTCACGGACCGTCTACGGCCCGACGCTGCTACGGCTCGCCGGCCCATTCGACGACTGACCCGGCTCGCTCGACGACGCCGCTGTCACGATCTCGATTCGGCTGCCTCTCGGGACGCCGACTCGAGTTCTTCGATATGCACCAGTTTCACACGACGCCGCCCCGCCGACTTGCCAGCACTGCGTTCGGTGGCGTCGATGTTCTTCCAACCGGGGAGGTCGATGCGATGGGCGCCGTGGTCGGCCACCAGGTCGGCGACGTCGTCTGCCGAGGTAGACGCCTGCGGCAGTACGCCGTCGACGAAGTCGGCGATCACCGATTCCGCTGTCTCCTGCCCGCACAGGCGGTTGCGTCCGATACCGCCGGTGGCGCCGCGCTTGATCCATCCGGTCACGTACAGACCTCGGACGACCTCGCCGTCGACGCTCGATTGCACCCTGCCCTCGACGTTGGGTACCACGCAGCGCACCTCGTCGAACGGGACGTCGTTGATGGGTACGCCGCGATAGCCGATCGCGCGCAGCACGAGGCCGGTCTCGAAGTCGATGCTGTTGTCGGTCGGCATGATCGCGACGTTCTCACCGGCCTCGGTGTAGACGTTGCGCACGGCGTGCAGTTCTTCGACCTTCCCGTCGCCGGTCAGTTCCGTCGGCGACGTCAGGAAGCGGAAGACGATCCGCTTGTTTCCGTCGGTGGTGGGGCGCTGCGCGAACTCCTGCGCGAGTCGCAGCTTGGTTGCGATCGTCGAATCCAAGTGGTCGTCGGAGTGCGCGGCCTCCGACACCGGGTCGAGTGTGAGCTCGGCGGGATCGATGATCACGTCGACACCGTCGACCTCACCCAGCGCAAGGAACTCACTGTTGGTGTAGGCGGCCTGCGCGATTCCGCGTCGGCCGAGGAGCACCACCTCGCGGATGTTCGACTCGCGGAGCGCGGCGAGGGCGTGATCGGCGATGTCGGTCTTGGCGAGGTCGTCGGGATCGGTGACCAGAATGCGTGCGACGTCGAGCGCGACGTTGCCGTTGCCCACGACGACCGCGCGCTCGCCGGACAGATCGAAGGTGAGGTCGGCGAAATCGGGATGACCGTTGTACCAGGCGACGAACTCGGTCGCCGACACCGAACCCGACAGGTCCTCGCCGGCGATACCGAGCCGCTTGTCCGTTGGGGCGCCGACCGCATAGACGACGGCGTTGTAGCGGGCGGTGAGTTCGTCGTGGCTGATGTGTTTACCGACCTCGACGTTGAGGAAGTAGCGGAAGTTGCGCTTGGCCGAGGTCGCCGCGAAGGTCGACTCGACGCCCTTGGTGGCAGCGTGGTCGGGGGCGACTCCCGCGCGCACCAGCCCGTACGGCGTGGGCAGACGGTCGAACATGTCGACAGAGATCTGCGGTTTGCGGACCAGCTCTTCCGCGGCATAGAACGCGGCAGGCCCGGCGCCGACGATGGCGACGCGGACATCTCCCTCGGGGAGTTTGGGGGCCTTCTTCGGGGGAACCAAGCCACCGTCGACGTCGTGATCCTTGTAGTAGTCGGCGTTGATCTGCAGGTAGGGCTCGTCACGCTCGTCGAGCTGGTCGTCGGGAATGATCGCCTCGACGGGGCACTCGTCGATACATGCCCCGCAGTCGATGCAGGTGTCCGGATCGATGTAGAGGCTTTCCGCGGTGAAGAATGTGGGCTCATCCGGCGTCGGGTGGATACAGTTGACCGGGCACACCGCGACGCAGCTCGCATCGTTACAACAGGGGCGTGTGATCACATGGGCCATCTGTGCTGTCCTCGAAGTCAACACGTAGAACGTGTTCTAGTTTTGTGGTGACTGTATCTTAACGACCACACCGTGAGCTACCCGATCGTAACCGTGGCGTGTGAGCCAGCCGACACAGCCGACAGAGGACATCTATTGACCCGCGACAACAGCCAGGCCACCGGCGCAGCACTCCCCGACCGCAAGGACGGCGCGCGCTTCTTCGAGGCGACGTACCGCGTGCGGACCGGCGACGTCGACCAAGACATGCGCGTACGACTCGACGCCGTCGCCAGGTATCTGCAGGACGTCGCCAACGACAACATCGAGGCAACCGAACTCGGCGATTCGGATCCGTTCTGGATTGTGCGGCGGACCGTCGTCGACGTCATCAAGCCCATCTCGTGGCCTGCGACCGTCACCGCGCAGCGGTGGTGCGGGTCGCTCTCGACCCGGTGGACCAACATGCGCGTCCGGCTGACAGCCGAGCACGAGACCAATCGGTTCAACCCCGAACCACGCGAGTCCGGATTGATCGAGACAGAGGCGTTCTGGATCAACGTCAACGACCAGGGCATGCCGTCGCGAATCTCCGACGACGCGTTCGAGCTGCTCTCGTCGATGACCGACGAGCACCGCCTGCGCTGGAAGTCGCTGAATCCGGAGAAGGCTCCCGACGCCGAGGGTGCGTCGGCCGACGACCGCGAACATGTGTTGCGCAGCACCGACTTCGACCCGTTCAAGCACCTCAACAACGCCGCGTACCTCGAGGCGGTCGAGGACGAACTCGTCGATCATCTCGATCTGATCGACGGACCGCACCGGCTGGTGATCGAGTACCTGCGTCCGATCGTCCCCGGCACGCCGATCACGTTGCGGCGCGTCCGGGAACCTGAACGGCTTCTCCTGTGGATGCTCATTCCCGACGACGACGGCGAGGACCAGGTCGCAGCCACCGTGTCGGTGACGAAGCGCTCCGCCGACCAGGCGGCCGGCGATCAGGAGACCGTTGATCAAGAGGCTGTCGATCGGGAGGCCGGCGATCGGGCCGCGTCGGATCGGTCAGTGACCGCCTGACACGCAGAACTCGTTGCCGGCGGGATCTGTCAGCGTGGTCCATCCGAAGCCACCACCAGGGATCTCCCGGTCGCCGAGCTTGGTGGCCCCGTTCATGACGAGAGTGTCGACGATGGCCGGATAGTCGGGCGACGCGAGGTCGAGGTGGATGCGGTTCTTCCCCGGCGTCGGGTCGTCGACTTTCTGGAAGCCGATGGCGGGTCCGCCGTCACGGAGCGCGACGACGACGAAGAATCCGTCATTCTCCGCGACGATCGTGCCGCCGAGATTGGTGGCCCACCAGGTGGCGAGCGAAATTGGCTCGAGCGTGTCGACAGTGATCATGGCAACCGAGAGAGTCATGGACTCACCTTAATCACGATCGGCGTACTAGTCGAACATATGTTTGCTTCTTGTTCATTTGGCGAGCCGTACGTCGAGCAGGTCACCGGTCTCCGACGCGACCACCAGGGCACGCGAATCCGCGGGTTGCACGGCGACGGCCGTCGCCGGTCGGCCGAGTGCAATGCTGCAGTGTGCGCCCGTGCGCACGTCGACGAGGATGAGCGAGCCGAGCGTCGACGTGACAGCGATGGTGTGCGGGTCCAGCGCGGTGAGGTCGTCGAGCAAGCCGGGCAGTGGAGCCGTGAGGTCGGCGACGACACGCATCGAGCCGGGATCGTCGAGCGGTACCGCGACGACCCGTCCCGTTCGGCTTGCCGTGAAGGTCAGGTAGAGGTGGTTGCCGATGACCACCGCACCATTGGGGCTGAACCCGTTGACGGCCCGCGACGTGGCGAACGCCGCGCGGGCCGTATCCGTCCATCGTCGGTCGATGGCGCCACCGGGCGCGACTCGGACAACTCCGAGCGAACTGTCGACGACGTATCCGAACCCGTCCGCGTCGAACGCCAGCCCGTTGGGCATCGCGAACCCGCGTGCATATACCGTCGGATTAGGTTGAGCTGCAAGCGGATCAAGCTTTACGACGACGCCCTTGCGCTCCGTGCCGAACGACAACTGGTCGCCCGAGTTCACGTACAGATCACCGCCTGGACCGACGCGCAACGCGCCGGGCGCCCACACCGGGACGGTTGCGGTGCGCCGTCCGGAGCGGTCGTAGCGTTCCACCGAATTCCCGTAGAGACGTGAGACCCACAGGTTGCCCGAGGGATCGAACGTGAGGTTCTCTGCCCAACCCGTCGGAGACGGCGAGGCAGTCCTGGTGGTGACCGTCGCGCCGGCACACCGGGTGCCCGGGGCCGCGTCGGCGACCGATCCGACGCCCACGATCGCAAGTGCCGCCAGCGCCGGTACGAGTAGCGCACGCAAAAATCGAAACCCGGAGTCTCCCATGGGCATAGATCATGCCTCGGCGAGCGCGGCGGCGCCGGTCGGTGGATATCGGCAGCGACTATTGACCACCGTTGAGGAGTAGTTCCATCAGCTTCGTCGGGGCGGCGCACGGGTCGGCAGCTGCTGCTCCGCCGATCGGTTCGACCCAGAACGTGTAGACGCCACGTGTGGGCGCGCGACTGGTCACGCCGCACACCCCTGGGCGCCTGGGGTCGCGTTGCGTGAACGCAGCCTGACTCACGATGCGGACGTTCTCGGTTGTGTAGCCGAGCCGCTTGGCGGTGTCTTTCTCGACGTTGAAGTCGCCCCATTCGAACCAGTTGAAGGTGACGTTCGCGGCGACCGGCCCGTCGACGATCCATCGGCAGATCGCGCCGTTGAAGGTGCCCCGAGCCGTCGTTCCGCCGACCGCTTTGGCGATCTGAGCTGTCGAGAGCACCTGGCATTCGAGGGTCAACTTGTCGAATCGGTCGGTGTCGACGTTGCCGGGCTGATCGGCGTTGGCCTGTTCGGACGAGACTGCCTGGCCGTCGACGGTGCAGCCCGAAAGCGCGCCGACAAGCACGGCCAGAGCGACAAGCAACGGCACGACGACGCGTCTCACGCGCCTCATGACGCACGCTCGATCGACATCGCGGAGAGCTCACGCGTGGCGTCGCAGATCTGTTGGGTGTCGGGGGCCTGCGCGCTCAGTGATGAGGTACCGGCGCTCACCGACCACTCGAAGAAGTCGGCACCGAAGGCGATTCCGATCTCGCAGATGCCTGTGTCGGATGCGATGAATCCCTTGTGTCCGTTGATTTCTATGTCTTTGGTCGACTCGCGGGAGAGTTGCTCGGTGGCGCGCTCACGTCCGATCGGTGAGCCGCGATACCAGTTGAACGATGCCACCGGTCCGGTGCGATCAGCGCTCGACGACCACTCACACACCGACGAATTGTTCACCGTGTTGGTCAGCGTGCCGAGTTTTGTGAGGTTGTTGACCTCCTCTGTGGTGACGCCTCCGCATTCACCGAAGAACGGACCCGACCCCGCCTTCGCCGGCGGCGCCGCAGCGTTGCCGTTGCTGTTGCCTCCCGAATCGTCGGAGTCCGACGAGCAGGCACTGCCGATCAGCGCGATCACTACCGCCAAGGACACGAGGAAGCCACCGCGCATCAGCTTGTCGATCTCGCGTCGCTCGCGTTTCGTCGGCCGGCCGGCACCGCGATCGCGTCGTGGCTGACTCGCCAGGATCTCCTTGGCAGGCGGGGGTGGGCTCTTGTCGATGTAGCAGGCCGACGCCGCTGCGGGCGACACTCGTTTGGTGATCACCTGGGTCACCTCGACGATGCGCTCACGACCACCCAGCCGGAGCCGCACTTCGTCGCCGATGCTGACGTGTTGCGCGGGCTTCGCGGTCGCCCCGTTGACCCGGACATGACCACCGCGGCATGCGTCACCTGCAGCCGAACGTGTTTTTGTGAGCCGGATGGCCCAGATGTAGGCGTCGACGCGTGCGCTCACCGTCGGGGCCTCGTTGCCCACGAGTGAGCGTCAGCCGTCCGCAGTCGTACTCGCACCGGTTATGCCCTGCTCACTTCTGTCGCGTCAGCACGTAGTACCCGCCTGCGACCATTGCGACGCCGAGCACGATCGCCAGGAACCAATTGGCGAAGATTCCTACCAGGAGAAAGACCACGATGCCGGGTGAGATTGCCACAAGGCTCATTCCGGGATGCTCGCGCACCACTTGCGAGACTGCCTTGCTCTTTGCGGGATCGATCGCCATGACTTCCTCCTAGCGTGCGCCACCGTCGACCGCTTGACTCCGGTGAGCGAGCGGTCGGCGACACATCGGGGCCGAACCTGCTTCGGTGGCTCCACTGTAGCCAACGGGGTTCTCGAGCCTGCCGACGTTTCAGGGTCAAATGGGGTTTTGCGGTCAGTCGTCGCGCCGGGGTGGTTCCACCTCGTCGACGTCGAGGTGTTGTTCGACGTAATCGGCGCTCGGAATGTCGTCGGCTTGTGGCGGTTCGACTCCCGCAAGGGGGTCCACGAACTCGTCGAGCGGCGCATCGTCGGCAAGCGATTCGCCGGGCTCGTCGTCGAGTGGCGCTTCGGGGTCGACGACGCCTTCGGGCAGGTCTTCGCCTGAGATCGGTCCGCTCATCGTCGTCTCCTCGTGTCGAGTGATCGGCCTCTTCCGTTGTAACAAACAGTCAGATCGCGTGGAAGGCTACTGTCCGCCCGCAGCGCTAACGGTCGACTGCGCTGACCCCGATGCGGCTTCGGAGGCATTCGCGTCGGGGGCTTGGGTGTCGGGGGCTTGGGTGTCGGGGGCTTGGGTGTCGAGAGCCTTGGTGTCAGAAGAGTCGGTCGTGGCTTCGGCACTCGGGGAGCTGTTCGACGACGCGTCGGCCCGGTCGCCTGTGCCGTCGGTCGAACGGTGTTTGCCCACGTAGTCGTCGAGCGAGCGATGCTTGCCCACGTATCCTGAAGCGCCGAGACTCGACGAATCCCTCTGCGCGGCATCAGCTGTCGATTCCGGTACCGAAGGAGCGTCGAATTGCTCTGTTGCCGTGCTGCTTTCGTTGGCGGCGATCGGTCCGCTCGAAGCCGCAGGGGTCTCGGTGACGGTCTCTGTGGAAGCAGTGGCCTCGCTCGTGCTGCTCGCACGGAGGGCGGTGATCTTCGACGTGCTAGCGGCGCTGCTCGACCCGCCGAACGGGCCCACCGACGGCACCCCGAACGGGAACGCGATCTCGGGGATGTCGACTGTTGGCAACAACTGCGCCGTGTCGACGTCGCCGAGGGTGATCACGGGAAGTCCCAGATGATTCGGCTTGACCTTGCCGTTGACCGTCACCGTCGGATTGAACGTCACCGACGAGCCGAGCCAGTGCACCACGATGGGCGCCTGCGTGCCGTAATCGCTTGTGAGGGTGAGCAATACAGGTAGACCATACGCATCCGTCCGGTCGCCTCCGACCGTGAGTCGAGTGAAATCCTTGCTGAGAGTAGGAGTTCTACCCTGCAGCAGGTCGCTGATCACGTCCGCGAAAACGCCCGCCGGATCCGAGAGCACCGCGGTCGGGTCGGTGAGTGCGAACTGAACCTCGGGAATCGTCAGGTTGTGCTTGGTCTCGTCGAGCTCGGAGTAGCGAAAATCGAATGTCCCCAGGACATTGCTGCATGCGCCGACACCTTCGGCATAACCTGCGGTCAATCCTCCGTAGCAGCCGACCGACTTCACGCCCGGCACGCTGGTCAAGCGCGGTCCGTCGTGCCAGGCCGTGACATCTGTGGCATCCGTCGTCCATGCGTTCGCCATTCCGAGCACGGCGAACGACCAGGCAGTACGTCCATCTGTCGCCCCCGCGGTCGCGAGACTCACCGGCAGGTAAGCGATCGCCGTCGCCTTGCCCTCGCGACCCGCCAAAGCGAACTCGTAACCCGACCCCTTGACGACGGCCGATCCATGCGCCGTGTTGTTGCCGCTCGGGATGACGGAGATCTCGTCCGGCAGGACCACCGCGACCCCGAGCTTTGTCGCGGCGTCGCAGTTGGCGTTTCCTTTCGTCTCGCCGGTGGCGCAGACGTCGATGTTCCACACGCCCGCGACCGTTCCGGCCCCATCGACGATCGAATTGACGATGTCGTCGGCGACCCCGGCATCCGCGTGCCCTGCCCCGACCGTCTGCCCGAAGCTCAGCGTGGTTGCGGCGGCCACCGCCACGGCGCCGGCGGCGGCTCGCTGACCGGCTTTGCGCTTGCGGCGTCGATCCTGCTTCTCCGCTCGACGAACTCCACCGCGCCGCGCACCGTTCACCGCCGATTGAGCCATGTGGCTTGCCCCCTCCGAGACATCGGCTCGAGTACCGTCCCCGAGCTAGGAGGATTCAATCACCACGATTCGGCGAGAACGGACGGTTTCAAGAAAAGTGCCTCACCACCGCGTGCGGTCGAGCGGACGCCCCGACTCGCCGGCCTGCGCGTCGCATCCGAATCCGACCACCCAGTCGCCATCGGCGAGCTCGACCTTGCCGAGCATCATCGGTTGCGGCAGCGCGGCGAGGAACTCGCCCAGCGCCGCGGGCGACAGGACCCAGCTCTCCCCTTCGATGACACGACCCGCATCGAGGTCGCGGATCAAACCCGGCTTGGGCGGCGTCGTATCCAGTGCCACAAGACGATACGACGGCGCTGTGCGTACTTCCCTACCCCAGCGCGCGCCGCGGTCGCTGAGCTCGTGCGTCAGCGGGCCACCAGCCATGTGTGCGCCGAACACGGCGAGCTCGACCGATGGCGCGACCCGCTCGGGCCACGTGGGTGCCGACGCGCCGTGCCGGGAATCGGCTGCCGAAACCCGCAGTCGCCGAGCAAGATCGATGAGGACCGCGTCCTCGTGTGCACCCGCGAGGAGCGTGATACCGAACTGGGATCGGGTTCCGTCGGCCTCGTCGACGACGCCTGCCGGGACCGCCAATCCGCAGAGGTCGAACAGATTGCAAAAGTTCGTGTACGTGCCCATCCGGCTGTTGACGCTGATCGGGTCGGCGGCGACCTCGTCGATCCGTGGGTGGAACGGCGCGGTCGGCACCATCAGTGCCGTCGCGTCACCCCATTGCTCCATCGCCAACGCCCTGAGCTCGGCGAGTCGACGTCGCGCACGGAGCAGATCGACGGCGGTGTAGCCGGATGCCTTCGACACGATCTGTGCCACAACGGGATCGAGTCCGACATCGTCGGAGTCCGCTGCGCTGTCGATGAACTCACCGACGGCGTCGTAACGTTGCGACACGAGGGCGTCGTCGTAGAGCAGTCGTGCTGCGGCGAGGAAGGGCGTCAGGTCGACCGTCTTGATCATGAAGCCCGCAGCCTCGGCCGCGGCCACAGCCTCACGGAAGGCGTCGCGCCAGCGGTCGTCGAGCTCGGGGAGGTCGGCGGGCACCGCAATGATCGGAGCCTCGGGCGCTGCAAGCCGACTCTCGGTGTCGAATGGCCGCTCGCCGGTTGCCTCGGCCATCACTGCGGTGGCCAGGTTCGCAAGCTCGAGGTCGGCGGCAAAGATCGTCGGGACGTCGTAGTCGGCACACGCGGGCACGATCCCGTCGGTGGAGATCGCGCCAACGGTCGGCTTCACGCCGACTATCCCCTGCAGACCTGCCGGAACACGGCCCGACCCTGCGGTGTCGGTACCGATCGCGATGTCGGCGAAACCGAGTGCGACGGCAACCGCAGAACCGGAACTCGACCCGCCGGAGATTCGATCGGTGCGCCGTGAATCACGCACGGCGCCATAGGGACTACGGGTTCCGACGAGACCGGTGGCGAACTGGTCGAGGTTGGTCTTTCCGATGACGACCGCGCCGGCCTTGCGCAGCGCGGCAACCGTGGGCGCATCTGCATCGGGCACGTAGGCATACCCGGGACACGCTGCGGTCGTGGGCAATCCCGCGACGTCGACGTTGTCTTTCACGGCGAGGGTCACTCCGGCCAGCGGTCCATCGCTCGCCACGGATTGCTGGTAGTCGCGTGCGACGTCGGCCTGCGGGCGAAGGGTGATGAACACCTCGGGCCGGTCGGCGTCGCGGATCGCGGTGTAGATGTCGTCGATCTTGGTCATGCGACCTTCCCCTTCGGATCGGAGCTGTCGGTCTCATTCTGCTCGGTCGTCGTGAACTCTCCGGCCAAGGACCATCGTTCACGCTCTTCGGCGCGCGCGTACTCCATCGTCGTGCGGGATGCGGCAATGGCGTCGGCGTTGTCGGCGAGGAAGCGCTCGTGTTCTGCCAATGAGAAGGTGCCTTCGGTGATTTTCACGCTGTCGCCGCGGCCCGCCGCGACGTCGGCCCGCATGTCCAGCAGTTCGTCGGCGCCGACCGGGTACCACTTGATGCGGTCGAAGAAGCGGAGCAGCCAGGGATGTTCAGGATCGAACCCTGGAGCCTGCTGCGGATAGCGATGGTTCCAGACCTGCGTGGTGCGGCCGACGAACTGGTAGCCGCCAGGCCCCTCCATCCCGTAAATACACAGGTAGGCACCCCCGATGCCGACAGCGTTCTCGGGGGTCCAGGTGCGTGCCGGGTTGTACTTCGTCGTGACCAGCCGGTGCCGGGGGTCGAGCGGAACTGCCACGGGCGCACCGAGATACACGTCTCCGAGACCGAGGACGAGATAGTCGGCGTCGAACACGATCCGATGCACGTCGTCGACCGAGTCGAGTCCGTTCATCCGTCGGATGAACTCGATGTTCCACGGACACCAGGGTGCGTCGGAGCGTACACCGAGCATGTAGCGCTCGATCGCCTCGCGCGTGGCCGGGTCGTCCCACGACAGCGGCAGATGCACTGTGCGGCTAGGTACTACGAGTTCCGACGCTGCCGGCAACTGGCTCTCACACTCGATGAGCCAGTCCCGCATGGCGAGCTGCGACCACTTCGTCGGATCTGCTTTCACCTGAAGCGATCTGATCCCAGGCGTCAGGTCGACGAGGCCCGCGGGGTTCTCCGCTTCGATACGCTCGGCGAGCGCATGCACACGGGCACGAAGAGCGAGATCGAGTCGCATGTCGCCGTATTCGACGAGGATGTTGTCGTCTCCGCTGCGGCGGTAGGTCACCGACGTGGTGCCGTCGGCCGTCGTCGTGGTTCCCAGGATTCCGCTGTCGGAATCGCCTCCGCGAGAGAGCACGTCGACGAAGCACGCTCTGCGTGCCAGACCCA
This sequence comes from Gordonia sp. 852002-50816_SCH5313054-c, assembly GCF_001665925.1. NCBI lineage: Bacteria > Bacillati > Actinomycetota > Actinomycetes > Mycobacteriales > Gordoniaceae > Gordonia > Gordonia sp. 852002-50816_SCH5313054-c. The sequence continues at coordinate 178,744 of NZ_LZTE01000029.1, forward strand.
GTTCTGCCGGCGACGCCGCCTCCGCCGCCTTGACCGCGACGAACCGCACCGTGTCACCGGGCTTGAGCTGCCCGAGTTTCCAGCGCTCCGACGCCGTCACCGTCACCGGGCAGACGAACCCGCCGAGGCTCGGTCCGTCCGGACCGAGCAGGATCGGGGTGTCGCCGGTGAAGTCCAGCGCTCCAACCGAATACGCGTTGTCGTGAATGTTCGACGGATGCAGCCCTGCCTCGCCGCCGTCGGTCCGCGCCCACTGCGGTTTGGGACCGACCAGGCGGATGCCGGTGCGGTCGGAGTTGAAGTGCACCTGATAGTCGGTGCCCATGATCTCGGCGATGTCGGTTGGCGTGAAGAACTCCGGGGCCGAGTGCGGTCCGACTGTCACCCCGAGCTGCCATGCATTCGTGAACGCGGGCTGCTCCTCGGTGAGAATCCGCGTCGGGTTCCCGGTCGGGAGACCCGCGCGCGCCAGAATGTCACCGTCGGCGAGGACGCGACCGTCGAGTCCGCCGAACTTGCCCATCGTGAAGGTGGACCGGCTGCCGAGGTACTCCTCGGCCTCGACACCCCCGGAGATCGCGATGTACACGCGAAGTCCGAGCGAGCCGACGGCTCCGACGTCGAGCACACCGCCCGCCGGCACTGTGAGCGGGACCCATTGGGGCACAACGACTCCGTCGAGGGTCAACGCGACCGGAGCGCCGGTCACGGCAACCGTTGCCGACGTCGAGAAGCGCAGGCGCGGTCCGAGCATCGTCACTTCGAGCCCCGCGGCGTCGACCGGATTTCCGACGGCCATGTTGGCGAGCCGGAAGGACAGGTCGTCCATCGGACCCGACGGCGGGACCCCGACCTTCCAGTAACCGACGCGGCCGGGCCAATCCTGGATGGTGGTCATGGGTCCGGCGCGTAGCACGTCGACGCCGTCGAACTGTGTTGTCTGGCTGTTCATCTCGTCTCCTGGCGGTCGGTACTCGGTCAGCCCCGCGGCCGCGTGACGATCACGCGGACGGCAGTCGGCTCGAATCCGTTGCAGGGGTTGTTGATCTGGGGGCAGTTGGACACGAGCACGAGGGTGTCGACCTCGGCGCGCAGTGCGAGGCGCTTGCCCGGTGCGGACAGGCCGTCGACGATTCCGAGTGCACCGTCGGGGTCGACGGGCACGTTCATGAAGAAGTTGACGTTCCCGACGAGATCTCGCTTGCCGAGGCCGTGACGTGAGCCGCCGATGAGGAAGTTCTCGACACACGCGTGCTGATGCTTGGTGTGGTGGCCGTAGCGCAGCGTGTTGGACTCCTGCGAGCACGCACCGCCGAGGGTGTCGTGATTGCCGACCTCGTCGGCGACGATCGTCATCATCGGCTGCGACTCCTGGTCGCGGATGACCGTGCCGGTGGTCAGGAAGATATTCCCCTGCGCGGCAATGGTTGTCTGCGCCGAGTAGCGGATCGAGTGGTCGTGACCGCCGTAGAACAGCGTGTCGACGGCCTGGTTGCCGTGGAGGTCGACGATGGTCGCAACGTCGCCCGCGGCAACGACTTCCGACCAGGGAGCGCGCTCCGCGACGATGCCGTCGTAGATGACGTCGCCGGGCACGAGCGCGAGGTCGGCCGCCGGGGCGGTGGTGGGATTGATCGTGGTGGTCATGATTGGTCCTTGCGTTCGGATGTGTTGAGTTCGGGGGTGGGGTGGTGGTTTCGACACGCCGCTCGTTCCTCGCGGCTGCTCAACCAGCGGGAACCGGCTCGCTCTCGGCGCTGCTCAACGGTTCCGCTGGTTGAGCCGGGCGCCAGCCTCCCGCTGGTTGAGCCGGGCGCGAGCGCAGCGAGCACCCGAGTCGAAACCACTGGTGTTCCGCCGGTTGAGCCGGGCGCGAGCCTCCCGCTGGTTGAGCGGGCGCGAGCGCAGCGAGCACCCGAGTCGAAACCACTTCGCGTCAGAAGCGCGTCGCGCCGTACACGTCTTCGCTGTTGGCGACGGCTCGCTGGTATTCGGGGTCGCGGTCGGCCACGCCGGCAAGCAGCGCGTCGAGGTCGTCGGTGGCACGCCAGGCGAGCACTTCGAGAGGCCCCGAACGGAACTCCGCGCTGGGGTCCAGCGGGTGCGCGGTATTGGCGATCGCCACGATGCACGGTAGGTGCAGAAGCAGGTCGACGCTCTTGTCTGCGCCCGCGCTCCCCTGGAACTCGAACGATCCCTCGTCGTCGACCTTCACTCCCTCGAAGAGCGAGAGCGATGGCGCCACATCGGTGGGCGTCAATCCGTTCTTGGCCGCAGCCAGCTTGAGAAGCTCACGCCCCGCGGGAGTCGTCGAATATGCCTCTCCGTGGCCGTATTTGGCGGCGTTGTCGGCGAGTGTGGTTGTGCCCGTGAGCGCGTCGTGGTTCGCGCTGGTGTCATCGACGATGGTGGCGAGCACCCTGCCCTGATCGCTCAGCAGCGGGTGACCGGTGGTGAGGTAGGCCTGCCAGGGCACCTTGACGGTGTCGGCGACGTTCAGGCGCTCCCACGGGGCGTCGACGCGCCACAGGAGCAGGTGTGCACACGCGTCACCGGTGATGTCGCGCAATCGGATTCGGGTCCCGCGGGCGAGTACCTTGGTGGTGTACCTGCCGCCTGGAACCGTCTCGGCCCAGGTGAGCGTCGACGAGTCGACGTCGGTGATCGTCGTCGGCCAGTCGGTGGCGGGCACCACGGGCATGGAGTCGGTGATGGCTCCCGCCTGTGCACGAGCATGCGCGCGAGCACCGGCGGTGGAGGATGTAGAGGTGGTGGTCGAGGTGGTCATGTCGACGTCCTTCGAGAATGAGCTGGCGAGGTTCCGGGTCGTCCCGGTGGTCGGCTGCACGGACTCGATACGGTCCGGCAGGGCGTCGTCGCTCGGTTGACAAACCGATCAGTTGATCGATATTGCGGCAATCGCTACGAGCGCTTGCGTCCGACTAGTGCGTCTTCGGGTTCCGGCGCTCCCGGCTGTCCCTTGACCTTGAGGTACGCGAGGAATCCGACGATCAGCGTCGCCGCGACGAAGAGGATCGCGAAGTACTGCAGTACCCAGTTGCCGCCGTCGGGGTCGTAGACCTCCGCGCGAGGCCAGGCGATGTTCACCATCAGCAGGCCACCCATGACGACGGCGATGATGTTGACCGGGATGCCCCGCTTGCCGAGGCCGAAAACCGGTCGGCCGTGGCTCAATTCGGTTCCGCGCAGGCGATGGATGAGTGCGGGCACCGTGACCATCAGGTAGGCGAGGTACACGATGACCACCGACACGCTGGTGATCGCAGCGAAGACGCCCGCCTGCCCGAGGTTGACGAGCAAGATCAGAATCGCCAACGCCGAGACGACGATGCCGGTGATGACGGGAGTTCCGGTGCGCGGGTTGACCTTTGCCAGTGCTGAACCGAAGGGGAGGCGATTGTCGCGTGCCATCGAGAACATCACTCGGGATGCCGACGCCTGAATGGCGAGAGTCGCGGAGAAGATCGAGATCGCGACGATGATCAGCAGCGCCTTACCGAGGACGGTGTTGAGTTGCGAGGTGATGACCCAGGCGATTCCCTGAGCGGAGAGTTCCGGCGCACCGAGTGACGGAGCGGCCATGAGCGCACCGATGATCATCAGACCTCCGCCGACGAACGAGACGAGCAGCGCGTTGATGATCGCCTTCGGCGCGGTGCGTCGAGGATCTTTGGTCTCTTCGGAAAGCTCTGCAGCGCTGTCGAATCCGTACATCACGTAGCAGGCCATGAGCATCGAAGCGAGGAAGGCCGGGAAGTAGCCGAGTCCCTGTCCGTGTTCTCCGGTGTTCGCGATCGCCGCCGCGGGTGAGCGTTCCGCCTTGATGAACATCGCGACGACGAGCGCCACGACGCCGATGATCTCGATGGTCACGCCCGTGACGGTGATCTTGCCCATGAAGCTCACGCCGACGCCGCTGATGATCGTGCAGCCGATGATCGTGATGGTGCCCAGGATGATCGCATTCGTAGCACCCGAGACGGACGTGAGACTTGTGTCGTCGCCGACGAATTGGAAGCCCGACCAGATCTCGGGAAGCACGCTCTGCATCGCGATGGCCAGTGCCGCGACACTGACGATGTAACCGACGAGCATGAACCAACCGGCGAACCAGCCGACTCCGTCACCGGCGAGTCGTCGAGACCATTGGTAGACGGCTCCGGCGACGGGGAACTTCCCGGAGAGCTCCGCGAAGACGAGGCACACGCAGAATTGGCACACGAAGACGATCGGCCAGGTCCAGAAGAACGCGGGACCGCCCAGACCGAAGCCGAGCGCGAACAGCGCGAACACGGTGGTGAGGATCGAGACGAACGAGAAGCCGGAGGCGAATGCGGCATATCCTCCGATGCCGCGGTGCAACTCCTGCTTGTAGCCGAGTTGGGCGAGTGAGTCGGCGTCGTCGACGTCGCTCGTAGGCGAGGTGCCGGCGGGAGCCTTGGAGTCGGGTTGTGCGGTGGAGGTCATCGTCAGTTCCTTCGAGGTGAGGCTCCACATTGAGCGGGTTTATCTGCCAGTTGATAGATAACGCCCGAGCTTTTTCTATCGGGTGACAGATATGTTGCGGGGATGGAAACTCACGCTACGAGCGTGTTACGAGGTCCAGGTCGCTTCGACCCCACGCGTTGCGGCGGGCTCAGATCGCGAAATTCCCGCGAATCGGTCGGACTAGACTCGATGACGCTATCGCCGCAACCCACGCCTCGGCACGAATGAAAGAGCTTCCAGATGAGTACTGCGTCCCGGCAAGGCCGAGTGGCGCCAGGCCCCGGCCGACCGCGCCTCGTCGAACAGCGCAGGCGGGGCGCCACCGCGCGTGAGGAAATCCTCGACGCCGCAGCCGAACTCTTCTGCCGCCACGGTTACACCGGGACGTCGACACGCATGATCGCCGAGGCCGTCGGCATCCGCCAGGCGTCGATGTACCACTACTTCAAGAACAAGGACGACATTCTCGCCGCACTGCTCGACGCCACCGTCGTCGGATCTCTCGAGCGCGCAAGAGAACTGCTCGACGACGACCGCGCACCCCTCGACCGACTCCTCGACCTCGCACGATTCGACGCCACACAGCTCGTCGACGAACGCTGGAACCTCGGCTCGCTGTACCTGCTCCCGGAGGTGGGCGACGACCGTTACGCCCAATTCCGCACAGCGCGAAGCGAACTCGCCGCCGCCTACGAAACCCTCGCCGCGGCTGTACTCGACGACCCCACAGACACCCGCAGCCTGCTCCCCTTCCGCCTCGTCGAATCGATGATCATGCTCCGCTCCGACGAGCAACGCGACGAACTCGACGGCCGCACCGCCGCCGACCTCGTCGACACGATTGTGGGCGCGATCGAGATGCTGCTCACGCACCGCAGCCGCGACTGACGCTCGGGAGCGTCGGCTCGATCGGCAGTGCAGACGCGCGGAGCCCCGGGCGGCATCCGGCGGCGTCGACGGCAGATAGGCTGACAGCCATGGCAGGGCACAGCATGGAGTTCGACCCGATCGCCGAGGCGAAGGCCAATTGGACGTCGGCCGGCTGGGGCGACGTCGCAGACGGGATGGTCGCGGTGACGTCCGTGATGCGGGCCCACCAGATCCTGCTGGCCCGCGTCGAATCGTCGCTCCGCCCTTACGATCTGACCTTCTCGCGCTACGAATTACTTCGGCTGCTTGCCTTTTCGCGCAACGGTGCACTGCCGATCACCAAGGCCAGCGACCGCCTACAGGTGCACGTCACCAGCGTCACCCATGCGATTCGACGCCTCGAGGAGGCGCAACTCGTTCGACGCCTCCCCCACCCCACCGACGGCCGCACCACGCTCGTCGAGATCACCGACCTGGGCCGCTCGACGGTCGAAGACGCCACCGCGACGCTCAACCGCGAGGTGTTCGCCGATGTGGGAATGACCTCGGACCAGATCAGCGGCCTCGTCGACGCGATCCACGAGCTGCGCCACAACGCAGGCGACTTCTGAGCCTGGATCGCCCCGCACCTGGATCGCGTCCCGATCAGGGTGTTGCGTCGAGTGCGGTCATGCTGAAAAGCCGTGGCATCCCGGTGGTATGCGAAGCGTCGATCTCGACGGCGAGCATCGCGGCGGGAAACGCGACGTCGATCAGGTAGTCGCCCTCCGCCGCGAAGCCGTTCGGCCGCCGATCGAGCCCCACCCCGCCGATCGAGCCCACCCGCTGATCGAGCCTGTCGAGATCACCCACCGGGCCCAGTGCTCTCGACCCGGGTGCTCCGCTGGTCGGGGCCCGCGCCACCTTGCCCAACGCCCACCAAACACCACACCCGCACAGCGCGTACACAACTCGGTCGTCAGCGCGACGCCAAGACAATAATCTCCTCGGCGCCCCGCTCACGTCACGATTGTGTACGCACCCCGGCTCCAGCTAGACCTTGCGACCCGTATGCACGCCAGCAGCCCGGCCGGGCTAGATGTGTGTCGAACCGAAGGATCTGTGTGCTGCAGCACCCACATCTTCCGATACGACACACATTTCGGGCTGCGCGTCATACTGATCCGCGGCCGTAGCGGGTTGCGCCGCCGACGGCGTGGTCTCGACAAGCTCAAGCAGCGGGTCGAGCTCGACCAGCGGGGGTTCAGCCCGGGCGGCGGGTGGTCTCGACAAGCTCGACCAGCGGGTGGGCTCGACCGGCGGGTTCAGCTCGACCAGCGGGTCGAGCTCGACCATCGAGTAGGAGCTCGGGCGGCTGGTGGTCTCGACAGGCTCGACCAGCGGGGTCGGGCTCGACCAGCGGGTGGTCTCGACAAGCTCGACCAGCGGGTAGTGCGCTCAGCGCAGGGTCGTGATGATCGCCGAGAAGTCCAGGTCGGAGTGCTGTTCGGCGAAGGCGCGGTAGAGGGCGGCGGCGTGCTCGCCGAGTGGCGCGCGCGAACCGGTGTCGGCGATGGCGTCGAGCGCGAGGCCGAGGTCCTTGTTCATCAGCGCGGTGGCGAAGCCCGGCCTGAAGTCGTTGTTCGCGGGCGACGTCGGCTGCGGGCCCGGGACCGGGCAGTTCGTCTCGATGGCCCAGCAGTTTCCGGTCGCGCCGGTGACCACGTCGTAGAGCGCGTCGTCGGACAAGCCGAGCTTCTCGGCCAGCACGAACGCCTCGCCGACCGCGATCTGCTGGACGGCGAGCAGCATGTTGTTGCACACCTTCGCCGCCTGACCCGCTCCGGAGTCGCCGCAGTGAATGATCTTGCCCGCCATCGGTTCCAGCGTCGGCCGTGCGGCGACGAACGCTTCCTCGGTGCCGCCGACCATGAACGCCAGCGTGCCGGCGACCGCGCCCTTCACGCCGCCCGAGACCGGGGCGTCGACCTGTGCGAACCCGTGATCTGCTGCGCGCGAATTGATTTCGCGTGCATCGGCGACGGAGATCGTCGAGCTGTCGATGAGTAGCGCGCCCGTGGCGGTGGCGGGGAGGATCTCGTCGTAGAGCTTCTTGACGATGGCTCCGCTCGGGAGCATCGTGATCACGACCTCGGCGATGGCGACCGCTTCGACCGCCGTCGGAAAAGTCTGCACGCCTGCGGCTTCGGCGGTTTTGACCGCTTCGGGAACGGGGTCGTACCCGTGCACGGTGTGTCCGGCCTTGACGAGGTTGGCGGCCATGGGGCCGCCCATGTTGCCGAGTCCGAGAAAGGCGATCGTCGTCATTGTCGATTCTCCCTGTGTTGAAGTGTGTGTGGTCAGGTGGAGTTGGTCAGGACTCGCGGAACCGTGCGGCCACCGACCGACCCACGACGACGCGCATGATCTCGTTGGTCCCCTCGAGTATGCGGTGCACGCGCAGATCGCGGACGATTTTCTCGATGCCGTACTCGGTGAGGTAGCCGTAGCCGCCGTGGAGCTGCAGCGCCTGGTCGGCGACGGTGTAACAGGCGTCGGTGACATATCGCTTCGCCATTGCGCACTGCTCCACCTTGTCGGGCGCATTCGCGTCGAGAGACGACGCCGCGTGCCACAGCATCAGGCGCGAGGTCTGCAGCGAGGTGGCCATGTCGGCAAGGGTGAAGCGGATCGTCGGCTCGTCGATCAGGTTGTTCCCGAACGCCTTTCGCGACGCGACGTACGACGCCGCTTTGTCGAAAGCAGCCTGGGCACCACCGAGAGACGACGCCGCGATGTTGAGTCTTCCCCCATTGAGCCCGTTCATCGCGATCCCGAAGCCGATGCCCTCCTGCTCACCGAGCAGGTTGGTGGCGGGGACACGCACCTCGTCGAGGATGACCTGCGCGGTAGGTTGCGCGTGCCACCCCATCTTGTGTTCCTGCGCGCCGAAACTCAGCCCGTCGGAAGCCTTTTCGACGAGGAACGTCGAGATGCCCTTCGGTCCGTCGCCACCCGTGCGCGCCATGACGACATACAGATCCGACGACCCGGCTCCGGAGATGAACTGCTTGACGCCGGACAGCACATAGTGGTCGCCGACCTTCTCCGCGCGGGTCGACAGCGCCGCAGCGTCGGAACCGGCACCCGGCTCTGTCAGACAGTAGCTCGCGATGGTCTCCATGCTCGCCAGGCGTGGAATCCAGTGCGCGCGTTGCTCATCGGTGCCGTAGCTGTCGACCATCCACGTGCACATGTTGTGGATCGAGAGGAATGCGGCGACCGCCGGGTCGGCGTAGGCGAGCTGCTCGAAGATCCGCACTCCGTCGAGTCGACGCAGTCCGCTTCCGCCGACATCCTCGGAGCAGTAGATGGCGCCCATCCCGAGTTGAGCCGCCTCACGCAACTCCTCGACCGGGAAGTGATTGGTCGAGTCCCACTCGAGGGCATGTGGCGCAAGCCTTTTGGCCGCGAACGCCGCGGCGGTCTCGACGATGACGCGCTCGTCGTCGTCGAGACCGACCGCGGTTCCGGCCGGAGCGGTGGTGGTCATCGCCCTCAGTCCATCGTCGGGATGACGAACTCTGCCCCGTCCTTGACGCCCGACGGCCAGCGCGACGTGACGGTCTTGGTCTTGGTGTAGAACTGGATCGAGCTAGGTCCGTGCTGGTTGAGGTCGCCGAATCCGGAACGCTTCCAACCGCCAAAGGTGTAGTAGGCCACCGGAACCGGGATCGGCACGTTGACGCCGACCATGCCGACGTCGACACGCGCGGTGAAGTCGCGGGCGGCGTCGCCATCCTGGGTGAAGATCGCAACACCGTTGCCGTACTGGTGATCCGACGCGAGAGCGAGTGCCTCCTCGTAGTCGCCGGCGCGCACGATCGAGAGCACCGGACCGAAGATCTCGTCGGTGTAGATCGACATGTCCTTGGTGACGTGATCGAAGAGCGTCGGGCCGATGAAGAAGCCGTTCGACAGATCGTCGTCGCCATACGTCTGTTCATCGCTGCTGCGGTCGCGGCCGTCGATGACGAGCTCTGCGCCCTCCTCGACGCCCTTGCCGATGTAGCCCTTGACGCGCTCGAGTGCCGCCGCCGTGACCAGTGGGCCGTAGTCGGCCTTGGGATCGAGACTGTGGCCGACGCGCAGTGCGTTGACCTTGTCGATCAGCTTGGCGCGCAACCGTTCTGCGGTCTGCTCCCCTACCGGAACGGCAACACTGATCGCCATGCATCGCTCGCCCGCACTGCCGTAGCCTGCCCCGATCAGTGCGTCGGCTGCCTGGTCGAGATTGGCGTCGGGCATGATGATCATGTGGTTCTTGGCGCCACCGAAACACTGCGAGCGCTTGCCGTTCGCGGCGGCGGTCGAGTAGATGTACTGCGCGATGTCGGAGCTACCGACGAAGCCGAGCGCCTTCACCTCCGGGTGGTTCAGCAGCGCGTCGACGGCCTCCTTGTCGCCGTGCACCACCTGGAACACGCCGTCGGGAAGACCTGCCTGCGTGAACAATTCGGCGAGACGCACCGGAACCGACGGGTCACGCTCACTCGGCTTGAGGATGAAGGCGTTGCCGCATGCGAGTGCCGGCCCGGCCTTCCACAACGGGATCATGGCCGGGAAGTTGAACGGGGTGATGCCCGCGACCACGCCGAGGGGCTGGCGGATCGAGTGCACGTCGATGCCCGAGCCGGCACCCTCGGTGAACTCACCCTTGATCAAATGCGGTATGCCGATGGCGAATTCGATGACCTCGACGCCGCGCTGGATGTCACCGAGGGCGTCGGCGTGCGTCTTGCCGTGTTCGAGCGAGAGCGTCGTCGCGATCTCGTCGGCGTTCTGATTGACCAGGTCGACGAAGCGCATCAACACGCGGGCGCGACGCTGCGGGTTCCACGCGGCCCACTCCTTCTGCGCCTCGACGGCGGTTGCGACAGCGGCGGCGACGTCGTCGGTGCTCGCGAGGGGAACGGAGGCCTGGACCGCGCCGGTGCTGGGGTTGAAGACGTCGGCGTGACGTCCATCTGTCACCTCGACGCGCGCACCGTTGAGGTAGTGCGGAATGGACGGTACGGATACATCAGCGGTCACCGGTGATCACCTGTTCTGGGTTGTGGAGGTTCGGATTGTGGACGTCGAGTGTCGTGACGCTTATGGGGCCGGGAGATGTGAGCCATCAGACCCTGTACCCACACATACTAGGACATCCAAGTAATTTCGTAAACGCCTTCCGACGAAGGAGTCGAAGAAGGCTCCGGTGCGCCCAAGTGGCCAGTTAGGGTAGCCTTCGTTTGGTTGCGATCGCCCGTCGACCGCGCCCACATCCATCACGCGAAGAATCAAGGGAGTAGATCGTGTCCGTCGTCATCCTCTACGGCACCGAGACCGGCAACGGAGAGCTCGTGGCCGACGCCATCGCCGATGTCCTGGCTGCCGAGCACGATCCGTCGATCTACGACATGAGCGAGTTCGCCGTCGAGGATCTCGACCCCGACGACTTCCTCGTCGTCGTCTGCTCGACCTACGGCGAGGGCGAACTGCCGACGGGTGCCGAGCCCTTCGCCGAAGAGATCACCGAAACCACCCCGGACCTGTCCGGCGTGCGGTTCGGCGTGTTCGGACTCGGCGACACCATCTACGGCGAGACCTTCAACCGCGGCGGTGAGCTCATGGCCGAGCTCCTCACCCGCCACGGAGCGACCCAGGTCGGAGAACATCACCGCCACGACAACTCGTCGTCGATCAAGCCTGCGAAGGCCGCAACCGAATGGGCGCAGAGCATCGCGAACGTGATCGAGTCCGTCGACGCCTGAACGTCCCCGGGCCCGCGGCGTCGTCGACTCCCGTCAGGCGACCCTGCGGATCGGCGAGGGTGCCGAGTCACGCAGTTGCGCCTCGCGTTCTTCGCCTCGCACCGCCGACGATTTCGCGAGCTCGACGACGGATCGGACCATCGCGGCGAGCACGATCCCGAGGAACAGCGCGGTGGGCACCGACACCTTGAGATTCTCACCGAGGAGCACCACGCCGAGGGCCATCGCCACCGCGGGTTCCATCACGTTCATGGCCGGGAACGACGTCTGCAGGTCGCCCGCGCCGAACCCCTTCTGCTGGGCCACCACGGCTCCGGTCGCCACCAGAACCAGCAGGTAGATCTCGGGCTTGGCGAAGGTGTGGATGCCGTGGTGAATCGCCTGGTACACCACCGTCTTGACCAGGAGCGCCGACACTCCGAACAGCGTCCCCGCGGCCAGTCCGTAGAACAGTGCCCGGTAGTGCGGGGTGGATCGCTCGGCAAGGACGACACATCCGACGACGACCGCCGCGACCGCCGCGACGGCCCCCCACACGACCATGTCGTTGGGTCGTCGAAGCGACGGCTCGGGGCGCGAGATGAGCAGGAAGGTCGCGACACAGCCGACGAGAATCGCACCCCAGGCCCACTCCTTGGCCTGCGGATGCCGATGGTCGGCCCACGCTTCGAGCGGCAACGCGAACAACACCGCCAGCACGACGAGCGGCTGGACCAGCAGTATCGACCCCAATCCGAGAGCCGACGCCTGGAGCGCGAACCCGGCGATCGCGATCGCCGCTCCGAGCCACCAGCCCGGCGTGATGGCCCCCGACGCCCGAGAGGCACGCTGCCGGAGCACCGTACCCCCGGCGATGAGGAGTGCTGCGGCAGTAGCCAGCAGCGCGGGAAGCCAGGAATGCACGAAATCCAGGCTAACGGTGTCGTAGCGGCTTTGCGTCGGTGTCCCCCACTAATCTGAAGAGATGCGGGGCACACATCACGGCACTTCCGGGCACGACGACGCACGCGCGATCGCGTGGTTCCGAACCGAACTCGAGCAACTCGCAACCCTCGACGCCGAGACGATCACGAAGGTCCTCGACGCCGCGCACACCGACCACACGACCGTCCTGTCGATCATCGCCGACTGCCTCGACGAGGCCTACGAGTTCGAGGCCCAGGCCGATGAGGCGTCGACAACGGGCGACAACGACCACGCGCAGTTCTGTCGGCAAGAGTCCGCGGCGTGGCGAGCCACGGTCACGGTGCTGCGTATCGCCGACGCCCGCCAGCGCGGCGATCACGGCGCAGGCCGCTCGCGGAACATCGCATGAGCGCAGCACCCCGCACGCTGGTACTGATGCGTCACGGCAAGTCCGGTTACCCGCCGGGTGTCGCCGACCACGACCGCCCGCTCGCCGACCGCGGCCGTCGAGAAGCAGCGCTCGCAGGCGAGTGGATTCGCTCAGAGGATCTCCGAGTCGACGCCGTGCTCTGCTCGACCGCGACACGCACACGCGAGACGCTCGAGCGCACCGGCATCAGCGCGCCGACGACCTTCCTCGACGAAATCTACGGCGGATCACCCGTCGACATCCTGGAGGTCGTGCGTGTGTACGCGCCGGCCGATGCGTCGACCGTTCTCGTCGTCGGACACGAACCGGGCATGCCGAAGACGGCACTCACCCTCGACCCGGATGGATACATCGAACGGTTCCCGACCTCGGCATACGCCGTGGTAGCGGTGACCCTCGACTGGGATCGCCTGGGCCTGGACGCCGATCCCGATGCCGAACTCCTCGGCGTCCGGATACCGCGCGCCGAGGCGTAGTACGTCACACCTGACTCGACCCGAGATGCCAGAAGTGCTATCAATGGATTGCGCAATTTATCAATCCATCATTTCATCGCCCACATCAATCACCGAGGAGGTCGGCAGATGACGACCAACTGGCCGCAACCGCTCTACGAAATCAAGGCAAATCTGTTCAAGGGACTCGCACACCCGGTTCGGATCCGCGTGCTCGAGGTGCTCAGCTCCAACGGTGGGCCGACGCCCGTCAGCGAACTGCTCACCATCACGGGGCTCGAACCGACGACGATGTCGCAGCACCTTGCCGTCCTGAAGCGGCATCGCGTGGTGCACAGCGAACGCGTCGGCAACGCTGTCTTCTATAGCCTGGCGAACCCCAAGGTCGCGGACCTTCTCGTGACCGCGCGCGGCTTCCTCGCCGACACGCTCGGTGCTGAACGCGACCAACTCGATTCGATGGCTGCGCTCCCGCCCGTCGTCGCACAGTGAGCGCGACGGCCACAGGGCCGAGGCGCCGAAGCTCAGCGTGGCTGCATGCGATCGCCCCGCGCCGCATGCTGCGACTCATCCCCACCACCGGCGACTACGCCGGACTACGTCGTTCTTGGAAGTCCGACGTCGTCGCCGGTATCACGGTCGGCGTCGTCGCACTCCCGCTGGCCCTTGCCTTCGGTATCAGTTCGGGCGTCGGAGCGGCCGCGGGCCTGATCACCGCTGTCGTCGCAGGCCTCGTCGCCGCGATCTTCGGCGGTTCGCACGTACAGGTCTCCGGCCCTACGGGTGCGATGGCCGTGATCCTCGCGCCGATCGTTGCGGCGCACGGGATCTCATCGATCGCGTTGGTCACGGTGATGGCCGGACTCATCGTGCTGATCGCGGGAGCCGTCGGCCTCGGACGGGCTGTCACGTTCATTCCGTGGCCGGTGATCGAGGGGTTCACACTCGGCATCGCCGTGATCATCTTCTTGCAGCAGGTTCCCGCCGCGTTCGGCGCCGACGCACCGAAGGGTGAACGCACCCTTCCGGCAGCCATTCACGTTGTCACGCATGCCGACTGGAGCGTCGCGCTCCAAACCCTCGGAATCGTCGCCGTGATCGCCGTGCTGATGGTCGGGTTGCCGCGCATCCATCGGAGCATTCCCGAGTCGTTGACCGCCGTCATCCTGGTGACCGTGATCGTCGGGTTCATGCACCTGGGGGTGCGTCGAATCGGCGAACTCCCCTCACATCTGCCTGCACCCGCGCTACCCCACCTCGACGTCTCGACCATGAAATCCCTTGCAGGAGCTGCTGTTGCCATCGCAGCGCTCGCGGCGATCGAGTCGCTGCTGTCAGCACGGGTCGCCGCAACGATGTCGCCGACCGGCCCATACGATCCCGACCGCGAACTCACCGGCCAGGGACTCGCGTCCGTGGCGTCGGGGATGTTCGGCGGCATGCCCGCGACCGGAGCGATCGCGCGGACCGCGGTCAACGTGCGTTCGGGAGCACGCACACGTGTGTCGGCCATCGTGCACTCCGTGTTCCTTCTCGGTGTGGTGTACCTTGCAACGGGTCCCGTCTCACAGATCCCGCTGGCCGCGCTATCGGGTGTGCTCATGGTGACGTGCTTTCGGATGATCTCGTCGTCGACGGTCCGAAAGATCATGCGTTCCACCCGATCCGACGCTCTCATCTTCGCGGTGACGGCAGTCATCACCGTGTGCTTCGACCTCATCGAGGCGGTACAGATCGGCATTGTCGTCGCAGCGTTCTTCGCACTGCGGCAGGTCGCGAAGCGGTCGAGTGTGACGCGCGAAGAGCTACCGGGACCAGCACAACCGGGCGATGAGGCCATCGCACTGCTCCGACTCGACGGAGCGATGTTCTTCGGTGCGGCAGAACGCATCTCGACGGCCATCTCGTCCGGCGCCCACTCCGACGCCACGGTACGGGTGGTGATCATCCGGATGTCGCATCTCGGGATGCTCGACGCGACAGGGGCCCACACGCTCGCAGAGATCGTCTCCGACCTCGAGGGCCGCGGCATCACCGTCATCATCAAGGGCGTGCAGGACGACCATCTCAAGCTGCTCGAAGGCGTCGGGGTGATCGACGAACTCCGTCACGAAAATCATCTGATGACCAACCTCGACGACGCGATCACCCATGCCCGCGAACATGTCGCGAACGATCGGGTCTCCCCTGCGGGCTAGCCACCTGTGATGGGTGGCACGAACACGCACGGCACCGGACGCGGATGTGCGGGGTCGAGCGCGTTGAGGACGTGCGCGACCGCTCGACGGTCGGACACGATCGACAGATGGTCGGCGAAGTCGCGGTCGCACCCGTCCTGCAACTCGATGTTGCGTACCGACGTCCCGGGACCGCCCGGCAGAATTCCCACCCAGTAGGGCGTGACGATGTCGTCGAATCTGGTGACGATGTTCGTGTAGCTCACTCCGGGAAGGTAGGGAGTCGGCTGTCGCACGGCGTGGTTGAAGTCCAGATCGCGGGGCGGCGCAACACAGTCGGGGCAGTTCGGGCGTTTCGGTGTCGGAACACCGAGTGCTCGTCGGAACTCGGCCACCGCCTCACCGCGCGCATCGTCGTCGTCGGGTCCCTGGCGCCAGTACGGGGCGAGTGAGATGTAGTGCGCCACATGGCCGCGTCCGCCGAGGTACTTCATCCAATAGGTGGGGATCTCGGTGCCGAGTGAATGCCCGACGACGTCGACCTGGTCGCTGTGCGTCGCAGCCATGACCTTCGACATGAACGACGCGAGTTGCCATGCGCTGTCTTCTTTGGGGCCGAGGCCACCGAGCGCCGATGCGGGCCATTGCGTCGACAAGGCTCCGTATGTCGGGGCGAAGACACAGTAGCCCTCGTTGGCCAACACGGGTGCGAGCGTCGCCCAATTCGTCTGCTGCCCACCACCACTGCCGTGTACGAGGACGACCGGTCGGGGATGGCGCGGCGTCGGACGGCACGAGAAGTCGTTGGTGCCCGGCAGTGAGCCACCCGGGTGAGCGAGCTCTGCGCGTGCGCCGTCGAGAAAGTTGTAGGTGACGGGGAGCCGGGGCGCGGCGTGCGCCGATGCCGGGCCGAGCACGAGTGCGAGCACGGCTGTCAACGTCACCATGATGGCCGGCCACACTGAGCGAATTCTGTTCTGCTGCATCAGGTCACCTCGACGTCGAGATCGGTGTCGACAGTGGGCTGAGCGTCGAGGGGTACGAGATCCATGCGTACTCCGAGCAGTCGCACGGGGCGGTCGGCGTCGAAGCGGTCGAGGAGGTCGAGAACGACCGGCGTGAGTTCTGCGATGTCGACGGTGGGTGCGGCGAGTTTGCGCGACTTGGTCCTGGTGTAGAAGGTCGACGTCCGCACGGTGACCGCGATCCGGAACGGCACGCGGTCTTCGTCGATCACCTGGTCGAGCAGTTCTCGTGTCAACTGTTGCGCCGCAGAGTGTTTTTCGTCCACCGATGTCAGATCGGCCGGGAAGGTCCGTGACTTGGAGTGCGAGCGCGCCTCCCACGGTTCTGCGGTGATCGTCGAGTCGCCATGGCCCCGGCACAGCACGTAGAGCCAATTGCCCTGGTGCGGACCGAATGTGGAGATGAGGTCGTCGCGGGGTGTCGCGATCAAGTCGTCGACGGTGTCGATGTCGTTGGCGCTGAGTTTCTGCGCGGTTTTGGGTCCGACACTCCATAGATCCCTGGTGGGACGCTGCCCCATCAGTTCTATCCAGTTGCGGTCGTCGAGCAGAAAGACCTTGTCGGGCAACGGTTGCACCGGCAGGAAGGTCGAGACGCCTGCGGGGTCTCGCGGGGGCAGACGGTCGGGCTTCTTCGCGAACTCGGTGGCCATCTTCGCCCGCTGTTTGTTGTCGCTGATCCCCACAGACGAGTCGAGACCAGTTGCGCCGAGAACCGCGGTGCGCATGCGGGTGGCGATCTCGGTGATCGCGGCGTCGTCGACGCCCTCTCTTTCGACGCCCTCTCTTTCGATGCCCTCTCTTTCGACGCCCACGTATGCCTCGTCCCAGCCCCACACCTCGACCGGATACCCGAGTCCGCGGATCGTGTCCATGACCTCCGCCGACGCGGCGTCGTATGCCTCGGTGTCGAGGGGGATGAACACGGCGTCGGGTAGCTTGCGGTGCGCGGCGCGCAGGGGCATGCCCGCGCGGACGCCGTGCGCGCGAGCCTCGTACGACGCACATGTCACGACCTTGCGCGGTTCCGACGGGTCGCCGTTACCACCGACGATGAGCGCGACGTCGGCGAGCTCGGGACTCCGCAGACGCTCGACCGAGACCTGGAACTGGTCGAGATCGAAGTGCAGGAGCCACCGGAAGCGTTGCGGCCGGTCGGTGCTCACACGTCAAAGCCTACGGTCGCGCTGCGCACCGCGCCGCGAAACGTTCGCTGCTGGTCAGCCCAAGCCGGCGACGCGGACAGCGTTGCCGCCCAGCCCGACGTGCTGGCAACTGGTGCGCAGGGCGTGGGCGTTGTAGCGGACAATCGCGAGGTCGGTGGCACCGTCGTCCTCGGACGTCGGCGATGCCGGAGCCGGGACGGCGAAGAACGCGCTCGCCTTGCTGACGTACACGGCGAACAGGTCGCGGTCGCGTGCTGTGAAGGTGGGCAGGGCGTGGGCCATGACCCGCCCGAGCACAGCGCGGTCGCGGTGCAGTGGCGGCGGCACGAGGTTGAGGTTGCGGGAGGCCGTCGCACAGTTCGTCGGGTCGGTGAGTGCATGAACCGCAACAAAGAGGAAGGCCAGCCGCACCACGTCGACCTTCGCGACGTCGTTGCTGTCCCGGTAGTCGTCGACGATGCTCTGCAATGCCCGAACCGGCAGCACCACGGGAGCACTGTTGAGTTGGTCTGCGGCACTCTCGTCGTCGCCGATCGAATCGATGAGCATGCCGATCAGCACGTCGACCGCGGTCTCGTGCCGGTCGACCGCCTGACGCAACGCTGCCGACGTCTCGTTGATCAGTCCGAAGCGTTCCGGCTCAGCGAGCAGAACGTCGAGTCCGGGTATGACGATGAGCTTTTCGACCTCGATCGCCTCGATCAACACCGCAGGCCGCAGGAAGGCGCGCGCGCGTTGCTGTCGTCGCGCACCTCGTCCCTGCCGCTGCGCTTCGGACGAGCGCGAACCCCTCGAACGCACCTGTCCTGTATGTGTGGACACTCCGATATCCGTAGCCGTCTCGGTCATGAACCCGCCCCCTTCGTCGACACTCGATCGGATGACAGATCAGCATGAAAAAGGGGTCACCACCGCCGAGCAGAGCGCACGCTTTAGCGAACACCGTCGTGGTGAAAGTGACCCCAAAAGCATCGCTACCAGCCGGTAGCTTACTGACCCGTAGGTAACGGTAGAACACGGCCGTAGGTCATGTCCACATCCCGACGTGACTGTCGACACATTCGTCCAAGCGTCTCACAGAGGGCCTTCGACCTGCGCAGATGCGAGGACTGAATAATTGCTGAACCAAACTTCATATTGAAATCAACGGATGATGTGTCGCGCCCGAGACGCCTCGCGTTACGACAACAAATCTGAGCGTCTGTCGTCCAGGTAAGTGAATCGCTCGCGCGCGTCGTCGAGCACTTTTCGCTCGACGTCGACGACCAGCAGTTCTGGTTCGCGCTCGGCACGCGCGAGCACCCGACCGTCCGGGCCAATGCCTTCGCTGAGGCCACCGTATGCGAGGTCGCCCTCGACGCCGCAGTAGTTCGCGTATGCCACATAGACGGTGTTCTCGAGGGCGCGGGCCGGGAGCAGCACCGTCTGCACGGCGTCGAACTCGGGCATGTTGGCGGTGGGAACACAGATCACCTCTGCGCCACGGACCGCGAGGTCGCGCACCAGTTCTGGGAACTCGACCTCGTAGCAGATGAGCAGACCGAGACTCCAGCCGCCGATGTCGATCACCGGGGGCGGGGCGATACCCGCGGTCACGGCGTCGCGGTCGACGTCGCCGAACAGATGCGTCTTCCGGTGCGAGGCAAGGGAAATGCCGTTCGCATCGACGAGTCTCACGGTGTTGTAGACGGCCGAGTCGTCGAGTTCGGCGCATCCGTACAGGATCGCGATCCGGGTGCGACGCGCGACGCCACCGACGGCGTTGCCGAGCCTGCCGTCGACGGGGTCGGCGAGGCGTCGCGCAGTGCTCGGCGCGATGTTGTAGCCGGTCAGGTACATCTCGGGCGTGATCAACAGGTCGGCGTCGAGTGCAGCGGCCTCCGCGGCAGCTTGCTCGAGTCGGTCGAGATTGCCCTCGATGTCGTCGGCGACAGAGTGGCACTGCCACAACGCAATTCGTAGTCGATCGGTGGTCATCCAAGTCTCTTTCTGCGGTGGGACGCGCTTCTATGGCGGGACGGCGGTCACGGCCCTATGTCGATGGGTCCGAGTTCTGCGAACAGATCGCCCGGCCCGGGATTGGACGGGTGCGAGGCGCCGCCGAAATGTGTGATCACTCCCCAGACCGCGTTGAGGCCTGTCTGCACCGCGCCCTCGACCCATGCGGGCGTGAACGAGACGTCGTCGCCCGCGATGAAGATGCCCCGCTCGGCGTCGGGCAGATTCTCTTGACCGTGAAAGTGGTTGTACATCCGGGTGTTATAGCGATAGTGGCCGGGCAGTGCACCCTTGAACGCGCCGAGGAAGTTGGGGTCGTCCTCCCACGAGACGGTGATCGGGCGGCCGACGATGTGCGACGCGATGTCGAGGTCGGGGTAGATCTTCTTCAGTGCCGCAAGCGAGAGTTCGACGCGGCGGTCGACTGGATGCGGCAGCACTTTCAGCGCGTCGCTCATCCACGTGTACGAGAGGCAGATGACGCCGGGACGGTCGGGGCCGTTGTCGAACAGGTAGGTGCCGCGGGTGAGGCGATCGGTGAGCGTCATGCTCAGGACGTCACGGCCGGTCGCCGGGTCGGTGTCGGTCCAGAAGGGACGGTCGACCATGACGAATGTCTTCGACGACTGCATGTAGCGGGTGCGATCGAGCGCCATCCAGAGGTCCTGGCTGAACAACGATTCGTCGCACTCGATCTCGGTCGACAACAGCCACGCCTGACAGGTGGCGACCACGGCGGAGAACTCCCGCGAGTCGCCCCAGCGGTCGGTGACCTCGATGCGGTCGGGGCCGAGTCGTCGGATCGCGGCAACGCCCGCGCGTGGCGCACCACTGTGCAGTGACGACAGACTCGTCCCCACCGGCCAGTGCGCGATGCGATGCGGTGTGGCCGACCACAGTCGACGCGGAACCTGTTCTGCCCCACCGACAATCAACCGCTGGTCGGTGTCACAGTTCGTCACGACGACGCGCAGGATCTCCAGCATCGAGTTGCCGAAGTCCGAATCCCACCCGCCCGTACCGAATCCGACCTGCCCGAACAACTCTCGATGCCGAAAGGTCGCGTTACCGAACTCTTTCGACGTCGCGAGGAAGTCGTAGAAGCTGCGGTCGTCCCACTCTCGGACGAGCTCATTCCACATCGATTTCAGCGTCGCGGTGTCGCGAGCGCGGATCGCATCCTGCAGCGCAGAGAATCCCGCGATGCGTTCGAGCGCCGAATCCCAGGCGTCGGAGATCTCGCGGTAGATCGGCGGCAGGTCGTCGAGCGTCTTGGCGTAGAACGTCTCGCCACCGAGATCGATGACGGTGCTGCCCGCCGCCTCGGTCAGCGGGTTGGGGAACGGGCGTGAGCGCAGACCGAGTGCGTCGACATAGTGGAAGAACGCGCTCGACGAGACGGGGAACCGCATGCCGCCGAGCTCGGCGACCTCGGGCTCTCCCGGCACGAACTGCTCGGAGCGCAGCCGGCCACCGATGCGATCGGGCTCGTACACGACGGGCCGCAGACCGACCCTCATCAACTCGTACGCGGCGACCATGCCCGCCATACCGGCGCCGATGATCGCGACCTCCGCGCCCAGCGCGTCGTCGGGCACACGACCGAGACCCGCGGGATTGCTGATCCAGTCGTCGTATGCGAACGGGAAGTCGGGGCCGAAGATGGTGACAGGTGCGTCTGGCTGCACGTATCAACCCTATGGTCTGGCGCGCTGACGTGCGGGACTTCTGCCTCGCGTGCACGGTCGGCGTGATGGAGCGCACGGTCGACGGTCTCGAGCGCACGGTCGACAGTGACCCAGGTCATCCAAGATCTGCGGGAACCGCAAGCGGGGCCGAGGCGACTACTCCTCACAGTGCCGTCGGAAAACCGGCGGCAGTGCAGCCATCCCGAGAAGGAAGTCACCGAAGCCGTGGTCAGCCCTCCACCCGTGGATTCCGCGCCAGACAAGCCCGCCGAGTCCGAGACCGTCGAACCCCAGACCGGCGAATCAGAAGCCGTCGAACCAGATCGTGATGCGCGAGGTGCGCGGCCGGCCCCGTCGGCGGCACAGCGGTGGCGTCCGCTCCTGCTGCGCTGGCATTTCTACGCGGGAATCCTGATCGGCCCGTTCCTACTGGTCGCAGCCGTGACGGGCACGCTGTACGCACTCATCCCGCAGGTCGACCGGGCCGTCTACAGCCATGAGCTCACCGTCGACAATGTCGGCACACAGCGGCTTCCGCTCGGCGATCAGGTCGCTGCGGCGCGTCGAGCTCATCCGGAGGGAAGCATCGCGTCGGTGACGCCTGCGCCGAAGGCCGACTCGACGACGCGGGTGACACTGAGCGTCGACGACCTGCCGTCTGACCGAACACGCACCGTCTTCGTCGATCCGTACACCGGTGACGTGCGCGGATCGCTGACCACGATGGGCGAATGGCTGCCGGTACGCACGTGGTTCGACGACCTGCACCGCAACCTGCACCTGGGTGTCGTCGGCCGCAACTACAGCGAGATCGCCGCGAGCTGGCTCTGGGTGACGGCGCTGGGCGGGCTGGTCCTCTGGATCGGCTATCGACGACGGACCCACAAGCTCAACCGTGTGCTCACCCCTGACCGCGATGCTCCGAAGCGTCGTCGAACATTGACCTGGCACGGGGCCGTCGGCACGTGGATCATCATCGGACTCGTCGCGCTGTCGGCGTCGGGATTGAGTTGGTCGCGGTATGCGGGCGCGAGCATCTCTGAGTTGCGCACCGAACTGTCGTGGACGACGCCCGCGGTCTCGACATCGCCCGCGTCGTCGAGCGAAGGTCATCACCACGGGGGTGACGAGACAGCCGAAGCCCCGCCGACGATCACGCCGTCGGACTTCACCGCCGTCGACAACACCGCCACGCAAGCGGGTCTGCGCGCACCGATGGTCATCACGCCGCCGTCCGCGGAGGGCGCGGCGTGGTCGGTGAACGAGAACAATCGCGGATTCCCTACCCGGTACGACGCGATCGCGGTGGACCCCAAGACATTTGCTGTCGTCGATCGGGTGAACTTCGCGCAGTGGCCGTTCATGGCGAAAATGACCGACTGGGCCATCAGCGCACATATGGGCCTTTTCGGCATCATCAATCAGATCATCCTGGTGCTCTTGGGAATCGGACTGATCAGCGTGATCGTCCGCGGCTACCTGATGTGGTGGCGGCGGCGTCCCACGAGAGGTGGACTGCCCAAGGCGCCGGGGCGAGGGTCGCTGAGTTCGCTCCTGCCCGGTGAGGCGGTTGCGCTCATCGTCGTGGTCGCGGTACTCGGGTGGTTTGCGCCGTGGTTCGGAATTCCGTTGGCGATGTTCGTGATCGTCGACGCCGTGTGGGGCATCGTTGCTTCGCGGCGCGGTTCGGGGACCCCTCCGCACGGACACGAGCACGGCCCCTCCGATGAGCAACCGGCTACGGCAGCAACCGAGAGTGCCCGATGATCGACAATCTCGCACTCCGCTGGGTCGTCACGATCCTGTTCGTGATCTCCGCGGCGTTGACCGTGTACGCAATGGTGCGCCAACCGCTTCGCTGGCCCGCCTACGTCGGACACGTGCTGCACCTGATCATGGCCGTCGCGATGATCGTGATGGCGTGGCCGTTCTCGATGAGCTGGCCGACCACAGGCCCGATGGTCTTCTTCATCGTCGCTGCCATCTGGTTTCTGGCGACTCTCGCATTCCCGAGTTCTGTTCTCGCCGAACCGGAATGCGGGTGTGGCGATGTGTGCACCTGCGGGGCGAACTGTGGTTGCGTCCCCGCGACCGATTCGGTGTTCGGGCGATCGGTCGCCGTGTATCACGCGGTCATGATGGGCGCGATGGCGTGGATGTACGCCGTGATGAACGGCAGCCTGCTCCCTGGGAGCACCTCGGCAAGTGCTTCGGGCGCAGTCGAATACACGTCGGCGCTCGGTGAGCTCGTGCTCGCCCACGACCACGGTTCCGGCGGCATGGACATGCCGGGAATGGACATGACCGGCACCAGCCAACCGGCGTACATCACGCCGATCAACTGGATTCTCACCATCGGTTTCGCCATCGCCGCAGTCGTGTGGTTGTACCGCTACCTCGATCGACGACGCCGCGCGGGCACGACGTCGGATGTACTCGCCTTCGCGGGCGACATCTCGCAGATCTGCATGGCGGCGGGGATGTCGATCATGTTCGGCGTCATGCTCTGAGCGTTGGGGGACGCGGCGTCGTAAAGGGTTCTGTGGGAACGTCGTTGGCTGGTGCGCGGTCATCGGCTGGAGTGTGACCGTCTCGACCCGCTCGCGGCACCAGCATCACACCCACGAGACAGGCGATCACGAAGCAGCACAGCGTGATCGGTGGCCATGCGGACACCCCGACGGTGTCGGTCTGGACGTCGACCGCCCCGCCGAAGACCGACGAATGCACCGCCGCATCCATGAGGAACCACACCACCGCCGCGATGCCGACCGCCGAGACCCCGATCGCGGCGTAGCCCGCGCGCGCGTACCGATAGCCAGGGCTGACTGCCCACAGCGCCAGCGCGACGAGGAGGCAGGCTGCGACCAGCGCGATCGCTCCGGCAAGACTCACGACGCCGCGCGCGGCAAGCTCTTCGGGTGCTCCCGAACGTGTGACGGCCTGGTCGGTCAGATCGGTCGACGCCGGAATGACCGACCCCTGCGCCCGAACCCACGTCATCGTCGTGGCAACGCCTCCCACCGCTGCCACGACGAGCAGCACAACCGACCAGCGGCGTCCGCCCGGAGTGGTCGTGGACGAGGTCACGGTGTCGGCTGCGCGGGGGCGGCCGGGGCCTGACCGCCCGTGCCGTTGCCACTCCCCTGGTTGCTGTTTCCCTGGTTGCCATTTCCTTGAGTGCTGCTGCCCTGGGTTCCGGTGCCCGCGTCTGTCTGCGTGAGATTCGGGCTGCCGCTGCCCGACGAGCCGTCCTGCGCCGCGCCTGCGATCCCGGCGACGTCGGTGATCAGCCACTTGCTATCGCGATCGAGCGTGATGGTGTAGGGGGTGACGGTGTTGAGTCCCTTCGGATTCTGCGTACTCGTCATGTGCGTCGACACGAAGACCTGCACGATGAACTGCCGATCAGCCCTGATGTCAACGGTTTTCGCCGCTATCAGCTTCGCGGTCTGCACCCATTGGACCTCTTGGATGAGTGGTGTCAGCGTGCTCACCGCGACGTCGAAGCGCGAATTGAGTTCCGGCGCAGTGCCGTTCTTGAGCGCTGCCGACCACGGTTGCAGATTGTTGAAGTCGAATGTCGCCGCGCCGACCGCATACCTGCCCGCGATGGTCTCGGCTGTCTGTTTGTCGGCGGTCAGTTGGCGCTCGGCGGCGAGGTCGTCGGATCGCTGCACGAGGAGGTAGGCGAGCACGCCGACCGCGACCAGCGCGGCGACGCACAGCATGCTGACCGCCGCGACAACAGGGTGGCGACGCACCGTCAAATACTCGGCCAACTGAGCTCGCGCTGAGGGCTTTTCGGCGGCAGCCTTCTCGGCAGCAGCCTTCCCGGCGGCCGGCTTCTCGGCGGGCGGATTGGTGGTGTCAGACTCGCCGGCGCCATCGTTCTCGGGCTCGACGTCGTTCTCCGGCTCGGCGTCGTTGGTCGTGGTGTGCAGGTCGGTCGTCATGGGCTGGCTCCTTATTGCCTCGGGCTGTCATCTCGGCGGGGTCACGGTTAGTTGCAGGCTGTCGCCGGGCAGGACCTTCATTGCCTGCTCCAGCAGCGTCGCGATGTTGATCTGGGCCAGCACCGAACCCGACTGCCGTGCGGCCGGGAGCAGTGTGTCGGCGATACTCCCCAATGGGGGTGCAATGGTGTTCACGAACTCAGCGGACCGATTCAACGACGGTTTCCAACGATCCCGGATCTTCTTTCCGCCGTCGGTGGAGACCGCGAATGGCTTGACCGCGGTCACGACGTCACGGACGCTGGTGCCCGCGTACACGAGTTGGGGAGCAGTCGGACGCAGCGAAGGACCGATCCAGGCGCCGTCCTCCAGCATCGTCGTCGAGTTCCCGATGATCTTCTCGATGGCCGGCTGCGAGTAGATCATCGTCGCCGCGAGTACCTGCGCGGCCGGGGTGAGGCGTTCGACGTCGGACTCGGTTCCGGCGAGTGCCGTCGCGAGAGTGTCGACGAGATCGTTGACGAGTGTCGGGTCGACCTGATCGAGCAGCGTCTGGGTCGAGCCGAGGAGCTCCGGTACCGACGCCGGGACGTCGACCACGGTTGCGGTCAGGGTCTGACCACTACGAATGTTTTGGGCCGCATCGTCTTTCGGGGGAATGAGGAAGAGTCCCGACTCCCCGATCATCGATTGGTTCTCGATGACGAGTTTGCTGTTCGACGGTATCTGATGCGCGGCGTCGTAGGAGATCTCGATGTCGATGTTGTTGCCGCCGGTGTAGGTCACCGAAGACACACTCCCGATCGACACTCCGCGGAGCAAGACAGCCGAACCGGCATGCAGACCATTGGATTTGGGCGCGGTGATGGTGACGGTCGTCTGGTCGGAGATGACGCGCATCTTCAGTACGCCCACCGAGAGGTAGGCGACAGCGAGGATGAGCACCGCCACTGTCGCGACGATGGAGAACATGTAGCGCGCCTTCATCGGACCGCTCCGATCATGCGCAACACCGCCGTCACCGACCGGGTTGCTTCCCGACGATCCCCACCCACGGTGATCTTGTCGACGGAGATCCCGCCGTTCTTGGCGAACGGGAGGAGTTTTGTCTGCGTCACGTCGACGACCTTGCCGATGTTGCCGTTGAATTCGGTCGACGTCGCGGAGTAGCTGCGCAGCAGGGGCGTGATCTTCTCCAGGAACGGGTTGAGCTCGGCGAGCCTCGGCGTGAGCCAGCTCAGACCGATCGCGAGAGCACTGGAGCCCGCGACGAGTTTGAATCCCTCACTGATCGCATCCATGACCGAGCCCAGGGTGAACTGGCCCTGCGGCCCCATCGACATCGCGAGAAGAGCTGGGTCAGAGGCTATCTGGCGGCTGGTTTGATCGAGTGTGTCGATCATCGAGTTCAGCTCGTCGGTGCCGCGTGCGAGATCCTGGATATCGTGGGCGCCGACGCGCGATGCCGCGGGGAGGTCACCGTTCTTGATGTCGACGGACTCGTTGACCTTGCGGATCGAATCCTGCACTCGCATCACCGAACCGCCCGCCATGAAGTCGGCGAGATTGGTGATGATGTCTTCGATCTGGGGGCCGGGGTCTGTGTCGTGTAGACCGATCACGTCGCCGTCATGCAGGAGTGGCGCGCTCGAGGAGGCGGGCGGGATCAACGCGACGTAGATGTCGCCGAGCATCGTCGACTGTCGCAGTTCGGCTTTCGAGCCGCGCAACACCTGGGCTTCCGGCGTGATGCCGAGGGTCAGCCGCGCGGCGTTGGGGACGAGTTCGATCGATTCCAGGGTGCCGATCTGGGTGCCGCGCGAGAGCACCCGCGCGCCCAGCGGGAGGTTGACGACCGACGAGAAGTCGACGTAGAGCGTCGTCGAATTCGACGACGAGGAGGTCAGTCTCGGTAACAGATTCGCCGGATTGGTCCCACGGCCGACCGCGACGACGACGAGCGCTGCCACCACGGCCAATACGCACAGGACAAGTGAGACTCCACGACGCATCATCGGCCGAGACCTCCCGCAATCGCAGCACCAACCAGACCGGTGAGATCGACCACCGCCGTCTGTCCGGTGCGGACGTCGCAGTGACCGGCACCGCTGCGGTCGAGGAGTCCGCACAGTGCCGCGCTACTCGGGGTCCTGGTGAGCACCTTCGGCCCCGACACAGACACCGGAACCCCCCGCGCGGACCGGCTCATCATGGCCGACGCCGACGTCGCGATTCCCGGGATCTCACGCAGAAGGACAAGCAGGTCAGGGGTTTTGGCGATACCGAGATCAATCAGTGGCTTCGCGACGTCGGCCGTGTCGAGCAACGGCGGGAGAAGGTCGCCGAGAAGGTCGTCGATCGCGGGCGCGGCCTCCGACAATCCGTTGAAGATGTAGACGAAGTCTTCGATCAGCCTGCCCATCATGAAGGTCAACGACGCCGAGTTGGTCCCGATGTCGCGCAGGTCATCCCAGTTCTGGGTGGTGACATCGGTGAGCGTCGCCAGATTGTCGAAGATCGAGCGCATCTGCGCGAGGAACTCGTCGGGTGCTGCCATCAGACTCGACATGTTCTTGATGGACTTGTTGATGTCGCCGCCGCTGCCGTTGATCTCCCGCGAGGTGACCGAGATGAGCTCTCCCACCGGCTTTTTCGTATCGGTACCCACTCCCCCGACCTCGTTGAACATCGTCGTGAACGACTGGAACGCATCGCTGACCGAGATGGGCGTGAACGTCCGAGAGAGCGGAACACATGTCTGCGCGGCGAGTTCGGGGCCGCCGCGTGCGTCGGTGCCAACGAGTTCGAGACGACGGTCGGCGAGCACCGAGTTGTTGATCGCGACCACCTTGAGGTCGGAAGCCAGCCGCCGGTCGTCGACCTTCATGTGCACTGTCACGTAACCGTTTTCGGGGTTCAGCGACGTCACTGTTCCGACCTTGACGCCCCGGATGTTGACCGCATTTCCCGCATAGAGGCCCGCCGAATCGGGTAGCTGGGCGCAGAGGGCACGCGCGTTGTTCGACGTCGACCGCAGGTAGACGACCACCGCACCGACAAGCAGCGCAACGGCGAGGATCGCGGCGACCAGCGCGATCACCCTGCTGTCGATTCGGCGTGCTCGTGCGGTCAACATGTGCGGCCCGCGATGGGTATGCAGATCGACGAGTCGTCGATCACCTGGTCACCGAAGTCGAGTGCCGCGCCATTGGGATGCACTGTGCGACTGAGCTTGTCGGCGATGTCGCGCAACTGTGTGATCGCGACACTCATCTTTGCCGCGATGTCTTTGGTCTCGCCCGCGGAGGCGATGATCTTGCGCAGGGGCGGTTTGATGCGCGCCTGATACGGCTCCCCGAGGACGTCGCCGACATAGAGCACGAGCGACGCGAGGGCGTCGTAGGTGATGATGCCGCGATCCTTGTACCCGATGATGAGCGGCAATACGGCGTGAATACGGTTGATCATTTCGACGAGAGTGGCTCGTTGTGCCGCCATGGCGGTGCTGTATTCGCCGCCGATGTCGGCGACGCTCTTGATCTGATCCTGCTGCTTGTCGAGCAAGCCCGTGAGGGTGTCGACGTCGGACATGATGCCGCGGATGGCGCCGGGCGCGGCGTCGAGGCTGTTGGTCAGCGCCACCGCGGTGCCGCGCATCGTCGGCGTGTCGATGCCCGACGTGGTCTTGGCTGCCGCGTCGAGCACCTCGGAGATCGAGTAGGGCACTGAGGTGCGCGAAGCGGGAATCACGGAGTCGCCCAGAGGTTTATCTCCTGCGGGCAGCAGTGCGACGTAGGCTCCCCCGACCACGGTCAGCATCCGGACGTCGAGGGAGGTCTGGTCGCCGAGGAAGACCGTGCGGTCGACGGAGAGTGAGACGTCGACTTTGTCGTCGGACAACGCGACATCGGTGACCTTGCCGACGGTCACGCCTGCGATGCGTACCTCGGTGCCGCCCTTGATGCCACCGCTCTCCGACATCACCGCGTGCACGATTGCGCGCCCGGGAGGGGAGATGTAGAGGAAGCCGACGACGACCACCAGCACGGCCACAACGGCGACAACCCCGACGGCCCAGGAGATCTCGGCTCTGCGGGAGACCTGGTCGCGGACAGCGAAGTCGGATAGTCGGCTCAGGCCTTGCACAACGTCACCTTCCCTCCGCCGAGCAGGACCTGCCCCATCTCCGGCAGCGCCACCTCGCCGCGCGAGCACGTCGCGTCGAAGCCCAGGTGACTCATCGACGCGTTCACGGTCGCAAGGAAGGTCGGCAACGCGCCGAGCACCTCGGCGAACTGGTTGGTGTCTGGGACGAGTTGCATGATGCGCGCAGAGACGTTGTCGTGGCCGCCGAGAGTGAGGTCGAACAGGTTCGAGAGCAGGTCGACGATCGGCGGAAACACCCTGGAGCCGTTGCCGAATGCGGACTTCAGCAGATCGAGCTTGGTCTCGAGAGTGTCGAAGAGTACGCCGAGGCCTTTCATGAGCACCCCGATGATCTCTGACTTGCCCTGCAACGCGGCGGAGACGACGCCGAGGTTGTTGACGATCGTGGAGATCAGGGCCTTCTTGTCGGTGGCGAATCGGGTGAGACGTTCGACGTCGGCGAGGACGTCGCCGAGTCCGACGCCGTCCTCGCCCTGGAGCAGATGGAGCATGTTGGTGGCGAAGGTGTTGAACACCTCGGGGTCGGCGCCCTGCAGCAGCGGTCGTAATCCGTTGAACAGCTTGGTGATGTCGAAGGAGCCACTCGTCTTGGCCGCGGGAATCACCTGATCGGGGTCGAGTGGCGCC
This sequence comes from Gordonia sp. 852002-50816_SCH5313054-c, assembly GCF_001665925.1. NCBI lineage: Bacteria > Bacillati > Actinomycetota > Actinomycetes > Mycobacteriales > Gordoniaceae > Gordonia > Gordonia sp. 852002-50816_SCH5313054-c. The sequence continues at coordinate 208,513 of NZ_LZTE01000029.1, forward strand.
GCATCCGTTGGCGTGGTCGTGCTGACGGTCCCGTTCACCTCCGCCTTCTGTGCGACTTCTGCTTTGGTGACGGCGAGGTAGCGTTGGCCGACGAGGTTCTGGAATCGAATCGCGAGCTGATCGCGACTGGTGAGCCGATTCTCTTGGCGCACAGTGAAAGTCACCATCGCTACGCCGGTCGACTGGAGATCGATGTCGGTCACCTTGCCCACCTGGACGCCGCGCACGCGGACGTCGGCGTTCTTGTGCAGCCCGAACACGTCGGAGAACTCGGCGCGGTAGGTCTCGACGTCGCCGCCGACGGGCCGGTTGATCGCCTGCACGATCGCATAGAGGGCGAGGATCACGACGGCCGCCACGAGCAGCAGTCGTTTCGTCGCCGACGACGCGTTTCTCACGAACCGCCACCCACTCTCGACAGCAGTTGGTTCAACGGCGCCGAAGCACCGGGCACGACGTCGAGGTGCGCGGTTACCGACAAGGTGGTCCGGCCCGTCGTCGGATCGGTGTGGAACGCGTTGCCGAAATGATCGATCAGTGTGCCGACCTGTGCGGGGGTGACACCCGAGAGTCCTTGCCCGAGCGGCGTCGTGAATGCGTTGGTGAGGTCCATGAACGCGCCGAACGGCGCGAGGCCGTTGAACAGTGATCCCATGCCGCCGAACAGATCTCCGATGTCGCCGATCATCTGCGCGACCTGAAGCACGTAACCGTGGTCGAGGAGGAGCGGGTTGGAGTTGAAGATGTTGAGTCCCTTGATTGCGCCCGCTGCCGCTGCACCGACACCGCTGAACGCGTCTGCGGCAGTGGGTAAGAGCGCATTCAGGCGTGTGCGCTGTCCCTGCTGCACTGTTTGCAGGGTGACGGTTGCGGCGGTCAGGAACGGTGACAGGCGAATCGTGGTGTCGCTCACCTGCTTGAGCAGGTCGCTGAGTTGTGGGGACAGCACGGGCAGGGTGAAGGAGCCCGCACTGCGCACGGTGGCCGTCACGGTGTAATCCGACGGCGCCTGTGCGAGCGTGATGGCGCTGCCACTGGTGACCGACGAGCCCGAACCCGTCGGGTTCAGACGCACGGCGTCGGAGCCGAAGAGGTTGCGGGACACGAAGCTGACCGCCGTGTTCTCGGTCAGTTCGCCTATGGCGTCCCGGTTGACGCAGACCTCCATGCGCGTGACGTCGCGTCGCGAAATGTCGAGGCCGCAGACCTCTCCGACGGTCTCGCCGCGGATATCGACGGGCACGCCCTCTTGCACGCCGTCGGGAAGCGACGGGGCGTCGATGGCGAAGCGCACGGAGTCGTCGCCTCCGCTGAAGGGTTTGATGACGACGAGGGCGACAACCGCGGCGGCTACGAGAACGGCGAGGATACCGCGCTTGCGCAGCGCGGCCGGGGAGAGTTCGCGTGCCCTGCTCATGCGAAGTTCAGCCCCGAGTTCAGACCCCAGAACATCAGCGACATCACCATGTCGGCCGCCACGATCAGCACGAGACTGGCGCGGATCGCCCGCCCGGACGCGATGCCGACGCCCTCGGGACCGCCGCTCGCGAAGAAGCCATAATAGGTGTGCGCGATGATCACCAGAACCGCGAAGACGACGACCTTGATCGTCGAATAGACGACGTCGACCGGACTCACGAACGCCTCGACGTAGCGGTCGTAGGCGCCCGCGGAATTGCCGTAGACGACGCTGACGACCAGCCGCGAAGACAGATAGGCCAGGCAGAGCGAGATCAGATAGAACGGCACGATGGCGAGGACGCCCGCGATGACGCGTGTGCCCACCACGAACGGAATCGGCCGGATCGCTTGCGCCTCAAGGGCATCGATCTCCTCCGAGATGCGCATGGAGCCGATCTCGGCGGTCATCCGGCATCCTGCCTGCGCGGCGAACCCCACTGCCGCGACGATCGGGGCCATCTCACGCGTGGCGGCGTACCCGGTGATGAGGCCTGCCATCGGCGACAGGTTGAGCGATGAGAGCGAGGTGACACCGAGGATGCCGATCATGCCGCCGACCGAAACACCAAGGATTGCAAGCACACTCGCGATCCCGCCGCCGACGAGGATCGAGCCGTTGCCCCAGGTGGTCTCGGCGAACGCCGCGAGGGTCTGGTTGCGATACGCGCGCACCGTGTGCGGCAGACCCGCGATGGTGTCGAGCACGAACGTCACCTGGCGGCCGATGTGTTCGAAGGGGCGGCCCGCGTCGTCGGCGACTCTCTCCAAGCGCGGGAACTTGGTACTCGGGATGTAGCTCCCGGCGCGTTGCGCCATGTCAGATCACCGCCATGTCAGATCACCTGCGGCGGGATGAAGAGCGTCGTGACCTGGGTGATGATCACGTTGATCACCATCGACGCGACGATGCCGAGCACGACGGCCGCGTTGACAGCGTCGGCGACGCCGCGGGCACCCCCGGCGGCCTCGAGCCCTCGTCTGCTCGCGATGACCACCACGACGAAACCGAAGATGACCGACTTACCAAGGCAGATCCAGAGGTCCGTGGTCGACGCGTAGCTGCCGAACGACTGCCAATACGAGCCCGCGATGACCCCCTGTCCGACGATCGCCACGATGAAGCTCGCGGCCACCGCGATCACGATGATCAGGATCGAGAGAACCGGGGCGACCAGCACCATCGCGACCATCCGCGGTGCGACGAGCCGGCGCGTGGGATCGATGCCGAGGACTCGCATCGCGTCAATCTCCTCGCGGACCGTGCGAGCTCCCAGATCCGCCGTGATCGCCGACGCCCCTGCACCACCGAGTAGAAGTGCCGCGGCCATCGGCGCGCCCTGCTGGATGACGCCCATGCCGCCGACGGCTCCGGCCATCGAGGTTGCGCCGAGGTTGCTGGTGAGGCCGCCGATCTGCACGGCGATGATCACTCCGAACGGTACGGCCATCAGCAGGGCCGGCAAAACCGTGATGCTGAGCAGGAACCACGCCTGAACGGTCGCCTCGCGGATCGGGAACCTGCCGCCAACGATGTCGGTGGTCGCGATGACAGAGGTGCGCACGCCCAGCCTGACCGTGCGGCCGAAGCCCTGCACACTCTGCGCCATCGGCACGCGCAACCCCCATAGTCAATCAAGCACTTGTTTGGTTTTGGGACGTATCAGACATCCCGGTTTCATTCTTCGCGCCGAGGCGAGTATCACATATCCATGTGTCCGCTGTCACACACTCATTTATAGATCCGCTTTCAACTGCAGAAACACGAGCTCGTCGCACGCTCGATGCTCGATACCGTCGGTGTCGAGTGTTTGAGATCGTGAAACGTTGGAGTGAGTTATGGTTCACGAGTGTCAGAAGTAGGCTCAGCCTCGACCGCGTCGTCGACCCACGCGGGTTCGGCGATGACGATGCTGGGTGCGTCGCGTCGTCGACGCGCCGAGGAACAGGAGCGTCGGATCATCGACGCGGCGTCGTCGGAGTTCGTGCGCTCCGGGGTCCGTCGAGCCAACATCGACCGCATCGCCCGCGACGCAGGCGTCAGCCGCAGCACGCTGTATCGCCGTTTCCCCAGCAAGGATGCGCTCCTGGCCGAGGTCGTGCTGCAACTGCGCAGGGACTTCTTCTCCGAGATGCAACAGGCTGTTCGCGACCTCGACCCGCGCGAGGCGGTGATCGAGGGGTTCCAGGTGTCCATCACGCGTGCTCGCAGCAATGAACTCGTCACCCGAATACTCGCCGACGAGCCGGGCGCCGCCGACCTGATCATCGGATTCGACGGCCCGTACGTGGTGGAAATGGTCGGGCAGTTCAGTCAGAGCATCGTCGACTCCCTGCGCGCCGCCGGCGCCAACATGCCCGACGCCGACCTGCGGCTCGCGTCGGAGACACTGTTTCGGTTGATCATGTCGTTCGCGCTCACCGACTCGCACACCGTCGACATCGACGACGCCGACGCGCTGCGCGACTACGCCTCGAAGTTCCTCGCCCCGATGTTCTGGTGATCTCGACAAGCTCGATCAGCGGGGGTTGCGCGCGATCAGCGGGGGCGTCGAGTGGGCGTCTCGTCGCGTCGACTGGGCGGCGCCGGGTTTCTATTGCGGACCCGATATGACCGCATTGGCTGCGATGCTCGGTTCGTCGAGTGATCGGCACTCGGCTCGAACCTCGAAGCGCCCCACCTGAAAGGCCACAATCATGGATTGGACACTGGAAGTCGCGTTTCTGCCCGTCACCGACGTCGATCGAGCAAAGGACTTCTACACCAGGATCGGGTTCAACCCCGACCACGACTCGTCCCCCACCGACGAGATCAGGTTTGTGCAGATGACACCGCCCGGCTCGCGCTGCTCGATCGCTTTCGGCCGGGGCATCGTCGACGCCGCGCCACCCAACGCCGGAACACTGATGCTCTGCGTCTCCGACATCGAGGCTGCGCGCAAGGAGCTGCTCGACGCCGGCGTCGACGCCAGTGAGGTCGACGTCCAGTCGTGGGGCCACTTCGTCTACTTCGACGATCCTGACGGCAACCACTGGAACGTGCAGTATTTGCCCTACCGCTACGAGTGAGCGTCCGACGCATCGGAACGCAAAACGGCCCCGCACCTCGTGAGGTGCGGGGCCGTTTCGGTGATCTCGACAGGCTCGATCAGCGGGTTACCGCTCGATCAGCCGGTTAACGCCGATCAGCGATGATCTCGACAGGCTCGATCAGCGAGAGCGAGCTCGATCAGCGGGCTACCGCCGATCAGCGGGTTGCCGCCGATCAGCGGTACTCGCTGCCGAAACCGTAGTCGTCCAGCGGAACCGCAGCGCCGGCGGGAGCACCGAAGGTGCCGTCCGGGCTGTAGTAGGTGTCGTCGTAGGACGGCACCGCGTAGGCGGCCGCGCGGGCCTCCTCGGTCGGCTGGACCTCGATGTTGCGGTACCGGTTGATGCCCGTACCAGCCGGGATCAACTTACCGATGATCACGTTCTCCTTCAGACCGATCAGCTTGTCGCTGCGGCTGTTGATGGCCGCATCGGTCAGGACACGCGTGGTCTCCTGGAACGACGCCGCCGACAGCCAGGACTCGGTCGCCAGCGAGGCCTTGGTGATACCCATGAGGACCGGACGTCCGGCGGCGGGCTCGCCACCCTCGGACACGACCTGCCGGTTCGCGGCCTCGAACTCGGCACGCTCGGTGAGCGAGCCGGGCAGGAACTCCGTCGAACCCGAGTCGATGATCGTCACGCGACGCAGCATCTGACGCACGATGGTCTCGATGTGCTTGTCGTGGATCGACACACCCTGGCTCCGGTAGACCTCCTGGACCTCGTTGACCAGGTGCACCTGCACCTGACGCGGACCCATGACGCGCAGCACCTCGTGCGGGTTCGCCGAACCCTCCATGAGCTGCTGGCCCACCTCGACGTGGTCGCCGTCGGCGAGAAGACGCTCGGAGCCGTCGTCGTGCTTGAAGACACGCAGACGCTGACGCTTCGAGATCTTGTCGTAGACAACCTCTTCCGATCCGTCATCGGGGATGATCGTGATCTTGTAGAAGCGGTCGTCGTCCTCCAGGCGAATCCGTCCGGAGACCTCCGCGATCGGTGCGACACCCTTGGGTACGCGCGCCTCGAAGAGCTCCTGGACACGCGGCAGACCACCGGTGATGTCGTCACCGACGCCACCCTGGTGGAACGTACGCATCGTCAGCTGGGTACCGGGCTCACCGATCGACTGGGCCGCGATGATACCGACGGCCTCGCCGATGTCGACGAGCTTGCCGGTCGCCATCGAACGGCCGTAGCACATGGCGCAGACGCCGGTGCCGGTCGCGCAGGTCAGGACCGAACGGACCTTGACCTGGTTGATGCCTGCTGCGAGCAGAGCCTCAATGGCCGGATCGCCGAGGTCGTGACCACGTTCGACGATGACGTTGCCGTTCTCGTCGACCGCGTCGGCGGCCAGGGTGCGGGCGTACGCCGAGGTCTCGACGTGCGCGTCGCGGATGATCGAACCATCCGGCTGCTTCTCGCCGAGCAACACGTTGATGCCGCGCTCGGTGCCACAGTCGGTCTCGCGGACGATGACGTCCTGGCTCACGTCGACCAGACGACGGGTCAGGTAACCCGAGTCGGCCGTACGAAGTGCGGTGTCGGCCAGACCCTTACGAGCACCGTGCGTGTTGATGAAGTACTCGGCGACGGTCAGACCCTCGCGGAACGAGGACTTGATCGGACGCGGGATGAACTCACCCTTCGGGTTCGTCACCAGACCCTTCATGCCCGACAGGTTTCGCACCTGGGTCATGTTTCCGGTCGCGCCGGACTTCGGGATCATGGTGATCGGGTTGTCGTCCGGGTAGTAGTCCTCCATGGCCTTACCGACTTCCTCGGTGGCCTGCTTCCAGATCTCGACCAGAGCATCACGACGCTCGTCCGGGGTGAGGGCACCACGCTGGAACTTGCGCTCCAGTCCGTCGGCCCGCTCCTCGTAACGCTCGAGGATCTCCGCCTTGGCCGGCGGCACGAGCACGTCGGCCATCGACACGGTGACACCCGAACGAGTGGCCCAGTAGAAGCCGACGTCCTTGAGCTTGTCGACGGTCTGTGCGACGACGATCATCGGGTAGCGCTCGGCGAGATCGTTGATGATCGCGGCCTGACGCTTCTTCGGCATCTGCTCGTCGACATACGCGTACTCGACGGGGAGCAGCTCGTTGAAGAGCACGCGACCCAGCGTCGTCACGACGTCCCACGGCTGACCGAACTTCCAGCCATCCGGGAACTGCTCGGCCTCGATGTCGGCAGGCGGACGCTGATCGGTCAGACGCACCTTGATGCGCGACTGCACGGTGAGCGCACCGCGGTCGACGGCCATGATGGCCTCGGCCGGGCTCGAGTAGACGCCGCGCTCGATGTCGTCGTCGGTTGCCGGCGTGTACTCGCCTGCCGCGCCCTCCTTGAGGGTGGTCAGGTAGTACAGACCGGTCACCATGTCCAGACGCGGCATGGCCAGCGGGCGACCCGACGCGGGCGACAGGATGTTGTTCGACGACAGCATCAGGATGCGCGCCTCGGCCTGCGCCTCCGCACTCAGCGGGAGGTGCACGGCCATCTGGTCACCGTCGAAGTCGGCGTTGAACGCCTCACACACGAGCGGGTGCAGCTGGATGGCCTTGCCCTCGACGAGCTGCGGCTCGAAGGCCTGGATACCCAGGCGGTGCAGCGTCGGAGCACGGTTGAGCAGCACGGGGTGCTCGGCGATGACCTCTTCGAGGACGTCCCACACGGCCGGGCGCTGACGCTCGACCATGCGCTTGGCGCTCTTGATGTTCTGCGCCTGGTTCAGGTCGACGAGACGCTTCATCACGAACGGCTTGAACAGCTCGAGAGCCATCAGCTTGGGCAGACCACACTGATGCAGCTTGAGCTGCGGGCCGACGACGATGACCGAACGGCCCGAGTAGTCGACGCGCTTACCGAGCAGGTTCTGACGGAAACGACCCTGCTTGCCCTTGAGCAGATCGGACAGCGACTTGAGCGGACGGTTGCCCGGTCCGGTGACCGGACGGCCGCGGCGGCCGTTGTCGAACAGGGCGTCGACAGACTCCTGCAACATCCGCTTCTCGTTGTTGACGATGATCTCGGGAGCACCGAGGTCGATCAGTCGCTTGAGGCGGTTGTTGCGGTTGATCACACGACGGTAGAGGTCGTTGAGGTCGGAGGTCGCGAAGCGGCCACCGTCGAGCTGCACCATCGGACGCAGCTCCGGCGGGATCACCGGCACAGCGTCGAGGACCATGCCCAGCGGCGAGTTGCCCGACTGCTGGAACGCCGCGACGACCTTGAGTCGCTTGAGCGCGCGCAGCTTCTTCTGACCCTTACCGCTGCGGATGGTCTCGCGCAGCGACTCGGCCTCGGCGTCGATGTCGAAGGTCTCGAGGAGCTTCTTGATCGCCTCGGCGCCCATCGCACCGGTGAAGTACTCGCCGTAGCGGTCCTGCAGCTGGTGGTAGAGCTTCTCGTCGATGATCAGATCGCCCGGGGAGAGCTTCACGAACTTGTCCCACAGCTCTTCGAGAGCGTCGAGCTCACGCTGTGCTGCGTCGCGCATCCGCTTCATCTCGCGGTCGCCACCGTCGCGCACCTTGCGGCGCACGTCGGCCTTGGCACCCTCGGCCTCGAGCTCGGCGAGGTCGGCCTCGAGCTTCTGCTGACGCTCGTTGAGGTCGGCGTCGCGCTGATCGGCGACGGCCTTCTTCTCGACCTCCATCTCGGCCTCGAGCGTCGAGAGCTCGTTGTGGCGGAGCTCGTCGTCGACCGAGGTGATGACGTATGCGGCGAAGTAGATGATCTTCTCGAGATCCTTCGGCGCGAGGTCGAGCAGGTAGCCCAGGCGGCTCGGGACACCCTTGAAGTACCAGATGTGGGTGACCGGTGCGGCCAGCTCGATGTGGCCCATCCGCTCACGACGCACCTTGGCCTTGGTGACTTCGACGCCGCAGCGCTCGCAGATGATGCCCTTGAAGCGCACGCGCTTGTACTTGCCGCAGTAGCACTCCCAGTCGCGAGTAGGTCCGAAGATCTTCTCGCAGAACAGGCCGTCCTTCTCGGGCTTGAGCGTGCGGTAGTTGATGGTCTCCGGCTTCTTGACCTCGCCGTACGACCAGTTGTGGATATCGTCGGCCGTTGCAAGACCGATTTTCAGTTCGTCGAAAAAGTTGACGTCGAGCACTTGTTACCTTTCCAGAGCTCTGTCAATAAAGGGCCGTTGGCCGCCGGTCACGGAAACTCCGTGACCGGCGGCAGCGAGATCAGTTCGCGAGGTCGTCGACAGTGGCCGACTCGTTGCGCGACAGGTTGATGCCGAGGTTGGCGGCTGCGCGCTCGAGATCCTCGTCGTCGGTGTCGTGCATCTGAATCGCCGCACCGTCGGAGCTCAGCACCTCGACGTTCAAGCAGAGAGACTGCAGCTCCTTGAGGAGCACCTTGAACGACTCGGGGATGCCCGGCTCGGGGATGTTCTCGCCCTTGACGATGGCCTCGTAGACCTTGACGCGGCCGACCACGTCGTCGGACTTGATCGTCAGCAGCTCCTGCAGGGTGTAGGCAGCGCCGTACGCCTGCATGGCCCAACACTCCATCTCACCGAAGCGCTGGCCACCGAACTGGGCCTTACCGCCGAGCGGCTGCTGGGTGATCATCGAGTACGGACCGGTGGAGCGAGCGTGGATCTTGTCGTCGACCAGGTGGTGCAGCTTGATGATGTACATGTAGCCGACAGACACCGGGTACGGGAACGGCTCGCCGGAACGACCGTCGAACAGCATCGCCTTGCCGTCGCCGTTGACCATGACCTCACCGTCGCGGTTCGGAAGCGTCGAGGACAGCAGTCCGGTCAGCTCCTCCTCGCGGGCGCCGTCGAACACCGGGGTTGCGGTGTTGGTGTCGGGCTCGGCCGAGTACATGTCCTCGGGCAGCTTCGACGCCCAGTCGGGCACACCATTCGCGACGTTGATGTTCCAGCCGGTCTTGGCGATCCACCCGAGGTGGGTCTCCAAGATCTGACCGATGTTCATACGACGCGGAACACCGTGGGTGTTCAGGATGATGTCGACAGGGGTGCCGTCGGGCAGGAACGGCATGTCCTCCTGCGGGAGGATCTTGCCGATGACGCCCTTGTTGCCGTGGCGGCCTGCGAGCTTGTCGCCGTCCTGGATCTTGCGCTTCTGGGCCACGTACACGCGGACCAGCTCGTTGACACCGGGTGCGAGATCGTCGTCGTCGTCGCGGCTGAAGACGCGGACGCCGATGACCTTGCCGGTCTCACCGTGAGGCACCTTGAGCGACGTGTCGCGAACCTCGCGAGCCTTCTCACCGAAGATCGCGCGGAGCAGACGCTCTTCCGGGGTCAGCTCGGTCTCGCCCTTCGGGGTGACCTTGCCGACCAGGATGTCGCCGTCGCGGACCTCGGCACCGATACGCACGATGCCGCGCTCGTCGAGGTCGGCGAGGACCTCGTCGGAGACGTTCGGGATGTCACGCGTGATCTCCTCGGCCCCGAGCTTGGTGTCGCGGGCATCGATCTCGTGCTCCTCGATGTGGATCGAGGTGAGCACGTCCTCCTCCACGAGCCGCTGGCTCAGGATGATGGCGTCCTCGTAGTTGTGACCCTCCCACGGCATGATCGCCACGAGCAGGTTCTTGCCCAGTGCCATCTCGCCGTTCTCGGTGCACGGACCGTCGGCCAGGACCTGGCCTGCCTCGACGCGCTGTCCCTCGTCGACGATCGGGCGCTGGTTGGCGCACGTGCCGTGGTTGGAACGGGCGAACTTGCGCATCCGGTAGGTGTCGCGGGTGCCGTCGTCGGCCATCACGGTGATGTAGTCGGCGGAAACCTCTTCGATCACACCGGTCTTGCCCGAGACGATGACGTCGCCGGCGTCGACCGCCGCACGCAGCTCCATACCGGTGCCGACCAGCGGCGACTCGTTACGGACCAGCGGCACGGCCTGACGCTGCATGTTCGCACCCATCAGGGCGCGGTTCGCGTCGTCGTGCTCGAGGAACGGGATCATCGCGGTAGCGACCGACACCATCTGTCGCGGCGAGACGTCGAGGTATTCGACGTCGCTCGCGCCGACGAACTCGACCTCCGAACCCTTCTTACGGACCAGCACGCGATCGTCGGTGATGGTTCCGTTGAGGTCGAAGTTGGTGTTCGCCTGGCCGATGAGGAAGCGATCTTCCTCGTCCGCGGTCAGGTACTGGATGTCGTCGCTGACGACGCCATCGACGACCTTGCGGTACGGCGTCTCGATGAAGCCGAACGGATTGACCCGTGCGTACACCGACAGCGAACCGATCAGACCGATGTTCGGACCCTCAGGGGTCTCGATCGGACACATGCGGCCGTAGTGCGACGGGTGGACGTCGCGGACCTCGAGGCCCGCACGCTCACGGCTCAGACCACCCGGGCCCAGAGCCGAGAGACGACGCTTGTGCGTCAGACCCGACAGCGGGTTGTTCTGGTCCATGAACTGCGAGAGCTGCGACGTTCCGAAGAACTCCTTGATCGCCGCCACGACGGGACGGATGTTGATCAGGGTCTGCGGGGTGATCGCCTCGACGTCCTGGGTCGTCATGCGCTCACGCACGACGCGCTCCATACGCGAGAGTCCGACGCGGATCTGGTTCTGGATGAGCTCGCCGACGGTGCGCAGACGACGGTTGCCGAAGTGGTCGATGTCGTCGACCTCGATCGGAACCTCGAGGCTGTCGGGTCCGGCGACCTGCGAGAACGACACGGTGTGCGGGTCGGCATCGTGCAGACGCACGAGGTACTCGACGGTCGCGGCGATGTCTTCGCGGGTGAGGACCGACTCGCCCGTCATCGGGTTGTCGGTGAGGCCCAGCTTCTTGTTGACCTTGTAGCGGCCGACGCGGGCGAGGTCGTAGCGCTTCTCCTTGAAGAACAGGTTCTCGAGGAGGTTCTCGGCCGACTCGCGGGTCGGGGGCTCGCCCGGACGTAGTTTGCGGTAGACCTCGAGCAGCGCCTCGTCCTGGTTGGCGGTGTTGTCCTTCTCCAGGGTCGACATCATGATCTCGGAGAACCCGAAACGCTCGCTGATCTCTTCGTTCGTCCAGCCGAGAGCCTTCAGCAGCACGGTGACCGGCTGACGACGCTTGCGGTCGATGCGCACACCGACGGTGTCGCGCTTGTCGACGTCGAATTCCAGCCATGCGCCACGGCCCGGGATGACCTTCACGGTGTGGAGGGTCTTCTCGGTGGCCTTGTCGATGGAGGCGTCGAAGTAGACGCCTGGGCTACGGACGAGCTGAGACACGACGACACGCTCGGTGCCGTTGATGATGAAGCTGCCCTTGTCGGTCATGATCGGGAAGTCGCCCATGAAGACGGTCTGCGACTTGATCTCACCGGTGTTGTTGTTGATGAACTCCGCGGTGACGAACAGGGGCGCCGCGTAGGTCATGTCCTTGTCTTTGCACTCCTCGACGGAGGCCTTGACCTCGTCGAAGTGAGGGTCGGAGAAGGAAAGCGACATCGAGCCCGAGAAGTCCTCGATCGGCGACAGTTCGTGGAGGATGTCCTCCAGACCGCCGACGGGGTTCTCTTCGCCACGGGCGATGGCCTTGGCGCGCCACTCGGGGGAGCCGACGAGCCACTCGAAGGAATCGAGCTGTAGATCAAGGAGGCCCGGTACCTCCAGAGGCTCGCTGATTTTCGCGAACGATGCGCGGTGCGGCGCATTCGGGATGGTGGTTGAGGTGGACTGGCGATCGACTGCCAAGGTGCGTCCTTCCAACACGAGGGTTCTGCCTAGCGGTGTGTGCAACAAGCGCTAAGTGGCTTGGTGGGCCGTTCGCTGGTGACAACCTTCGATCGCGATCACCATGCACACACCAGAGGAGAATGTGGCCAGAAGGAGAATCGACAGATGGACAGGAGGCAGCCAGCGCAACGTCCAACTGTAGCAGAAAATAGACGCACTTTGTCAAGTAGCGTCTGGAAACGATTTCGCACTGGTGGCTGCCCGCGCTGCAATCGCTGGTCACAGATTGGCCCGCCAACGCCGCCACGTCAAGCGGTACGCGCCAATTTGTGTAAGAAAATTAGCGCCTCACCTGCGTGATGCCGCGTCGAGGGGGTCAAAGCGTCGACTGTTCAGCATCACGACGCGCGTAGAACACGCGCTGGCCACATGGCCGCGCTGGGCAGTTTTGCACGACGAGGAGCCGCGGTCGGGCGACTCAGATATCTGCGACCTTGGCGATGAGCCACGAGTCGCCGTGCTTCTCCATGTTCACCTGGTAGCGCGGGGTGAGGCTCTGTGTCGGTACGCCGTTCTGGGTGCCGGACAGGATCATGTTGACCACGATGACAGCGCGGGAACCGTCGCCGCTGCCGGTGAGGTCGCGCACGCCGATCGCGTCGATCTGGCAGTCGGTGGTGGCTTTGGCCTGCTCCATGACCTGTTTGAGGGGCGCGACCTGCTTGTTGAACTGTGCGAGCGCCTCCCCTGTCAGTCCCGACCTCGCGTTGTTCGACCACTCGTCGAACTTCGTTCCGTTGGCGGAGTTGGCCGTGCAGACCTTGGTCTGGGCCTGGGACACCAGTTCGCTGGTCGCTGCCTGGTCGATGAATGCCTTGTTCGAACCGATTGTCGCGCCCGGGTGGACTGCCAGCACGATCGCGGCGATCGCGAGCACGCCCGTGATGATGCCGAGAACCGTCAACGTGCGACGGCTCAGCTTCACAAACGACGACGGTGAAGCGCCCCTGCGTGGTTTCGAGGCCTGATCCGTCGACACCGGCGTCGTCGTACTTTGCGACGCTGCGGTGTTGGGTTTGATCGTCGAGACGCGTGCGACACGTCGGGTCTTCGCGGTCGGACGTGCCTCCGCGACGTCGGAGTCGGACTTCTCGAGCGACGGGCCGGTGTCGGTGGTTTCGGCGGCCTCAGTGGTTTCAGCGGCTTCCGTGGTTTCGGCGGCATCCGTTGTGTCAGCGGCCTCGGCCTTTTCGGCTGCTTCGGCGCTCTCTGCGCTGTTGTCAGCGACGTCGGTGCTCTCAGCAGCCTCGGCCGTTTCGACGGCTTCGGCGTCTGCGCTCTCGGCGGCCGGGGCGTCGACCGGCGAAGTCTCAGCGACCTCGGGAATCCCCGTAGTCTCCGGACTCCGGGTGGTCTCCGCGACCTCCGGGGTCTCCGTGGTTTCGGGCGTCTGCGGGTCGCCGGCGGCCGAGGTACGGCCGCGGCCGGCGACTCGTGGCCGGTATGCGGAGGGTCGACGGGACGGGCCGTTGCCCGGCTTACGCGGTGGGCGTGCCATCAGTTCCCCCCTCCCTGTTGCTGATTACCGGAGCCCGACTGTCCCGGCTCCTCTACGTTGATCCCGTCCAGCGGAGAGATGTTCGACGCCTTCCAGGTGCCGTCCACGTCCGTCATGGTGACCGAGAAGCCCATCGTCTGGGTCACGCCGGCCTCGTTGGCCCGCTTGGCCGTGGCGTCGACGTAGATCAGCACCTTCGCCGTGCCGGCGTCGGCGTTGACCTCGGTCGGAGCCGACCGCTTGAGCCGGGACGTCAGCGTCGCGGCTTGCGGCCCCGCCTGCGTGATCTGCTGATTGAGCGTCGTCACGTCCTGAGCGGTGATCTGCTCCTTGGCTTTGCCGGTCAACGAGCTGTCGACGCGACGCTTCCAGTCAGCGGTGTTCTTCGGGTCGACGGTCGTGACGTTGATGATCGCTTGCTCGGCACCCGACACCGCCTCGTCGCGCGCGGTCTGGATCGGCTTCTCGACGAAGTACACCTCGTAGGCGCGGTAGCCGAAGAAAGCGACACACGCAGCGGCGACAAGCACCGCGACGATGGCGAGCACGCCGACGAGCGGGTGGCTGCGCCATGTGCCGTCGTTGGCGTTCGTCGGCTCCGACGCCTGTGTCGGGTCAGTCATGGTGGTCATCGGGCGTCACTGTAGCGAGCACACCTGAGAGAGAGCCAATTCGATCGACACACATCGTCGACGACGCGGCGCTCCCGCCGGTCAGCCACCGAATCCGTCGGTGCCGAACCCACCCGGCTTCACCGGACGGACGCCCATCATCGCCGCCAACTGCGTGGCCAGCGGCGTCAGGTTGAGCTTGTCCGGATCCTTCTTCGGGGTCGAATCCCAGGGCTGAGGTGTGTTCGGGTTCGCGTACTCCACGCGCTTGGCGCTGCGCACACCGGTCGGATTTCCGAACGGGACGTTGCAGGACGCCTGCGTGTTGAACGGGAACTCGTCGTAGCGGATGTCGAATGTCGGGTCCTTCTTACGGATGTTGTCGATCATGGCGTCGGTCGACTCGTAACCACGCGTACATGCCGGCGGGTTATTGGTCTCGAGCACGATGCCGAAGTGGATCTGGCCATCGCCGGGCGCAGGTGAATGGCTACCCGCCGACAGCGCCGACAGCATCGCGAACGTTCCGTTCGTCATGTAGCCGGCGGGCTGGATCGTGCGTGCAACCTCGGAGAGCTGACCGACGACCTTGCCGATGTCGCCGCCGTTCTTCTGGATCAGATTCGAGATCTGCGTCGCCGACGTCGTTCCGGTGGTGAGCAATCGCCTCAGGTCCGGGTCGGACGCCGCGAGCGTCGCGGTGACCAGGTCGAGACTGCGCGACCAGGCGAGGATCTGATCGGACTGCTCGGCTTGCGTCGCCAGCACGACGTTCGCGTTGTTGATCAGCGAGATCGTCTGGTCGAGGTTGTCGACACCTGCGCGCGAGAGCTTGCCGAGCGAGTCGACGAGCCGCGTCAGGTTCTCGGACTGCCCGTTGAACGCCTTGCCCAGCTCGGTGATGACCGTGTGCAGGTCGTCGATCGGGATCGACTGCGTGAAGTCGATCGCCGACGACACGACGTCTTCGAGTGGTGGTGGAACCGACGACCGCGTGATCGTCGAGTTGTCGGCCAGGTAGGGCGAGCCCGTCGACTGCGGTTGCAGGTCGACATACTGCTCACCGATCGCCGAACGGTTCGCGATCACCGCCACCGAATCCGCCGGGATCTGCGGCGAGTTCGAGTCGATGACGAGTGCGACGTTCACTCCGGTCTTTGTCAGCTCGAGCTTGCCGACACGACCGACCGGGATGCCCATGTAGGTCACCTCGGCATTGGTGAAGATGCCGCCCGAATCCTTCAGCGACGCCGTCACCGTGTACGTGCCGATGCCGACCGTCTTGTCGAGTCGTGCGTACTTGGCGCCGACAAAGGCGATCGCGACCAGGCCGACGACCACGAACAAGATGAGCTGGATCTTCGCGAGTCTGCTGATCATCTATCCGACCCCCAGGAGTTTCAGCGGACCATCGATGAACCTCTGGTCACTCGACGCCGGCGCCGGGAAGTTGGCGGGTTTGGCCGCCGACGCCCCACTGCCGCGCGGGACCGTCGCCGATGCCGGATAGCGGCCACCCGACGGTGGTGTGTTCGGACCCGGTGTCGCATTGGGAGCGGGCGGCAACAACGTGATGGTCGGCCAGCCGTAGCGCGGGCCGTTCCCGTTGATGTACGGGTTGCTCTGATTCACCGGAACGCTGTGACGCTGCGACGGCTGGTACTTCGGCGTGCCCTGTCCGACTCCCAACGCCTCGAGCTGGTTCAACAGCCGCAGGTCGAGCGTCATGAACAGGTTCGTCGAGTCGCCCTGAACAGCAGGCAGCAACGAATCCGGGAACGGGTGCGTCAGCATCAGCGGTGCCGCGGTGATGAGATCCGGGGCAGCCTTCGCGAGCTCTGTGAGCACGGGACGCAGCGCCTTCAGATCGGTGATCAACGCATCGTGCGATCGTCCGAGAACGTCGGTGCCGACCTGTCCGAGCTTGTCGAGCTTGGTCAGCAGGTCGACGAACTGCGGACGCTGCTCCTCGAGCACCGCCACACCTGCAGGCAGTTCCTTGAGGATGCGGTCGATCTGCGTCGTCTGCGCCGCGGCCCTGT
The DNA here is from genome assembly GCF_001665925.1 of Gordonia sp. 852002-50816_SCH5313054-c. Lineage (NCBI taxonomy): Bacteria > Bacillati > Actinomycetota > Actinomycetes > Mycobacteriales > Gordoniaceae > Gordonia > Gordonia sp. 852002-50816_SCH5313054-c. Next base: position 224,963 of record NZ_LZTE01000029.1, read on the forward strand.
CCGACAACCTGTCGAGGCCGTCGATCGCCGCGAGAATCGAGTCGCGCTGGCGATTGAGACCTGCCACGAGCGAACTGGCGTTGCCGATCAGGTCGTGCACCTTGTCGGCGCGACCGTCGAGCGCCTTGTTGAGCTCGGTCACGATCGGTTCGAGCTGGTTGATCCCACCACCGTTGAGCAGCATCGACAGCGCACCGAGCACCTGCTCTATATCGGTTGCGGTACGAGTGCGATCCAGCGGGATCGCCGTCGACTGGTCCTGGCGTGGCAACGACGCACTGTTCGCAGGCTCTGTCAGAGCGACGAACTTCTCGCCGAGCAGTGACGTCTGCTGCACCGCCGCGCCGGCCTGATCGGACAGGTCGATGTCGTTCTTCACCTTGACGGTGACCAGCGCGAACCATTCGTTCTTCGGGATCTCGACGCTGGTCACACGCCCGACGGGGATACCGTCACGCTTGACCACCGACTGCGGAACCAGGTCGAGGATGTTCGAGAACTGGATCTTGTAGGTGCGCGGGTTGTCGCCGACGTCGACGCCGCCGGGCAGCGGGATCGACTGGATACCATTCGACCCGCAGCCCGCGACCGTCAGCACCGCTGTCAGCACCACCACCGCGGCGATGACCCCACGCCACGCGCGCGGAACGAACTCACCGAGACGCCGAGTCATCAGTTACCTCCCGACCGTGGTGTGGCCGACGGCTTCGCCGATGCCGGCGTTTTGGTCGCCGGTCCCGGGTTCGCCTGCGGGTCGGGTGTCCCGGGAACGGTTCCCGGCACCGGGTACTTCTGCAGCTTGTTGTTGCTCATGATGCCGAACGGCAACACCGGCAGGATCGGGGTGAGCACGTTGTTGGTGATCTGCTTGCCGATCGTCTTGCACTGGTTGATGAACGGCTTGAGCGTGTCGCTGAACTGATCTGCCGCGGGATTGCCCGGTAGCAGCGCACCGAGGTCGAGGAACTGACAGGTCGACTGTGTCGGGTCCTGCAGGTCCGGCAGCGTGAGACGCATGGCGATCGTGCCCGACTCCGCGTCGTACGCGTTGATCAGGTTGTTGATCGTCAGCGGCAGCACGGTCAGCGTCTCCTTGAGACTCTGTTGAGTGTTGACGAGCGCCTGGGTCGTCGGCTTGAGATCGTTGACGGTCTGGCCGATCTGCTCGCGGTTGTCGGCGACGAACGTCGCGACGTCGCCGAGCGCGATCGACAGCTTGTTCAGCGCGGCCGACAGTTGCTGCCGCTCCCCCGCGAGGAACGTGTTGAACGACGCCATCTGGTTGTTGAATTGGCGTACCTGGGAGTCGTTCTCTTTCAACGCTCCGACGAACACGTCGAGGTTGTTGACGGTGTCGACGATGTTGCCGCGCGAGTCCGACAGCGTCGTCGTCGCCTTGGACAGATTCTCGATGGCATCGCCGAGCTTGGCGCCGTTGCCCTCGAGGTTCTGCGCGCCGACCGCGACGAGGTCGCTGACCGCGCCGTCTTTGTTGGCTCCGTTGGGACCCAACGCCTTCGACAGCTTTTCGACGCTCTCGTAGATCTTGTCGACCTCGACGGGAACCATCGTCTGCTTCTCGGTCAGCGTGATGTTTCGCGGCGCCTTCGGGCCACCCGAATAGGCGGGCGTCAGCTGCACGTAACGGTCGGCGACCACTGACGGGATCACCTGAACCGCACGCACGTCGGCGGGGAGGTCGACGCCGCGGTTCACGGTCATCGTCACCTTGACGGTCTGGCCGTCGGGGGTGACCGAGTCGACCTTGCCGACGGGCACGCCGAGAACCCGGACGTCGGAACCCTTGTAGATACCGACGGTCCGCGCGAACGTCGCGTTAATCTTGGTGGTCCCCATCGAGCTGAAGACCCACCACAGCGCACCGGCGACGATCAGCGCGAGAATCAACCCGAGCACGATGATCACGATGTGGCGTGGGGTGAACCAACGTCCGGGACCGGAGGTCTTGGACAGATCCGGGGTGGTCATCCGGTTGCCTCCGTTCCACCGTTGTTCTGGTTCGCCTGCTTGTTGGGCAGGCGCGTCGTGTTCTGCTGCGGCAGCGCAGGCGGCAGGAGGTTGGTCACCACGGACTCGAACCACCGACCGTTGCCGAGCACGTTCGCGTAGAGCCGATAGAACGGCGCCATGTACGTGATCGTGTCCTGAAGGTTCTTGTTCTGCTCCTTGAGCAGATCGTTGACACCCTTCAGCGAGTCGAGCGCCGGGCCGATCTGAGCCTCGTTGTCCCGAACGATCCCACTCAGCGAATCACTCAGTGCCGTCGTCGTTTTCAGCAGCGCCGAGATGTTCTTCTGGCGGTTGTTGAGCTCGTCGAGCAACTGGCCTGCACCCGCGATCAGCTTCACGAACTCCTGGTTGCGATCGGCGAGAATCTTCGACGTGCTCTTGGTCGCCTCGAGAAGCTTCTGCACCTCTTGGTCGCGGCTGGCGATCGTCTGCGACAGACGCGTGACGCCCTCGAGCGCAGGTCCGACATCGCCCGACGTTCCGGAGAACGTGTCGGAGATCGCCTTCATCGACGTCGCGAGCTGATCGGTGTTCAAGGTCTCGACCGAGTCGGCGGCGTCGGAGAACGCCTCGATCACGTCGTAGGGCGACACCGTATCGGTGAGCGCGACACTCGGGTCGGCGATCTTGCTGCCACGGGGATTGAGCGACAGATACTTCTGCCCCAGCACCGTCTTGATCTGGATCGACGCCTGCGTCTGATCGCCGATCCACGTGTTGGTCACGCGGAATTTCACGTCGACGCGGTTTCCGTCGAGCGAGACGTCGCTGACCTCACCGACCTTCACGCCCGCGACGCGCACCTCGGCGCCCTTGCGCAGCCCGGCGGCCTCGGTGAACTTGGCCGTGTACTGGGCACCCGCACCGACGAGCGGCAACGAGGTCAGGTAGAACGCCGACACCGCCATCATGAGCAGGATCAGGATACCGATCGCACCGATACTGACGGGGCTGCGATGCCCACCGAATCGCTTGTGCCCCGGCTTCTTCTGGGCTGTTCCGTCTGCCATGCTCACCCCCCTGGCTGGTTGTCTTTCCAGCAACGGCTTGCCGCGCTGGTGTAAAGGACGTGGTTGATGTACGGAAGCGGGACGAGCGGCTGCGTCAGCAGCGTCGACTTGCCGTTTCCTGCGACGACGTCGATTCCGCACAGATAGAACTGGAACCAGGAACCGAATGTCGCCGCACGGCCGATCTTCTGGAGCTTGATCGGCAGGTTGGTCAGGATCTGCGCGACGTCGTCGCGACGCTTGTTGACCTGGTCGGCCACCTGCTTGAGGCCGGCGATGTCGCCTTGGATGGACGGTCGCGTCGACGTGAGGATCGACGCCGTGACCGCTGTCAGGTTGGAGACCGACGTGATCGCCGAACCGACCGAACCGCGCTGTGCGGCAAGGCCCGTCACCAACTGCTCGGTGTTGTCGAGGAGCGCGGTGAACTGCTCGTCATTACGGTTGACCGTGTCGAGAACCTTGGTCAGGTTGGTGATCAGGTCGCCGATCACGGCGTCCTTGTCGGCGATCGAGTTGGTCAGATCGGCAGTATCGCTGATCAGGCTCGACACGTTGCTCGACTCACCCTGGAAGACCTTGATGATCTCGTCGGAGAGCTTGTTCACGTCTTCGGGCTGAAGCTGGCGGAACAGCGGCTTGAAGCCGTTGAACAGCTGCGTCAGGTTGACCGCGGGATGCGTGTTGTTCTCGTTCGGGTTCGCGCCGAAGGTGTGGCCGGGGTTCACGGTCTGCGACGCATCGCCCGCACCCTTCTCCACCGAGAGGTAACGCAGACCCGTGAGGTTGCGGTACTTGATGTAGATCTGCGCACCCTCGGGCAGCTGGCGGTCGACGTTGAACGAGACCTGTGCCCGGTTCTTGTCGTAGACCTCGACGTTGCTGACCTGCCCCACACGCACACCGGCGATGCGCACGTCGTCGCCCTTGTTGAGCATCGACGCGTCGGAGAACACGGCCTTGTAGTCGTTGTCTGCCCCACCACCGATGTTGGCGATGGTCAGCGCGAGCAGCGCAGTCGCGACCACGGTGACCACAGCGAAGACGATCAGCTTGGTCAACGGCCCCACAATGGACTTCATTTGATGTGCACCTGCGCTCCCTGCAGTGGCGCAGCACCGATCATGGTGGTCCAGGTGGGCACGTCGTCGGGTTCGGTCCCGCTGGCCGCGCCGTAGATCACCTTCAGCTGCGCCCGGTAGGTCGGATCGTCGAACGAGTTCTCGCGGATTGTCCCGACAGGGGTCTTCGTGAACTGCGGTTGCGGCAGCTTCTGGACAGTCGTCGGGCCGGGGTTGCGTGACGGCGGCTGGTACGAGCCGTCGGCGAGGCTACCGCCGGGGTACTGCGGGAACGGGCGGCCGTTGGTCGGCGGGTCGTAGCAGACAGCCGGGGCATCCTGGTCGAAGAACCGCGGCTCGTCCTGGTTGGGCAGATAGCGACCGCGCGGATTGACGAACTGCAGATTCACGCGCACACCGGGATTCTTGGTGCCCTTTCCGACGATCTTCTCCGATTCCGGGATCAGCGTCGCGAAGTTGTGGAAGGCGCAGACGAACGTCGGCGACTGCTTGGCGAGTCCGGTCAGGAACGGCTCCGAGTCGGTGACGAGATCGACGAGGTTGTTGCCGTTCTGCTGCAACCAGTTGGTCGTGTCGGTCGACGCGGTTCCGAGCGTTGCGATCAACGTCCGCAGATCGCCCTGACGATCGACGATCGTCTTGTTGGTCGTGCGGAAGTTGTCGAGCGCGTCGATGACGTCGGGCAACGCCGTCGAATAGGTCTTCGAGAACGACGCGAGGCCCTGCAACGTGCCCTCGAGCGAGTTGAGATTCTTCGGTGTCGACAGACGACCGAAGATGGTGTTGAGCTCTTCGAGCGTCGTACCGATCTGCTCACCGCGACCCGAGAGCGCCTGAGAAAGCGCGGTCAGGGTCACGTTGAGGTCCTGCGGCGGGATCGCGTCGAGGACAGGCAGCAGACGGTCGAGGAGATCCTGGACCTCTTTCGCGTTGCCGCTCGTGTCGGTCTGGATCGTCGCGCCGTTGGCCAGCGTCGGACCCGACGCCTGCTCGGGCACCTGAAGTGCGACGTAGCGCTCACCGAACAGCGTCTTGGGCAGGATGCGCGCGGTGGTGTCAGCAGGCAGTTGCGCGGCCATCTCGGGCTTGAGGCCGAGCGTCACGTTGACCGTGCCATTTCCTGCGGGTTCGATGTCGCGCACCTCGCCGACGAGGACGCCGCGCGCTTTCACGTCAGCATTCGTCGGTAGCGCGTTACCCACGGAGTCGGTCTTCAGCGTGACGTCGGTGAACGTCGTGAAGTCCTTGTTGAATTTCATGATCGTGAGCGTGAAGAACAGTGCGACCACGATGAAGAACACCAGTCCGAGCAACCGGCGACGAATCACTGTCATCGCCTAGCCCCCCACTCTCACAGTCGTCGTCGTCCCCCAGATGGCGAGGCCGAGAAAGAAGTCGAGCACGGCGATGAGGACCAACGCCGCTCGAACCGCGTGTCCGACGGCCACGCCGACACCCGCGGGGCCACCACTTGCGTAGTAGCCGTAATAGCAGTGCACGAGAATGATCACGAACGCGAAGACCAGCACCTTGCCGAACGACCACAACACGTCTTCTGGCGGTAGGAACAGGTTGAAGTAGTGGTCGTACGAGCCGCCGGACTGTCCGTTGAAGACAGTCGTCACCACTCTCGAGGCGAAGTACGCCGATAACAGTCCCAGGACGTACAGCGGGATGACCGCGATGAAGCCTGCGATGACACGCGTCGACACCAGGAACGGGATCGACGGGACGGCCATCGACTCGAGCGCGTCGATCTCTTCGGAGATCCGCATGGCACCGAGCTGGGCCGTGAAACCGCAGCCGACCGTCGCCGACAACGCGAGACCTGCGACCAGCGGCGCGACCTCTCGGGTGTTGACGTACGCCGACAAGAAGCCCGTGAGTACCTGCGAGCCGATCTGGTCGAGCGCGGCGTAGCCCTGCAGACCGACCACGACGCCGGTGAACCCCGACATCAACACCATCACGCCGACGGTGCCGCCGATCACGGCGAGACCGCCGGAACCGAACGCCACTTCGGCGAGAATGCGCAAGACCTCGCGCGTGTAGTGCACCAGGGTGCGCGGAATCCACGCGAGCGTGCGTCCGTAGAAGGACATCTGCTCGCCCGCACCGTCGAGCAGCTTCAGCGGTTTGCCGAGCTGTTTGCGCGCCTCGTACATGTAGTACTCGGGGCGGCTCTTGGCGATAGTCACTCCACCGGCCATGGTCAGCTCCCCTTCGGCGGGACGATCTGCAGGTAGACCGCAGTGATGATCAGGTTGGCCAGGAACAGCAGGAGGAAGGTGATGACGACACTCTGGTTCACCGCGTCACCGACACCCTTGGGTCCGCCCTTCGGGGTGAGTCCCTTGTACGACGCCACGACGCCCGCGATCACACCGAAGATGGCTGCTTTGAGGAGTGAGATCCAGAGGTCGGGAAGCTGGGCCAGCGCACCGAATGACGCGAGATACGCACCCGGCGTTCCGCCCTGGACGACCACGTTGAAGAAGTAGCCACCACCGATACCGACGACGGCGACCAGACCGTTGAGCAGGATCGCAACCAACACCATCGCGAGCACACGAGGTACGACGAGGCGCTGAATGGGGTTGATTCCCAGCACCTCCATCGCGTCGATCTCTTCGCGAATCGTCCGCGATCCGAGGTCGGCGGCAACCGCCGAGCCTGCTGCACCCGCGATCAACAGCGAGGTGACCAGCGGCGAGCCCTGCTGGATGACGACCAGCACCGACGCGGCGCCGGTATACGACTCCGCTCCGAGCTGCTTGATCAGCGAACCGGTCTGCAGAGACACGATGGCGCCGAACGGGATCGCGATGAGGGCAGTCGGCAGGATCGTCACGCTGGCGATGAACCATGCCTGCTGAATGAACTCGCGCCACTGGAATGGGCGCACGAAAGTCTGGCGTGCTACATCGACGAAAAGCTGGACGATATTGCCTGTCTGGGCGAGTGCACCTTCACCGGCCCGCGCGATTCTGTCGACGCCACGCGTGGTGGCATTCGTCATACCTAAGAGCCCCCGCCGTAGTGACGCCCACCCTCGGGACGTTCCGACTCGAGTTGCTGAGTCTTCGCTTCCTCAGGCACAGCCCACTGTTGGGTCTGCGCATCGTCTCCGGCGTAATCGTTTCCGTACCCACCCTGATTACGGTCACCGTGATCGATGACATCGGTGGAGGTGTCGACCATGACGTTTTCGCTACCGACCTGCGCCTCGCCGTCGGTGTCGGACCATTCGACGCCCTGCGTGTTGGCGGCGTGGGCGCGGGATTCCTCGCGGATCTGGTCTTCCTGCTCCATCGACTCACGGATCGCGCGCTGCGCGTTCTCCGGCAACGACGGCAACAACTCCAACACCCGCTCGCGGTGACGGGCCACGGCCTTGCGCTCCGGCATACCCGGATTCGGCTGCACCTGCGGAATGATCTCCGAGAAATCATCCTTCGTACCACCACCACCGATGCCGGCGGCCTGCATAGCCTCTTCCTGCTTCTGCACCGCCTCGTCCTTCTCCTCCGACATACCGATCGGACCAAACCGATCACCGGAGAGGAACTGCTTGACCACCGGCTGCTCCGACGTCAGCAACTGCTCACGTGGCCCGAACATCACCAGTTCCTTACGGAACAACATGCCGATGTTGTCCGGAATCGTGCGGGCGATGTTGATGTTGTGCGTGACGATCAGGATCGTCGCGTCGATCTGAGCGTTGATGTCGATCAGCAACTGGGAGATATAGGCGGTGCGGACCGGGTCGAGGCCCGAGTCCGGCTCATCACACAAAATGATCTGGGGGTCGAGCACCAACGCGCGCGCCAACCCGGCGCGCTTGCGCATACCACCGGAAATCTCACCCGGCAGTTTGTCTTCGGCGCCCGCCAGACCGACCAGATCGATCTTCTCCATCACGATCTTGCGGACATCGTCTTCCTTCTTCTTCGTGTGCTCACGAAGAGGGAACGCGATGTTGTCGTACAAACTCATCGATCCGAACAGCGCGCCGTCCTGGAACAACACGCCGAACAACTTGCGGATCTCGTAGAGCTCCTTGGCCGAACACTGGGTGATATCGGTGCCGTCGATCACCACCGAACCCTGCTCGGGATGCAACAGACCGATCAGCGTCTTCAAGAACACCGACTTACCGGTACCGGACGGCCCCAGCAGTGCAGACACCTCACCCGACGGCAAGGTCAACGTCACATCACGCCAGATGTTCTGAGAACCAAAAGACTTGGTGAGCCCCTCGACGCTGACCTCAACACCCACTACATCCTCCAAGAAACTCGGGTCCCGAAGCGCGGCAGCCAAGGCAACACATCGGACGCAGGCGGCACAACGCAGGTGGACTCAACTGTGGTTGGGGTCACTCTAGCGGACAGTTCCCCCGTAGCCACACCGCCTCTCGGCGGTTCTCAGGTTTGGCCAATTACCGGCCGGTAACCTGACTGCCCAAGAGAGTATCCCATGCCACCGACATAACAAAAGTAGGTCGCCGGTCACATTGCACGGCAACTGTGGGCCAGGCAGAGACAGCAACGAGCCCGGGACAGCAATGCTGTCCCGGGCTCGTATGAAGAGCGTGGCTGGGAGCCCTGAGAGCCCGTCTTACTTGACGGACACCTTGGCGCCGGCCTCTTCGAGCTTGGTCTTGGCGGCCTCGGCGGCCTCCTTGTCGACCTTCTCCAGGATCGGCTTGGGAGCACCCTCGACGAGGTCCTTCGCCTCCTTCAGGCCGAGGCCGGAAACGACCTCACGCACGACCTTGATGACCTGGATCTTCTTGTCGCCGGCACCCTCGAGGATGACGTCGAACTCGTCCTGCTCGGCAGCAGCCTCGGCGCCGGCAGCAGCCGGGGCACCTGCAGCGGCAACGGCGACCGGAGCGGCCGCGGTGACCTCGAAGACCTCTTCGAACTTCTTCACGAAATCGCTGAGCTCCAGCAGGGTCAGTTCCTTGAACTGATCGATGAGCTCGTCAGCGGTGAGCTTCGCCATGGTGGCGTCCTTCCTGTAAGTCCCCACGCGGGGCATCTTGTCTTGTTCAATCCCCGCGCGGGGGAATGCTTGTGTGCTGGCGGATGAGTACCGAAGTACTTATTCGCCTGCGGATTCCTTCTTCTCCTGCAGGGCGGCAGCGAGTCGTGCCACCTGCGACGCCGGCTGATTGAACAGTCCGGCGGCCTTTGCCAAGTTGCCCTTCATGGCACCGGCGAGCTTGGCCAGCAAGACCTCACGGGTCTCAAGGTCGGCGATCGTTTCGATCTCGGCAACGGACAGCGGCTTGCCATCCATGTACCCGCCCTTGATGACCAGAGCCTTGTTGTCCTTGGCGAAGTTCTTGATCGCCTTCGCGGCCACCACCGGCTCACCTTCGATGAAGGCAATCGCGGTCGGGCCGGAGAACAGCTCGTCGAGTCCCTCAACGCCCGCCTCAGCAGCGGCACGCTTCACAAGGGTGTTCTTGGCGACGGAGTAGGTTGCGCCCTCGCCGAGGGAACGTCGCAGATCGGTGATCTGGGTGACGGACAATCCACGGTATTCCGTGACGACCGTCGCCGTTGAGCCCTTGAACTGCTCGGCGATCTCAGCGACTGCTGCGATCTTTTCGGACTTGGCCATACTTCGCCTCCTTCCTCATCACTCGAGTTGGTCAGAGTTCGGACCAGATACCCGCAAGGAGGGGCGAAACGAATAAACGCCCCGGCACGCAGATGGCACGGGGCGTAGCTTCTCGGCAGAGCGCCAGGCGCTCACCACTATTCCTCGTTCTCCCTGCGTGGGCCGCCGACCTCGCGTCTTTCGACGCTGCAGTCGTCCTTCGATCGGAATCGCTCCCGATGACCGACGGTCTCTGGTTGAACCGATACGACGTACATGTACACGTCACACCGAAGTAATAGGCTACCCGACCATGGGGAATGCATCCAAATCGTCCGCAGACGGTGTACCAGAACCCAATGTCCCAGAGCCCAACGCATCTGTTGTCACCGAACCCAACGCACGAGCGGCGATCGCGGCCGACGCCATTCTCGGCCGACATCTGAGGCACGCATGGTGGGTCCCCGGCACCCGCCTCGCGACGATCGCCTGGCCGCTCGGGAGACTACCGCTCGACGTCGTCCGGAGTCGCTTCGGATTCTGGCACTACTGGTGGCACGCACACCTTCTCGACCTCATCGTCGACGCCGCGATCCATCGCCCCACCGACGACATGTCCTACGACCCGCACCTCGCCGACGTCGCCAACCGACTGCTCCGCGGAATCCGGCTGCGCAACCTCGGCCGCTGGACCAACAACTACTACGACGACATGGCCTGGCTGGGCCTGGCGATCGAACGTGCCGACCGCCACCTCGAACTCCACCATCCCAAAGCGCTACGCACCCTGAGTAAACGCATGTACGACGCATGGGAGCCCGAGCGCGGCGGCGGAATCCCGTGGCGCACCGTCGACACCTTCTTCAATGCGCCGGCGAATGGTCCGGCGACCATCCTGCTCGCGCGCACAGGCCACCTCGACCGTGCGCTGGCGATGTGCGACTGGATGGACACCACCCTCGTCGACCCCGACTCCCACCTCGTCATCGATGGCATCAAGCCGCAGGGCGACGGATTCGAACGCGTCACCGCCATCTACACCTACTGTCAGGGCGTCGTACTCGGGTCCGAGGTCGAGGCGGCACGCCGCACCCGTGAGACCGTTCACCTCGACCGCATCGATCGACTCCTGACCGCGGTCGAGGCACACGAGTGCCCCGACGGCGTGATCCGCGGGGCGGGCGGCGGCGACGGCGGATTGTTCATGGGCGTACTCGCGCGCTATCTGGCTCTGGTCGCCACCGATCTCCCTGCCGATCTCCCCGGGGCGGATGAGTTGCGTCGACGCAGCGCTGCACTCGTACTCAGCAGCGCCGACGCCGCGTGGTCCACGCGTGCAGAAGTCGACGACACCGTGGTCTTCAGCGCCGACTGGCACCAGCAGGCGATTCGGCCGACCAGGGGCGGTACCGACGCCGCATTCATCGCGGGAGCGGTCAATTCGTCGTCGGTTCCCGAACGCGATCTGTCGGTTCAACTGTCCGGTTGGATGGTCCTCGAGGCCGCTGCCGCAATAGATCTCGGCCTATCCGAACAAAATGTTCGCCCCTGACCTGCGATTATGGCACTGAGCGCCAAATTGACGCCCCCTAGTTAGCGTTCTGAGACACGACATGCACTATTGTCGAGGTCCGGAGTGATGTGGACCACATTTGGGTGGGGTTGTGGCTGTGCCACAACGCGGTTCGTGTCACTCCTACCGACACGATGAAGTGACGGCATCCGCGGCGGCACGCCCACCGGACAACGACCGGCTGACGCAGGTGCAGTGACCTCAAAGGCAGGCTGATGCACCATGGCGTTTCAGTTGAGACCGACAGCGGACGAGCACGCGGCGACAGAGCGCGCGCGCATCGAGCCATTTCCAGTTGACCCTTCATCACTGCGCCGATCCAGCACCGACACACCCGTCTTCGGCACACTCCCCCTCGGCGATCCCACCGGAGGCGCCAGTGCGATGCGCTGGCGCGAGCAGGTCGACGGCCCGCAGGTCTACCCCCGCGTCTCGATCGACCGCGATGTCACCCTGACGATGAGCGACGGCGTCGAGTTGCGGGCGACGATCGTTCGGCCTGCCACAGGTTTCGGCGAGGTGGTCACGACGCCCTATCCGGCGATCATCAACATCAACCCCTACAACCGCGCCGCGATCGACTTCATCGACACCACGATGCACGCACCCGTCCTCGGAGGTGCCGTGCGCGCGGCTGCGCGATCGGTCGACGCGACAGGCACGGCACTCGAGGGGCTGACCACTCTGACCCAGGTGCTCGCGGGCGGCGTGATCGACGTCTTCGGGATCAATCGAAACCTGGTGCGCAGCGGGTACGCCCAGATCATCGTCGACGTTCGCGGCACCGGCGCCAGCCACGGCAAATGGGAGATCCTCGGGCCGCGTGAACAGCAGGATTCCGTCGAGATCATCGACTGGGTCTCCGAGCAGGAGTGGTGCAACGGCAAGATCGGACTGGCGGGGTGGTCGTACTCGGCCATCAACTCGCTGCAGGCCGCCGACAAGCGGCCACCCCAGCTCGGCGCGGTGTTCGCGGTCGAGGGTTGCGACGACATCGTGCGCGACATCTACATCACCGGCGGCATGCCCTCCGCCTTCATCCCGGCATGGCTGTCGGTGGTGAACATCCTGAAGTGGGTACCGAATCCGTCGACGCTGATGCGAGATGTTCTGCGCGGCAACCACTTCCGTTGGCTTCGTGACCGCGTCGCGTCACCGGCCACCGAAATCCCCTCGCTCCTCTGGGGTTTCCTCACCGCCCGCGACGACCGCATCTTCGACGACCCGTACTTCGACGCCCGCGATCCGCAGGTCGACCGGATCGAGGCGCCGACGCTCACCGTCGGTGCATGGCACGACCTCTTCGGACGCAGTGCCACAGGCATTTACGAGCGCCTCAACCTCGAACCGGGCCGCAAGCAATTGATCGTCGGAGACGGTTATCACTTCGACGTCGGGTCCGGCTACGGCGGCAAGTTCGCGCCACCTCGTCTCGACGTCCTCGAACGCGCGTGGTTCGACCGCTGGCTCAAGGGGCACGCGAACGGCGTCGAACACTACGGACCGGTGACACTGCGCCAGCAGGGCGGCACGTGGACTGCTGGTCAGTCGTTCCCGCGCCAGGGCGTTTCGCCGCGTCGGCTCTACCTCTCCAGCGAGTGTTCTTCCAGCGCAACACATTGCGTGCACGACGGCAGCCTGCAATCCACCCCGTGCTCCGACTACGCCTCGCTACATGTCCGCCCGGATGTTCGCGGCCTCGTCTCACGCGACATGACGCAGGTGACAGCGGGCGCGACGATGGCCCTCGGCAGGCCATTCAACGCCGACGCCCGATTCCAGGAACGCGGTGCACTCTCGTTCACCAGCGCTCCCGTCACCCAGCAGACACCGATCAGCGGTTCGATGAATCTACGGCTCAACGTCGCCACCACCGCACACGAGGCAATCTGGGCCGTCACCGTCAACGACGTCGCGCCGGACGGAACGTCGAAGGTACTGACCAACGGCGCCCTGTCGGCGTCGAATCGGGCGCTCGATCCCAGCAAATCGACCTACGCCTCGGACGGCAGTCTCGTTGGCGCGCACCACTTCTTGTCGCGCAAGCGCAAACTGCCCGTACCGCCCGACGCCCCGGTACGCATCGACGTCGATCTCGTCCCGACCGACGCCGTCCTCGAACCCGGCCATCGGCTACGAGTCGACGTGTACGCGGCAAGTTTCCCGCGTTACCTGACCGTCGTGCCGGACCTGGTCAAGGCGCGCGGCCGCAGGCAACGCCTGATCCTCGACCCTGAGCATCCGAGTCACCTGACTTTCCTTGCAGGCGAAGGGCTCTGAGGCACGTTCGTCGAAGAGGCACGTTCGTCGAACGCCTCACAGACCCGAATCCGCGAACACCACGCGGTAGACGAATTCGGCCTCCGGTCCGAGGACCAGCCCGACCAGTTCGGTCAGTGTCGTCGCGAACTGCCGACCATGGGCCGGGCCGTCCGAATCGTCGAGGTGATGCGCGATCTCGTGGAGCACGACCAATTCACGCAGCGCCCAGCGACCCTCGGCGGAGTCGGGGATGGCGATCTCACGCAGATCCGAGTCCAGGTGCCGCGCGTAGTGCGCCGAGCGGTGTCCGCGGCGCGCCCGCACCGTCACCGGCGTCGACGCGGCGTCGAAACGCTGCGCCACCGACAGCATCGACAGCACGCGACCGACGTAGTCGCGTATGGAGTCGACCGAGGCGAACTGCGCCTCGACGGGCAGGGTGAGTTCCGTGCCCGCGAGCTGCACCGTGTGCGTACCGCCGGCACGCTCGAACAGCCGGAACACCATGCGCTCGGCCTCGTAGAACCGTTCACGTCGGGTGTCACGCGGCGGCACGACGCTCCCCGACCGTTCGCACCCGGCGACCGCACATTCCGGGGCCGACCCCGCCGTGACTAGGCTCGACGAGGTCAGCACTTCGCACCTCGACACGCAGGGAGTCCACGCGATGACGCCGCGCTCGCACACCATCGGGAAGTCTGCCGCGATCGCGATCGTCGGCGCCGCGATCGTCGGGGGTGCACTGACCGGCTGCAATTCGTCGTCGGGTGAGGTCTCCACGGTGTCGGCGCCCTCGACGTCGTACGTCGACAACCCGGTCGACCCCGCCCAGCTCAACCAGGTGCTCGACCGCATCGCCGCCACCGGACTGCCCGTCACCGGCCGTCACGACGCGACCGCCGCGCGGTGTCCGGCGGCCGGATGCAGCAGTGCCGTCGAGTCCGATCAAGTGATCCTCATGCAGTTTCCGAGCACCGGCCGCGCGCAGCTCTACGCGGGCGCACATCCGGGAGATTTCCAAGTCGTCGACCTCGTGCTGACTTTTCCCGCGGGCACCGACGCGGCCCAGAACGAACGCTATACCCAAGCACTGCAGGGCGAGATGCGCTGAGCCGCGCACCCTAACCCTCGAGTGCCCCGCGGGCAGCACCGAACTCGCGATCGGCACCGATCTTCGCCCGACGCCCCGCGCGGTCGCCGGCCTGACGCGCGCCCTCCGAGTACCCGGACGACGCACTCGTCGGCCGCCAGGTGCCGCGCGCCGTCGACTCGGTCTTGTAGAAGCTGCTCACCTCGAGTTCCTTGTCGCGCAACGCAAGTGCGGTCGACGTCGAGCCCGCGGGAAGTTCGCGAGAGTCGTCACGCGCCACCGCCTCCTCCCGTGCGGCGTCGCGCGCCTCGGTCAATCGCACGCCGATCCGCTCGGCGAACGCCGACTGAAAGTTCAACCGTGCGGTGATCGGGGCGAGCGGTTTACGTTCGACAACTCTCCGCGACCGCCAGCCCGTCCCCTTGCGCACCACCCGCGCCGACGTCTCGCCCCGGTAGTCGCCCGACCGCAGGTAACCGTCGCTCGCCGCGACCATCTGGATCAGCAGCGACGTGTAGAGCGCCTCGCACGTGTCGATGTCGGCCTCGTATCCGTACGCCAGCACGAAGGTGTTGTTGCCCGCGACGTCGACCGTCACGTCGTTGGCACGCGCGATCGCGACGAAAAGCTGCACGTACGTGCGTAATCCACGTTTTCCGGTCTCGCCGATCGCGACCTGTCTGGTGATCGGCGTCGTCTTTCGCCGTGCCGCTGGATCGTGCGCACGGGCGACCGCGAGGTCGATCGAGGCCGCCGTCGCCAATCGTTGCGCTGCCTGCATGAAGGTCTCGGCCTCATGCTCGTTGTCGGTGTTCTCGGCCTGCCGCAGCAACCCCGCGATCCGGGTGAGGAGTTTGTCGTCGCGCATACAGATCAGACTAGATCGACTGCCGTTTGGTTCCACTCCGCGCAGGATTTCTCGAATCCCTTGACTTTCCCAGTAGGAAAGTAGACACTACTTTCCTATACGGAAAGTGGCTCACCAGCACTCACGGCCAAAGACCTCCAATCGAGGAGACCCTCATGGACATCACTCCCGACCAGGCGCGTGAGGCGCTCGGGTCCGTCGACGGAGCACGTCGCCGGGTCGCCGACGACCTCGGCCTCCCCCGCAGCTACTGGTGGGCGATGGCCGCCTCATGGATCGTTCTCGGTGTCATCAGCGCATTCGCTCCCCCGTGGGTCACGACCGTCGCCACCATCGCGTTCGGCGCCGCGCACTCGGCGATCGCGTCCCGACTCTTCGACGGCCGACGCGCAAGCACGCATGTACGCCCCGCCCGAAGCGTCGCCGATCGTCGCATCCCGCTGATCGTCATCGGCATACTGCTGACCGCGGTCGCCGTGACCGTCGCGGCAGCACTGGTGCTCGACGCCGACGGCGCACGGCACCCGTCTATCGGGGCGGCCGTGTTCGTGGCGGTGATACTCGGATTCGGCGGACCGCAGATCTTCGACGACATCCGCAGGCGAGTGGGCGCGTGAGCACACCGAAATTCGACGAGCTGATCCACCCGAGCACCCGACTGACGCTCGTCGCGACCCTCGCCGCCGCCGATTGGGCCGATTTCGGCTACCTCAAAGAACGACTGGCCCTGTCCGACTCAGCGCTGTCCAAGCAGCTCGCCACCCTGGAATCCGCAGGCTACGTGAGCACCGAACGTCCGAGCACCGGCCGTCGACGCAGCGTCCGGGCCCGCCTGACTGACGCCGGACGCGAGGCCTTCAACGGCCATGTCGCCGCGCTCCAGGCCATCGTCGGCGGCACGCAACAAGACAGCGTGCAACAGACCAGCACGGAATAGACCACGCCGCGCCCGACCCCGAACTCACCGAGCGGCGCTACAGCCCGAACTTGTCCTGCATCTCCCGCAGCGTCTCGGCGGACTTCATCAGTCCCTCGTGCTCGGCATCGGACATCTTGATCTCGAGTCGGCTGCCCGCGCCGTTGCGGTCGATGAGCGTCGGGAGTGACAGACATACGTCGTCGAGTCCCTCGTACCCGCCCGTGACGGTCGAAATCGGCATCACGCGGTGTTCGTCGTTGAGCACCGCCTCGATGATGCGCGTGGTCGCGAGCCCGATGGCGTAGTTGGTCGCGCCCTTGCCCTCGATGATCTTGTACGCAGCGTGCACCACCTCGTGCTGGATGCGTTCGCGCGCCGGTGCGTCGATGGCCTGGCCGCCAGGCAGGGGCTTCCACTCGAGCAACGGCACCCCGCCGATCGACGCCGAACTCCACAGCGGGATCTCGGAGTCGCCGTGCTCGCCGACGATGTAGCCGTGCACGTTCTGCACCGCGACGCCGACGTGCTGCGCGATGAGGAACCGCAGACGCGACGAGTCGAGCACCGTGCCCGATCCGAACAGCTGATTGCTGGGCAGCCCACTGTATTTCAGCGCCGCATAGGTCACGATGTCGACAGGGTTGGTGACCATGATGTAGATCGCGTTAGGCGCAACCTTGATGGCACCGGGCAGGATGTTCTTCGTCAGATTGATTGTGGCTTCGGCCAATTCGAGCCGCGACTGCCCGGGCTTCTGCTTCGCGCCCGCGGTGAACACGACTACGTCGGCGTCCGCGCAGACCGACACGTCGTCGTCGCCGATGATGTCGGCGCGCGGCACGAATTCGAGTCCGTGCGAAAGGTCGAGGACTTCCGCGGTCACCTTCGACGTGTTGATGTCCATCAGCGCGATCGTGCGCGCGACACCGCGAATCAACGACGCATACGCAATGGCGGTACCCACAGCGCCTGCGCCGATGATGGCCAACTTGCTCGGTCGGGCTTGTCTCACGTTCAACCGCCTGTGTCTCGTGCTGCCCCGAAATCCTGCCCCTGGTGCCGATTATCGTCGGCAGACGCCGCGCCCGCAGCCTGATCGCCGATCATTTCACTCGCCGTCCATACCGCAGTTTCACGACGGGTATGACCATCACACTCATGAATTCGTCGCGATGTCCGTTTCTGGCATGCGAAATCGCCACGGAGAGCTTATGTTCTGCTGGTCTTGCGCATCGCAACGTGGCGTCGCACCATCACTTACCGGGGGAGCTCACCCATGCCTGAAGGCCATGACACCCTTGCCGAGGATCTTTCCGACGACGAGGCCCACCTCGCGAGACTCGGCTACACCCAGGAACTTCACCGCTCGTGGTCCGGTTTCTCGAACTTCGCGATCTCGTTCTCGATCATCTCGATCCTCTCGGGCTGCTTCACGTCGTTCGGACTCGGATGGAACAACGGCGGCCCGGCCGCGATCGCATGGGGCTGGCCGATCGTCTCGATCTTCATCCTGCTGATCGGATTCTGCATGGCCGAGCTCGTCTCGGCATACCCGACGTCGGGCGGAATCTATTGGTGGGCAGCCAAACTCGGCGGCGCCAAGGCCGGCTTCTACACCGGGTGGCTCAACCTCATCGGCCTCGTCGCCATCCTTGCCTCGGTCGCGTATGGCGCAGCCACCTTCCTCGACCTCACCATCGGCACATTCAGCCAGTCGTGGCTCGACGGCTACAGCCTGACCCGAGTGTTCGTCATCTTCCTGATCATCCTGGCGTGCTCAGCCCTGATCAACATCTTCTCCGGTCACCTACTCTCGATGCTCAACAACATCTCGGTCTGGTGGCACGTATTCGGTGCTGCCGCAGTCATTCTCATCCTCTTCCTGCTCCCTGATCAGCACGCGTCCTTCTCCGACGTCTTCGCCAAGACCGTCAACAACAGCGGCATCTTCGAAGGCAAGACGTCGGGCTTCGGCTTCATCCTGTTCGTGCTGCCCATCTCGGCGATCCTCACCCAGTACACGATCACCGGCTACGACGCCTCCGCCCATCTCTCCGAGGAGACCAAGGGTGCGGCCAACGCTGCGGCACAGGGCATTTGGCGTTCCATCGCCTACTCGGCCGTCGGTGGGTGGATCTTGCTGCTCAGCTTCCTGTTCGCCGTCCAAGACGCAGACGGTGTCTCCAAGGGTGGCGGCGCCGTCGCGACGATCTTCACCCAGGCACTCACCTCGAAATGGGCGGGCGTCGTCCTGATCATCTCCACTGCGGGCCAGCTCTTCTGTACCGCCGCGTGCCAGACGAGTGCGTCGCGAATGATGTTCGCGTTCAGCCGCGACGGCGCCGTGCCCGGCCACAAGCTCTGGTCCAAGGTCCGCTCGAATGGCATGCCCGCCAACGCTGTTGTCGTGACAGCTGTCATCGCCGCGATCATCACGCTGCCCGCACTGGTGCCGGTCGACATCAACGGCGCACCCGTACCCGTCGCCTTCTACGCGGTTGTCTCGATCGGCGTCGTCGGGTTGTACCTGTGCTTCGCGGTCCCGATCTACTTCCGCTGGAAGGCGGGAGACTCGTTCGAGGCCGGCTCGTGGACGCTCGGCTCCAAGTACAAGTGGATCGCACCGATCGCTCTCATCGAGATCGCGCTGACCTCGCTCGTCGCCATGTTCCCCACCTCGCTCGGCGGCATGCCGTGGGACGCGAGCTTCGAGTGGAAGTACGTCAACTACACCCCGCTGCTCGTCGGCGGCGCACTGATCCTGCTCTACGGCTACTGGCACCTGTCGGTGAAGAAGTGGTTCACCGGACCGATCAAGCAGGTCGACGCCGCGCCCGTCGACGCCTGAGGCGGTGCGTGATTAGCCTCGAACGTGGCACAGTCACGCCGCGCACGCGGCCCGTCGGAAGAGGACAGCGTTGTCACTTCACGAAATCGAGTTCACGTCGGCCAACGGTCGCGACACCATCTTCGGTTGGGTCTACGAACCCGCGACCAAGACACGAGGCATCATCCACATCGTCCACGGACTAGGTGAGCACTCGCGCCGCTACCTACGGCTCATCACCAAGCTGCTCGACGCCGGGTTCGTCGTCGTCGCCGACGACCACGCCGGACACGGCAAGACGGCCATGACCTCGGGAGTCTGGGCCGACGCCGGAGACGACGCCGACAAGGTCGTGGTGGCTGACGAACGCACCCTGCGCGACAAGGTGCGTGAGCTCTACCCC
The DNA here is from genome assembly GCF_001665925.1 of Gordonia sp. 852002-50816_SCH5313054-c. Taxonomy (NCBI): domain Bacteria; kingdom Bacillati; phylum Actinomycetota; class Actinomycetes; order Mycobacteriales; family Gordoniaceae; genus Gordonia; species Gordonia sp. 852002-50816_SCH5313054-c. Next base: position 244,641 of record NZ_LZTE01000029.1, read on the forward strand.
AACCTGCCCTACGTCGTCTTCGGGCACTCGTGGGGTTCGATGATCGCGCGAGGTCTCGTGTCCGACGACAGCGACTGGCTCAAGGGCCTCATCCTCTGCGGCATCGCCGCCCAGATCCACGGCATCGACGACGTCCTCGACCGCGACGCACTCGCCGCGGAGTCCGACCCGACGTCGACAGCGACGGAGACGTACGCGGGCCAGATGTTCGAGGGATTCACCGCGCGCTTCGGCTCCGACGCCTTCCCCACTGCGTGGGTGGCTCGCGATCCCGGGGTCGTCCGCGACCACGCCCGCGATCCGTTCAACAACTTCGGCGCACCCATGTCCGTGCGATTCATCCGCGGATTCGTCGATCTCTACGACGCCGTCAACGCCGACACCTGGTATCCGACAGTCCGCTCCGACCTGCCCATCCTCATCCTTGCCGGCGACGCCGACCCGGTCGCCAACTTCGGCGAGGGCGCTTATCACGTCGGCAATCGGCTCGCCGCGAGCGGACACGCCGACGTGCGCACCCGCATTTACACCGGCTACCGGCACGAGGTACACAACGAACCACCGATCCGCGACGAGGTCGCCGACGAGATCATCGCCTTCGCCGAGCGCGTCGTCGGATAGGCAGCTCGTCGTCGGATAGGTCCCAACGCAGAAGCCCCCGAACGCCACTGGCGTTCGGGGGCTTCGAAACTGTTGCGCTACAACAGATGACGCTCTCAGTCCTGAGGAGCCTCGGTGAAGTTGCGCGTCACGGCCGGGTCGACCGGGATGCCCGGGCCCGTCGTCGTCGAGACGGTCACCTTCTTGATGTAGCGGCCCTTCGCGGCCGACGGCTTCGCACGCATGATCTCGTCGTACGCAGCGCCGTAGTTCTCGGCGAGCGCGCTCGGCTCGAACGATGCCTTGCCGATGACGAAGTGCAGGTTGGCTGCCTTGTCGACGCGGAAGTTGATCTTGCCGCCCTTGATGTCGTTGATTGCCTTGGTCACGTCGGTGGTGACCGTGCCGGTCTTGGGGTTCGGCATCAGGCCGCGCGGTCCGAGGACACGCGCGATACGGCCGACCTTGGCCATCTGATCAGGGGTGGCGATCGCGGCGTCGAAGTCGAGCCAGCCGCCCTGGATCTTCTCGATCAGGTCCTCGGCGCCGACCTCGTCGGCACCGGCTGCCACGGCCTCGGCGGCCTTGTCGCCTGCGGCGAACACGATCACGCGGGCGGTCTTACCCGTGCCGTGAGGCAGGTTGACGGTGCCTCGAACCATCTGGTCTGCCTTACGCGGGTCGACGCCCAGCCGGATTGCGACCTCGACGGTCGAATCGGTGTTCTTCGACGACGTTTCCTTCGCCAGCTCAGCAGCCTCCAGCGGGCTGTAGAGCTTGTCCTTGTCGACCTTTTCGGCCGCGGCCTTGTAGGCCTTGCTGCTCTTGCTCATTGCTCTGTTCTTTCTCCGTATTGATGATTCGGGTTGGTGGTGTGTGGGCCGAGCCGGCCCTCCCACTCAGCGGCTTTCTAGCCTTCGACGGTCAAACTTGCGCGAGTTCGCAAGCTCACTCGACGGTGATACCCATCGATCGCGCAGTACCGGCGATGATCTTCGCGGCCTGGTCGATGTCGGTGGCGTTGAGGTCTTCGGCCTTGGTCTTGGCAATCTCGCGGACCTGGTCCATCGAGACCTTGCCGACCTTCTTGGTGTGCGGCTCGCCCGAACCCTTCTGCAGACCGGCGGCCTTGAGCAGCAGCTTGGCCGCAGGCGGGGTCTTGAGCTTGAAGTCGAACGAGCGATCTTCGTACACGAAGATCTCAACCGGCACGACGTTGCCACGCTGCGACTCGGTCGCCGCGTTGTACGCCTTGCAGAATTCCATGATGTTCACGCCGTGCTGACCGAGCGCCGGACCCACTGGCGGGGCCGGGTTTGCCTGGCCTGCCTGGATCTGGAGCTTGATGATCCCGGCGAGCTTCTTCTTCTTGGGAGGCATCCTTGTTCCTTGTTTGTTTCTTGCAGATCCACGTCCGCTGGAGGCGTGGAAGCTTGTGTGTTGCTCCGTACGGAGCAGGTATCAGATCTTCTCGGCAGGTATCAGATCTTCTCGACCTGGTTGAAGCCGAGTTCGACGGGCGTCTCGCGACCGAAGATCGACACGAGCACCTTGACCTTGCGCTGCTCGGCGTTGACCTCGCTGATCGACGCGGGAAGCGTCGCGAACGGGCCGTCCATGACGGTGACCGACTCGCCGACCTCGAAGTCGACCTCGACAACCGCCGTTGCGGCCGCTGCGGCCTGCTCGACACTCTCGGCGCCCTTGGCCGTGGCCTTCTTCGCGGGAGTGCGCGGCAGCAGGAACTGCAGCACTTCGTTGAGACTCAACGGCGACGGCTTGCTGGTCATTCCGACGAAGCCCGTGACACCCGGGGTGTTGCGCACCGCGCCCCACGACTCGTCGTTGAGGTCCATGCGCACCAGGATGTAGCCGGGCAGCACCTTGCGGTTGACCTTCTTCTGCTGGCCGTTCTTGATCTCGGTGACCTCTTCGGTCGGGACCTCGACCTGGAAGATGTAATCGCCGACGTCGAGGTTCTGCACACGGGTCTCGAGGTTGGTCTTGACCTTGTTCTCGTAACCGGCATAGCTGTGGATGACGTACCACTCGCCGGGTGCGCGACGCAGTTGCTTGCGCAGTTCCTCGGCGGGGTCGACCTCTTCCTCGGCTTCGACAGCGTCGGCATCAACCGCGGCGTCCTCGGCAGCTTCTGCCTGCTCGACGGCCTCTTCGCCACCGTCGACGGCAGCGGCGTCGTCCTGTGCGGCCTCGACCTGCGCCTCGGTGCCCGGATCGTCGGTCTCGTCCACGGTCGCTTCGCTCCCGGCGTCGGTGACGTCGGTCTCGACCGCGTCGGTCGGGTCGAACTCGTTATCCGGGGTGCTCACTGCAGCCCACGCTCCTCTTTCATGAAGTTGGTCGTCCGTCGGATGACCCGGTCGGGAGCGGGCTCACCTGAGTGAGCCCGAATCAGCCGAGGATCCAGAGAACTAGCTTGGCGAAGCCGATGTCGATCCCGAAGATGAACGCGGTCATCACCACCACGAACACGAGCACGATGATCGTGTACGTGATCGTCTCGCGCCGCGTAGGCCAGATGACCTTCTTCATCTCCGAGACGACCTGCTGCATGAACACCCAGATCCGCACAAACGGATTGCTGCTCTGCTCGGACGCCTTCTTTACCTTGCGTTCCTTGACGGCGACCGCGGATCCACCTTCGGAATCCGCATCACCATCTGTCGTGTCGACGGCACTCGCCGACGAGCGACGACCGCGTCCCGAACGCTTGCCCTTCGGACGAAGATCGTCCGACGACGCATCCGAGGTTGCGGCATCCGCGTCCTCGACGGCGTCGTCGCGGGTCTCGAGCTCCTCCGCTGCCGAATCGGCGGCGTTGGACTGCCCGTCGTTTTTGGCGCGGGCCGCTCGATCTCGCTTGCTCACCTTCGAGGTCCTCTCGTCAACGTGTGCCCTCTCCAGGGCAGGGGCGACAGGACTTGAACCTGCAACCTGCGGTTTTGGAGACCGCTGCTCTGCCAGTTGAGCTACGCCCCTTTGCGACTGCGTCGACTCTTGCGAGTTCTGCAGTCGCCGGTCATGGTCGACCTGCCGGAACCAGCCTACCGATCCGAAATCGATGGGCCGTCGCCGACAAAACCAACGCGCCACCCTATGGGCGGCGCGCAAGTCAAGGGTAAACCTGACACTTCAGTGTAGAACACCCGCCCCGCTTAACCCAAAACACTTCCTGTACCGATCCATCCCGACCTGCGTCGATCCGCGAATTTTTGCGGTTGCCCAGACGCTCGGATTCCGCGCGTCTGGGCAACCGCAAGTTTTCGGCGCCCGGGCAGGAACCTTCGGACATGGAACCTCATGACGACTCACCACGTCCGATATCGCATGACCACGCTCGCGCAGCACCTGTCGACGCACGACGGCGTCATCACTCTCGCACAGGCTCGAGCGCTCGGCGTCAGCAGGCACGCCGTGCAGCGTCGACTCTCCGCGGGCACGTGGGTGCGCGAGGCGGAGGCCACCTTCCGCGCCGTCGACCATCCGCGCACATCGCGAGTCCGAGTCCGGATCGCGGTCGCATCCGTCGGCAAATCCGCGGTGCTCGTCGGGTCGTCGGCCGCATGGTGGCACGGCCTGACCAGTGCTTTTCCGTCGAAGATCAGTGTCGCCACCCAGGTCAAGGGCCGCCACGCCGGTGCGTAGTCGGGCGTGGAGGTCACACATCGCCGTCTGCACGAACCAGACGTCGTCGTGGTCGACGGGCTGCGCGTGGCGTCGGTGGCAACCACCCTGCTCGACGTCGTCGCCGCCGGCGACACCTCGACCGTCGACAACGCACTCCTCACCCACCGCGTCACCATCACCGAACTCGACGACGCGCTACGCCGCTACCCGCGTCGTCGTGGGGCACCCGAGGCCCGACGACTCTTCGACGCACTGCGGTCCGGTGCCAGATCCGAGGCCGAACGCACCACGACCGCACTGTTCGACGCACACGGCATCACCGGGTGGACGGCCAACACAGAGGTCCTCGGGTACCTGCTCGACTTCGTGTTCCGCGACGCGCGACTCATCGTCGAGATCGACGGCTTCGCGTTCCACCGCGACGCCAAGACCTTCCAACGCGACCGGACCAAGCGCAACGCCCTACTCGCCGACGGCTGGCGAATGTTGAACTTCACCTGGGACGACATCACTCGACGCCCCGACGCCACGGCCCGCCAGGTTCTCGACGCCCTCGCCGCAGCGGCTGCCTAGCGGCAACGCCCCCGCCTACTTCCGGTTGCCCAGACGCTCGGATTCCGCACGTCTGGGCAACCGCAACCCCTGCCGCCCTACAGCTCGACGCACCTAACACGACCCCGCGAGGATCTCGACGGCCTCGGCGTAGCGGTCGGGTCCCGCGGCGGCGTAGCTGAGGCGCACGTACGGCCCGGTCGGCTCGGCCGGGAACCACTCGCGGCCGGCCACCACCGACAGCCCACGCGCCAACGCCCGCGCGGCGACGACGTCCGGGTCGGTGGGCACGTCCCCAGCGCCGACGTCGGGCAGCCGAACCCACAGGTGCAAACCGCCCGGCGGTGTCGTGGCCGTCAACGACGGTTCGGCGCGCAGCGCGTCGAGCAAAGCGTCGCGACGCCCGCCGAGTCCGCGTCGCAGCCGCTGCAACGATGTGCGCCATGCGGGCCTGGTCACGACGTCGAGCGCGGCGAGCTGCAGGATCGGCGACACATACAGGTCGGAGAGCGCCAGCGCACTCTCGATGCGCTGCCGCACCGGGCCGCGCGCCATCACCGCGGCGACCCTGATCGACGACGACATGCTCTTCGTCAACGACCTGAGGTAGATGACGTGCCCGTTCTCGTCCGCGGAGACGAGTGTTCGCGGCACGGTGTCGATACCGAAGTCGTGGGCCCAGTCGTCCTCGACGACGAAGGCCCGATGCGCGGCCACGACGTCGAGCACCTCGGCCCGCTGCTGCGCCGACCACTGCTCGCCGGTCGGGTTGGCGTAGTTGGGCTGGGCGTAGAAGACGCGCGCACCCGACGTCGCGAACGCGGTGTCGAGGTCGACGGCGCTCGGTGCGCCCCCGGTGCGCGCGACGGGAACGATCACCAGACCGGCCTGGCGTGCCGCGGCGATCGCACCCCAGTACGTCGGCGACTCCATCACGATCGCCTCACCTGGAGCGGCGATCGCCCGCATCGTCGCGGCGAGCGCGGCCTGCCCGCCCGAAGTGATCACGACGTCGGAGTCACGCCAACCGCCGGCACCGCCCTCGACCCCGGCAAGCTCGCTCACGAACCAGCGACGCAACTCCGGAACGCCCGCGACAGGCGGTCGCGTGAATGCCTCAGCCCTTCGCGACACACGACGCACCGCTGCCGCGACAGGTTCCTGCGGTAGCAGCTCGTCGTCGGGGTAGCCGCCGTGCATGGCGATGGTGTCGTGCGGGACCATCCGCAGCGTCGACCCTGTTGCGGGGATTCCGGAACGTTCCGGCCCGAGCGCTGCGGTTTGCCACCCAATGTCGCGCCTCAGGGCGGAACGTCGAGAAGCGACGAATGTTCCCTCACCAGAACGCGTTTCGACGATGCCGTCGGCAACGAGCGCCGCGAGAGCACGCTGGACCGTAACCGGACCGGCCCCGAACTGCTTGGCCAGCGCACGCGTCGACGGCAGTCGCGATCCCGGCTGCTCACGCTCGGCGAGCAATCTCAGGTATTGCGCGATCCGCGAGCTGCTATCGTCAAACATGAGAGACAATAGTAGCGCTATCGCACCAAGTTCGACGCCGCTATCGCACCAGACACCGTCGAGCGGGCTGGTCTGGGGCTTCGTCGGGGTGGCCGCGTTCTCGTTCTCGGTGCCACTGACCCGTATCGCCGTCGGTTCCGGCGGCGACGCAGGACTCGACCCGCTGCTGGTCGGATGCGGCAGGGCCGTCGTCGCGGCAGCACTTGCCGTCATCGCGCTCGGAGTCACGCGCACCCGCTTCCCCACCGTCCGGCAGTGGCTTCGCCTGCTTCCGGTCGCCGCGGGCGTGGTCGTCGGGTTTCCGCTGTTCACGTCCCTGGCCCTGCGACACTCCGATTCCGGCCACGCCGCGGTGATCGTCGGACTGCTTCCCGCGATGACCGCCGTCGTCGCGGTCACGCTGACCCGCGAACGTCCCGGCGTGCGGTTCTGGATCGGTGCGTCCGCGGGTGCCATCGCAACGGTCACGTTCGCGCTCCTCGCACACGGCGGAGCGTCGTCGAGCGGTATCGACGACGTCTACCTGCTCTGCGCCGTGGTGCTCGGCGCGGTCGGGTACGCCCAGGGCGGCATTCTCGCGCGCGAACTCGGCGCGTGGCAGACGATCTGCTGGGCGCTGGTGCTCGCGCTGCCTGTCATGGCGATGGTCTCTGCCCGCTCGATCCACCTGCAACCGCCGACGGACATCAGCGCGGCGCAGTGGGCGTCGTTCGGATATCTCAGCGCCGTCAGCATGTTCCTCGGGTTCTTCGCCTGGTATCGCGGACTCGCGATCGGGCCGATGACCGTCGTCAGTCAGACGCAACTCGTCCAACCCGTCCTTTCGGTGGCGTGGGGCGCGCTGCTGCTGCACGAGGGGGTTTCGCTCGGGGTCGTAGCCGGTGGCATCGCCGTGATTGCCTGCGCTGCGTTCACTGTCAGGAGTCGATCCCGCGACAGTTCCATGCGCCGCAGCCCGATGTCCCGCCTCACTGTTCGTCGGCTGCGTATCGTGAGCTGATGACACAATCTGCGGGACAACGACGCGGTTTTGCCATCCTCTCGCTCGCCTCGGGCGCTCTCGGCGTGGTGATCGCCATCGTCTCGGCGGGCAAGCAATTCCCCGTCGGACTCATCGCGCTGGTGCTGCTGCTCGTCGCTGCGGGACTGGCCGTCGACGGCTTGTTCAATATCGGGAACCGACGCCTCGCCGAACTGGTCATCGCGGTGATCCTGGCTGTGGTCGCCATCGTCATCGTCGTGCTGCGCAGTTGGTGGTTGCTGATCGGCACGCTCGTCGTCATCGCGCTGTTCGCGATCGCCATCGCGGCGGCGTCGCGAGCGTTCCGCGTCTCGGTGCCGTTGCCCGTCGTCGCACCCCCGAGCGCCCCGGTGCTCATCTACAACCGACGCTCCGGCGACGGCAAAGCCGACCGCCTCCACCTCGCCGACGAAGCGGAACGTCGGGGTTACCGGACCATCGAACTGGTCAAGGGCGACGATCTGCGAGCCCTCGCGGAGGGCGCCATCGCCGACGGCGCCGATGCACTTGCGATGGCGGGCGGCGACGGTTCGCAGGCGGTCGTCGCCGACGTCGCGGCGACGCACGATCTGCCTTACGCATGCATTCCGTCGGGCACCCGCAATCACTTCGCACTCGACCTGGGCGTCGACCGCGACGACGCCGTCGGAGCCCTCGATTCCTTCGTCGAAGGTGGTGAACGTCGCGTCGACCTCGGCGTCGTCAACGGACAGGTCTTCGTCAACAACGTCTCGCTCGGCGTCTACGGCGAGGCCGTCCAACGCGAGAGCTACCGCAACGCCAAAGCCAAAACGCTGCTCGACGTCGCGTCGCAGGTCCTCGGACCCAACGCCGACCAGCCATCGGTCTCCTGGCACGACCCCAACGGCACAGAACACGAGTCCGTCGCCGCAATCATGGTGTCCAACAACCAGTATCGCCTCGGGCACATCATCGGATCGGGTACCCGCCCGAGCATCGAAGACGGACTGCTCGGCGTCGCAGTCATCGCCGACCCGACGTCGCGTCCCGGTTCGACACGGCTACAACATCTGTGGAGCGAATGGGTGGCGCCGACGTTCGAGATCGATTCGGACACCGACCTCAACGCGGGAATCGACGGCGAGGCCGCAACACTGACCGCGCCCGTGCGCTTCGAGATCCGCCACCAGGTGCTGCGCGCCCGCATTGCCCGCCAGCACCCCGGCGCCTCACCGTCGGCCGACGTGCCCGACGGCGCGCTCGACTCGGTGCGCGCCCTCTTCCGCATCGCCCTCGGGCAGCCGGTCCACGTGGCGACCCATCAGGCCGCCTGACCACTCCCGCGCGCCGAGCCCCACCCGCTGGTCGAGCCTGTCGAGACCACCCGCCGGTCGAGCCCCCACCCGCCGGCCGAGCGCATTCTCCGCTGGTCGAGCTTCCCTCGCTGGTCGAGCCTGTCGAGACCACCCCGCCGAGCCGCAGGCGTCAGTTGAACTGCACGTGCGCCTGGGCGCGGCCGAAGATCTTGCGGTCGCCCTGCTTGGCGACGATGCTGATCACGCCGCGTCGAGTCTCCGGGTCGAGCGACTTGATCTTGCCCGTGAAGTCGACGTTCGCGTAGGTGTCGGGATAGACGTACACCGGGCTGGTGAATCGCACGTTGTACTCGTAGACCGCGGCCGGGTCGCCGACGAACTCGGTGATGAAGCTCGCGCCGAGGCCCATCGTCTGCATGCCGTGCGCGACGACAGTCTCGAGTCCGATGACCTTGGCCAGCTCGTCGGAGAAGTGGATCGGGTTGGGATCTCCCGCGACACCCGCATAGTTGACCAGATTTCCGCGCGTGAGGGTCTTGGTCATCGGGGTCAGCTCCTGGCCGACCTCGAGGTCGTCGAAGTTGATCGCCGAGTACGGCTTCGGCGCAACGACCGGGTCCGGATCGTTGTAGCGGTCGAACGGTCCGTGCACGCTACGCGGCAGCGTCGGCTCCTTGTCGACCTTCATCATGACGTGCTCGAGCTCGTCGAGGACCTCGGGATCAGCGTCGACGGCAGCCCGCGCGACAAGGCTGGTGAATGTCGTCATGACCGGCTCGTCGTGCTGATTCCAGATGATGTTCTTGGTGACCATCACGTCCGCGCCACCCATCTGCCGGAACGACTCCAGCGAGACGTCGCAGATCAGTCGGTCGCCCACCTTGATGGGCTGGTGAAAGATCAGTCGCTGGTCGGTCTGCATGATCTGCCACAGGTCGTAGCCGGTGACGATGTCTTCGAAGAGCCGACGCTGCGCGATGATCCCGAGCACCGAGACAAATGTCGGCGCGGCGATCAGGGTGTCGTGACCCATCTCCGCAGCCGCTGCCTCGTCCCAGTGGACGGGATGTGCGTCCTGCACCGCACGAGCGTGCTTGCGGATTTCTTCACGACCGACCTCGTAGTAGTCGTCGACCGTGTAGTTGAAACCGACCATCGACGTGGTGTGCGCCGCTATCTCTTCCGGAGTCAGTTTCACACCGTTCTTCAACGCGTCGATCCGTTCCTGGATCTCGCTATCGGTGATCTGTGACATCGGTGGGACTCCTCACGCTGCACTTGGCTGTACGTCCGACGGACGGAGGGCTGACCGCTCATCGTCGAGACGCATACTCGCTGGCAACTGTACTGAACTTGTTCATCTGAACGACAACTGCGGGCTGCCTCGTGTGAGACAGCCCGCAGTTGCACAAAACTCGTGGGTGCGCATCTCGCGACGACGCACAACGCCGAACTACGCAAACCGGATTCGACGATCCGATCGCGCACCGACAACCTGACTGACACCGTCATCCGACGACGCTCCGGGCCATCGGCCTCAGCGACAAATCAGCGCGACTCTTTGTGCGCCTGGTGCTTGCCGCAGTTCGGGCAGAACTTCTTGATCTCGAGGCGATCGGGATCGTTACGACGGTTCTTCTTGGTGATGTAGTTGCGGTGCTTGCACACCTCGCAGGCCAAGGTGATCTTGGGCCGGACGTCAGTTGAGGAAGCCACTGGGTTCGCCTTCTTTCGGGTGGGTCTGGGTCGTCGGAGCACTAGGCGCCGCCTCGCCCGACCCGGGCCGCGCGACAAGCCTTACGTGTAGCGGTGGAGGGACTCGATCCCTCGACCTCACGATTATGAGTCGTGCGCTCTAACCAGCTGAGCTACACCGCCATGGTGACATGAACGCCGTCAGCGTGGACGCAGTCCTCGCGGTGGCGTTGCGGCGTCGGGCGTTCAAGTCCTACCGAGCCCCCTGACGGAATCGAACCGTCGACCTTTTCCTTACCATGGAAACGCTCTGCCGACTGAGCTAAGGGGGCGTTTCCGGCAGCCCTTGCGGGCGTCCGGAGAGCCTTAACGAGGTTACACACCGATGCGGCGGCTCACCAAATCGCTGCTTTCACAGCTCTCCGATGGACCGCCGACCAGACGTTCACCTCGTTGTGGCAGATGCAGGATTCGAACCTGCGTAGCTTTCGCGACGGATTTACAGTCCGCTCCCATTGGCCGCTCGGGCAATCTGCCGTGCTGTTTCCCACGACCTTCACGACCGTAAGAACAACGCCGAGAAGAATACAACGAACCCCTGTCTTCGACGCAAACCCGCAGGTCAGCCCGACGCCCTACGGCTGGTCGAGCTGCTCCTCGCTGGTCGAGCTTGTCGAGACCACCGCCGGCCGAGCTACCCTCTCGCTGGTCGAGCGCCCCTCCGCTGGTCGAGCCTGTCGAGACCACCCACCGCCGGTCGAGCGCCCGCCGCCGGGTCGAGCCCCAACGGCTGGTCGAGCTTGTCGAGACCACCCACCGCCCGAGCTGCCCCCCGCTGGTCGAGCTGCACCCCGCTGGTCGAGCTTGTCGAGACCACCCCACTCGCCCCGGGCCCGAGCGGCGTCGGGCTACGCTGTGATCCATGGCTGATTCATCGTTCGACGTGGTGAGCAAGATCGACCGCCAGGAGGTCGATAACGCCCTCAACCAGGCCGCGAAGGAACTCTCGCAGCGCTACGACTTCCGCGGCACCAACACCGGCATCGACTGGTCCGGCGAAGAGACGATCGTCATCACCTCCGACGCCGAAGAGCGCGCCCAGGCAGCTCTCGATGTGTTCAAGGAAAAGCTGATCCGCCGCGACATCTCGCTCAAGGCGTTCGACGCCGGCGAGGTCCAGTCGTCGGGCAAGACCTACAAGATCTCGGGCAACCTCGTGCAGGGCATCGACTCCGAGCACGCCAAGAAGATCTCCAAGAAGATCCGCGACGAGGGCCCCAAGGGCGTCAAGGCTCAGATTCAGGGCGACGAACTACGCGTGTCGAGCAAGAAGCGCGACGACCTCCAGTCCGTCATCGCACTCCTCAAGGGCGAGGACTTCGGCATCGCCCTGCAGTTCGTCAACTACCGCTGAGCTGGACAGATGCGCGGGCCCGCCCTCGCTCCGAGCCTCCTCGCTGCGCTCGTCGATTCTCACTCGGCGACCCGCTAGTCAGATGCGCGGGCCCGCTCTCGCTCCGAGCCTCCTCACTACGCTCGTCGATTTTTGACTCGACGACCCGCTAGACCCCCCGGCGCGCCATCTCCTGCAGGCGCCGGATGCGCTCCTCGGTCGGCGGGTGCGTCGAGAACATCTTGGCCATGCGGTCGGTGGCGCGGAACGGACTCTCGATCATCGCGTGGCTCTGCGCGGCGATGTCGGGCTGCGGGGGTAGCGGCGCCACCTGGATGCCGCCGGAGATCTTGGCGAGCGCCGACGCCAGCGCCAACGGATCGTTCGTCAGTTCGGCACCCGACTTGTCGGCCTGAAACTCCCGCGACCTCGACACCGCGAGCTTGATCAACGTCGCAGCGAACGGCCCGAGCAGCGAGATGAGGATCAGCGCGATCGGGTTCGGTCCGTTGTTGCGGTTGCCCGACATCCCGAAGAACATCGCGAAGTTCGCCAGACCGCTGATGATCGCTGCCATCGCGCCCGCGACCGAGCTGATCAGGATGTCGCGGTTGTAGACATGCGAGAGCTCGTGCCCGAGCACCGCGCGCAGTTCCCGTTCGTCGAGGAGCCGCAGGATTCCCGCCGTGCAGCACACCGCCGCGTTCTTCGGGTTACGGCCCGTCGCAAAGGCGTTAGGCGACTCCGTCGGACTGATGTACAGCGCGGGCATCGGCTGCCGCGCCTGCGTCGCGAGCTCGCGCACCACCCGGTACATCACGGGCGCCTCGACCTCCGTCACCGGCTGCGCGTGCATCGCCTTCAGCGACATCTTGGCGCTGTTGAAGTACACGTAGCCGTTCACGGCGATCGCAAGGATCACCGACCCCCACAGAATCGTCGGACTCCGGAAACAGGCACCGATCGCGACGATCAACGCAGACATCGTGCCGAGCAGAAGTGCCGTCTTCACACCGTTTCGCATCAGATCCTCGTTCGAACTCGCCTCCGACGCGATGCCGGGGCTCTCAGTTTCTCAAACGATCCAGGGTCCGGTTGGGTTTCCGTGCGGCGTCGGCGAGTTACCCGGTGCGCGCGATCGTGTAATCGACCAGCGACGTCAACGCGGCATGCGCGGGCCCCTCGGGAAGCGCGCCGAGAACCTGCCCCGCCTCGTCTGCGTATCCGCGCAGCGTCGCGTTGGCCTGGGTCATGCCACGCGACTCGACGAGCAGGCCGAGCGCCTCGGCAACCTCGGCGTCGTCGGTCAGCGGCCTCGCGGCACCACCGTCGACGACGAGCAGCTCGCGCAACCTATTCGACGCCGCATCGTCGTAGGCCAATGCGTAGAGCACCGGCAATGTGTGCACACCCTCACGCAGGTCGGTTCCGGGCGTTTTGCCCGAATCGCCTGTGGCTGAACGGATATCGATGATGTCGTCGGAGAGCTGGAACGCCGTGCCGACGATGTCGCCGAGTCGGGAGAGCCGCTCGACGTCGTCCAAGGTTGCACCGGAGGTCATCGCACCGAACCGTCCGGCAGCCGCGATGAGCGAACCGGTCTTCTCCCACACCACCTTCAAGTAGTGATCGATCGGGTCGACGTCGCGGGCGCCGATGGTCTCGCGCATCTGACCCGTCACCAGCTCGGCGAAGGTCTCGGCGATGATCCGCACCGGGTCGGGCCCCAGCGTCGACACCAGGCGCGACGCGCGGGCGAACAGATAGTCGCCGGAGAGGATCGCGATGCTGTTGGACCACCGCGCATTGGCGCTCTGCGCGCCGCGTCGCATCGGGGCCTCGTCCATCACGTCGTCGTGATAGAGCGTCGCGAGGTGGATCATCTCGACGACCGTCGCGGCCGTGATCACCTCGCTCGCGTCCGGACGCGGCCCGAACTGGGCGGCCAGGATCGCGAACATCGGACGGAAACGCTTGCCACCCGCCTTGGCCAGGTGGCTCGCAGCCTCGGTCATGACGTCGTCGCCGGATGCCAACTCGGACAGCAACAATTCCTCTACCTGGCCCAACGATGTCCGCACCATGCCCGCGAACTCTTCGGAACCCAGATCCAGACCCGCGAAAGTCGACTTCACTCCGCCGAGCCTAGTCGGTGGGCGCGTGTGGCGAGCGTGCCGGGAGGCCACATACTGGTCGAGTGACGAGCCAGATCCCCGAGAGCGCCGACGTCCTCGTCGTCGGCGCGGGACCGGGCGGGTCTGCCGCCGCCGCCCACGCCGCCGCCGCCGGACTCGACGTCGTCCTCCTCGACGCCGCCACCTTCCCCCGCGACAAGACATGCGGCGACGGCCTGACGCCGCGCGCGACCGCCGAGCTCATCGAACTCGGATTCGCCGACCGCCTTGCCGCCAGCCCCCACATCGACGGCCTCGAACTGCACGGCTGGGGAGCCACGCAGCGCGTGCCGTGGCCGGCCGGCCGCTTCCCCGCGTACGGCAGCGCCATCACGCGGATGGAACTCGACGACGAGCTGCGCGCACTCGCCGTCACTCGCGGCGCCCGAATGTTCCAGGGCGCCAAGGCCGTCGACGTCGAGATGTCCGGCGATCGGATCTCAACGGTCACCGTCGACAGCCCGGAACGACAGAACACGATCCGCGTGCGCGAGGTCATCGTCGCCGACGGCGTGCGCTCGACGCTCGGCAAGAAGCTCGGCCGAGAATGGCACCGCGACACCGCATTTGGCGTCGCAGCACGCGCCTACGTGCCATCGACACGCGCCGACGACAACTGGATGGGCTCGCACCTCGAACTACGCGCCCCCGACGGCGAGCTGCTACCCGGCTACGGGTGGCTCTTCCCGCTCGGGAGCGCAGGGGGCGGGCCGGATCAGCACGACACCGCGAACGGCCTGCTGAACGTCGGTGTCGGCGCACTGGCGACGTCGAAACGCCCGGCGCACATGGCGTTACGGCCCATCCTCGACCACTACGCGCGCATGGTCGGCGACGAGTGGCAGATCACCGGGAAGCCTGCTCGCCTGACGTCGGCGCTGCTGCCGATGGGTGGCGCGGTGACGGGTGTGTCCGGACCCAACTGGATGCTCATCGGCGACGCCGCCGCATGCGTCAATCCGCTCAACGGCGAGGGCATCGACTACGCCCTCGAGACCGGCCGCCTCGCCGCCCAGCGCCTCGGCAGCCCCGACCACACCGTGCAGTGGCAGCAGACCCTCGTCGAGCATTACGGTCTGGCGTTCTCGGCCGCTCGACGCCTCGCCGGCGTGCTGACCGTCCCTCGCGCCGTGCCGCTGCTCGGGCGGCCGGGCATTCGGTCGGCAAAGCTGATGTCGCTCGTCGTGCGCGTGATGGGCAACCTCATCACCGACGACGACGCCGATCTCGTCGCCCGCGCCTGGCGTGCCGCAGGCCACGTCTCAACGCGCATCGACCACCGGCCTCCGTTCGCCTGACCCATAGCTCCACGTCGAGGCGTCGACCATTGGTTTGAGACGTTTTGCGTGATACGTTCCATTGAGAATGTGTTATGCACCACAACGTCGACAAGGGAGCCCCTCATGCCTCTGCGGACAATGCATCTGCGGACATTGCCTTCGCGGCTCTCCGGCACCATCTCCGCGCGTCGACGCGAGCGGTACCGTCGCCGCGACGAACTCGCCGCCGTCGATCCAGCCGACGATCCGCGCACGTACGCCCTTGAACTGTCGAGCAAGGAGTTCGTCTGGGCCACAACGCAGGCGCTCAGTTTTGCCCTGTTCCGCACGTACGCGGTGCCGTCGATCGGCGAATTGCTCTACAAGACAGTGCAATTCACCGACGAAACCCAGAAGCGCTACGACGACACGGTTCTACTCCTGTCGGCACCCGTCGAGCACGGTTTCGCTCCGGGCAGCGAGGGGCACGCGGCGGTCCGTCGGATCAATCAGATGCACGGCCGCTACGACATTTCCAACGACGACATGCTCTACGTCCTCGCGACGTTCGTCGTCTGTCCACCCCGCTGGATCAACGCGTACGAGTGGCGCACACTCAGCCAGCGCGAGATCGACGGTCTCACCAACTACTACCGCCTACTCGGAAAGCACATGGGAATCAAGGACATTCCCGACACTTACGCCGAGTTCGAGTCCCTCATGGACTCCTACGAGCAACAGCACTTCGACTTCCGCGAAGGCTCCCGCGCCGTTGCCGACTCGACGCTCGACCTCCTGACCACCTTCATGCCGTACCGACTCCTTCCCGCCCCGCTCGTCCGACGACTCGCCCGCGCACTCATGGACGAACCCCTCCTCGACGCCTTCCACTACCCGCACCCCACACGGGCCGAGCGTGTACTCGTCGCCGCAGGACTGAAGGCGCGCGGCCTGGCGATCCGCTACTTCGCCACACCCCGCACCGAACCGGTCTTCGGCATCGACACCGCCGAGGTCCGCGGCTACCCGAACGGCTACCGCGTCGAGGACCTCGGCACCTTCCCCACGGGATGCCCTGTCGCGCACAAGAGCTCGGCCTAGCGCCCCTGCGGCCAAATGTGTGTCGTACCGAAGGATGTGTGTGCTGCAGCACCCACAACCTTCGACAGAACACACATCTACGGACCGGCCCCGGCCCGCTGATCGAGCTTGTCGAGATCACCCGACCCGCCGATCGAGACCCAGCACGCTGACCGGGCCCCGCCCGCTGATCGAGCCGACCCGCTGATCGAGCCCCGCGCCGCTGATCGAGCTTGTCGAGATCACCCACCGGGTGCAGTGGTCTCGACCCGGGTGCTCGCTGCGCTCGCGTCCGCTCGACCAGCGGAGCTGCGGTTTCGCCATCGTGCCCCTACCCGCTGATCGAGGCCCGCGCGACACCCTTGTCCGACGCCCGCCCAGCCCCCACACCCGCAGCGCGCGTACACAACTCGGTCGTCAGCGGGACGCCAAGACAATAATCTCCTCGGCCCCCCGCTCACGTCACAATTGTGTACGCACCCGGCCGCCCTAGGCCTTGCGACCCGTGTGCACCGCGGCGATCCCGCCGGTCAGGTTCTGCCAGCGCACGTCGGTGAACCCCGCGCCGCTCAAGAGCTGCGCCGAGCAGTGCCCGGCGGCTAAATGTGTGTCGAATCGAAGGATCTGTGTGCTGCAGCACCCACATCTTTCGATAAGACACACATCTACGAGGCCAGCACCCGCGCGCGCCCGAACCCGGCCCGCTGATCGAGGCCCGCGTGACACCTTGCTCGACGCCCGCCAAACTGCCACACCCGCGGCGCGCGTACACAACTCGGTCGTCAGCGCGACGCCAAGACAATAATCTCCTCGGCGCCCCCCTCACGTCACAATTGTGTACGCATCCGGTCGCCCTAGGCCTTGCGGCCCGTGTGCACCGCGGCGATCCCGCCGGTCAGGTTCTGCCAGCGCACGTCGGTGAACCCCGCGGCGCGGATCAGGTCGCCTAACCCGAACTGGTCCGGCCACGCCCGAATCGACTCCGCCAGATACACATACGCCGCCGGATTGCTCGACACCTTGGTCGCCACCACGGGCAGCGCCTTCATCAGATACTCCATGTAGACGGTGCGAAACGGCCCGAAGGTCGGGGTCGAGAACTCGCAGATCGCAAGTCGCCCACCGGGTTTCAGCACACGGCTCAGTTCGGACAGCGCAAGTGGAACGTCCTGCACGTTCCGCAGCCCGAACGAGATCGTCGCGGCGTCAAACGATCCGTCGGCAAACGGCAACGCCAGCGCGTCGGCCGCGACCTTGGGAACGTCGCGGTCGGCGCCCGCCTTCAACATGCCCAGCGAGAAGTCGGCGGCGATGCACGTCGCCCCCGACTCCCCCAGCTCGACGGTCGAGACCGCGGTCCCCGCCGCGAGATCCAGGACAACGTCCGACGGGCCCAGCGCCAGTGCCTTGCGTGTCGCTTTGCGCCACCGACGGTCCTGCGCGAAGGAGAGCACAGTATTCGTGATGTCGTAGCGCTTCGCGACGCCGTCGAACATCGCGGCGACCTCGGCAGGCGCCTTGTCGAGACCTGCGCGGTCGGTGATGGCCATGCCGACCACGCTACTACCCGGCCAACAGCTCCGAATCGGTCAGTCCGCTCTGCCCGGCGATCACCGCGCGGTAGTGCCCGACCAGTTGCTCGCAGATCGCAGGCCAGGTCCGATCGCGCACCGCCGCAAGCCCCGCCCGCCCCATCGCCGCGCGATGCGTGTCGTCGCGCAGCACGTCGATCACCTCGGGCAACTTTGCCGAGTACGACGCCGGCTCGAGCAGATACCCCGTCCGCCACGCCGAGACCAGATCACGCGGCCCACCGGCGTCCGGCCCGACGACCGGCAGCCCGCTGGCCATCGCCTCCTGGATCGCCTGGCAGAACGTCTCGTGCTCGCCCGCATGCGTGAACACGTCGAGGCTCGCGTACGCACGAGCCAACTCGACGCCGCGCAACTCCCCGGTGAACACCGCGTCGGGCAGCAGTCGCGTCAACCTCGCGCGCTCCGGTCCGTCGCCGACGATCACCACCCGCACCGAGTCGTCGTGCGCGAGCGATGCCAACCGCTCGACGTGCTTCTCCGGCGCCAACCGGCCGACGAATCCGACGACCAACCGCTCCCGATCACCCATCCACTCACGACGCAGCGCCTCGTCGCGCCGAGTCGGATTGAACAACTGCGTGTCGACGCCGCGCCCCCACCGATACAGGCGCGGAACACCATGTGCACCAAGCGATTTTAGCGTCGCACTCGACGGAACCAACGTACGGTCACACATCTCGTGCAGACGCTTGGTGTAGCGCCACGCCGCGCGTGAGGCCACGCCGAGCCGGTACGCATCGGCAAAACCCGCGATGTCGGTCTGGAACACCGCGACCGTGGGGATGTCGAGTCGTCGAGCAACCACAGCCGCGGCCCCGCCCACCACGAACGGCGACGCGAGATGCACGACGTCGGGCTGAAAATCACGCAAGGTCCGATACAGCACCGGCGCGGGCACACCCACCGGCAACGACGACACCCGCGGCACCTTCACCGACGGCAACAGATGCACCGGCGTGCGCCGACCCACCAGTCGCGGACCACGTTCGACGCCGCGCGCCGAGTCGGGAGCGATCACGACGGCCTCGTGGCCCTGACGTTCGAGGTGGTCGATGACCCGGAGAACCGAGTTCACGACCCCGTTGACCTGCGGAAGGAAACTCTCGGCGGCGATTGCGACGCGCATGCCGCAAGAATCAGCGGCCGAGGTTTCCGGCAACCTCGGCCGACGTGTCGGGTCTCGAAACTCCGCGTGAAGTCTCGGCAGCCGACGACTTGGACTCCGCGCCAGTCGAGGACGCCTCGGCCTCCGCCTGCGCACCGGACCTCTGTGCACCGTCATCGCCCCGCGCAGCGCCGCTCCCCGCGTCGGCTTCGCCCCGCGCAGCGCCGTCGGCCTGCGCACCGGCGCCCTCCGCGTCGGCCTCGTCGCGCGCACCACCGTCGGCCTGGGCACCAGCGCTCCCCGCGTCGGCCTCGTCGCGCGCGGCGCGGAGGGCAGCGCGGCGTCGGCCCCAGCGTCGGGAGAACTCCGCGACGCCGAGCATCAGCGCCCCGACGACGATCCACCCCAGCACCGCCACCGACACCGCGGGCACGATCGAGAGCACAGCGGTGCGCCCTGTCGGTTTCGCGAGGTCGGGGTTGGCGGTGCTGTAGTCGACTCGAATCCGCTGGCCCGCGGTCAGCTCCGTCGGATACAGCAGCCCGAGCCGCGGACTGTGCACCGAGCCGTCGGGCGTCTGGAAGTACGCGTTGGCGTGCAGCCGGTCGGCGTACACGACGTCGGCGGTGACCGTGGCCTTGTGCTTCTCGATCTCCGCGTCGTTGCGGAAGCACGCGACGATGAGCACAAGGCACATCGCGGTCACGACCATCCCGAGCGTGAGCAACACCTTCTGCACGCGTCGCAGGATGGTCGGATTCATGGCTGCCAGGATAACCGCCGGGTCCGACGCCCCCGTCGGGCGCGGCTCCTCGCGCAGAAAACTACGTCCTGTGGGCCGCGGACCTGTACTGGTACACCCCGACCACCCCAGGGGGGGGTGCACTTTTCTGCGCGCACCGCCGGCCGCCCACCCCACCCCACCCCAGCCGCGCAGCACGGCCCGACCCAAAGCCAGCCCCGACCCCTACCCCGACACCCGAGCGGCGATGGCGGCGTGCACGTCGCGCAGTCGGCCGCGGTCGGTGACCACCTCGACGACCTCGATGCCCCCGGCGTCGTCCGGCAGCTCCTCGCCAAGCACGGCGGCGAGTTCGCCCAGCGACACCCGACGATGCGCCACCCGCATCCCGGCGCACAGGGCGGCCAGGTCGGTGCGGTGCGGCGTCCCGAAGACCCGCTCGTACGCCCCCGACAACGCGCCGGAGTCGAGCCGCGGATCGCCCTGCTCGAGCAGCCCGAAGATCCCGCCGCCGTCGTCATTGGCCACGACGATCCGCAGCGACGACGGGCGCGGCTCACCCGGCCCGATGATCAGCCCGGTCGAGTCGTGGATGAACGTCAGGTCGCCCATCAGAGCGACGGTCGACGCCGCACCCCCGGCCAGCGCAGCGCCGATCGCCGTCGAATTGGTCCCGTCGATCCCCGCGACGCCGCGGTTCGACAGCACGCGCACACCCTCGGACACCCGACCCGCCAGCGCGACGTCGCGAATCGGATTACTCGCCCCGACCACGAACTGATCACCCGCCGACAACGCAGCACTCACCACGCGCGCGACGTGCAGCCCGGTCGGCGGCCCCGGTTCGTCGAGCACGGCGTCGACAGCTCCCAGCACGCGCTGCTCGAGGGCGGCGCACTCCTTGAGCCATTCCTCGCGCGGCTCGCCGCTGACCTCCGCGCGCGTTCCGGTCGCGTAGACGTTGCCCGACACGTCCGGCCAGCGCGGCCCGGTGGTCAGCGCATAGACGCGCACCTCCGGATCGGCCAGCAGCCGCGACACCCCGCGATGCAGCGTCGGACGCCCGCAGATGATGGCCTGCTGCGGCTTGATCGATCCCAGCGCCAGCGGGTGCAGCGGCGTCGCGGCGTGCGGCGCTGTCGGCTCCGCGACGGTCGGCACGCCCGCCAACTCCGGATGCACACCCGACCCGTGCCCCGAGATCACCACGGTGTCCAGCGAGAGATCGATCGGCAGCGGGACGTCGAGCTTGGCCACGGGCGCCTGCGTCCACGGCACGCCGCCAGGTCGTCCGGAGAACGCGCCGAGATCCTCGGACGTACTCGTGACGTCGGGCACCAGCGGCTCGCGCAGCGGAATGTCGAACTGCACGGGCCCGGGATTTCCCGTCCGCGCACCACGCGCAGACGCCAACACACGCCCGACGGCCGAACGCCACTGACTGTTCGCGTCGAGGCCCTCCTCGGCCAGCCCGATGCTGATCGCCGCCCGCACCTGCGTCCCGAAGATCCCGAACTGCTCGACGGTTTGATTGGCGCCAGATCCCAGCAGCTCATACGGCCGATTCGCACTGACAACGACGAGCGGCACCCGCGCGTAGTTCGCCTCGAACACCGCGGGCCCCATGTTGGCGACGGCCGTGCCGCTCGTCATCACGATCGGCACCGGCTGCCTCGACGACACCGCCAACCCCAACGCCAAAAACCCCGCCGACCTCTCGTCGATCCGCACGTGCAGCCGCAGCCGACCCTCCCGATCCGCCAGGTACAGCGCATAGGCGAGCGGCGCGTTGCGCGACCCTGGACACAGCACGGCCTCCCGCACACCTCCGCGGATCATCTCGTCGACGATCACCCGCGCCTGCAACGTCGACGGATTCGGCCCACCCGCCTCCGCAGGCGTGGAACTCGCCGCGCCAGGCATGGAGTTCGTCGACTCTGTCGAGGAATTCATGAGCTCCAGCCTATGTCCGCACCTAAAGTGATCTCCGATACGTGCCGTCGGCTCGACGGAAGGTTGGCAAGTGGGCTTCTACACCGATCACGTTCTGCCGCGCGTCATCAACGTGACGTGCGGGTCGTCGATGCTCGACCCTCTTCGACGCCGCGCATGCACGCCACTCTCTGGCCGGGTCGTCGAGATCGGCTTCGGCTCCGGCCGCAACGTCGGCCTCTACCCGGCCGCCGTCACGTCCGTCGACGCGATCGAACCCTCCGACGTCGCGTGGAACATGGCCGTCGAGCACGTCACCGCCTCGCCCGTCCCCATCCGCCGCGCCGGACTCGATGGCCAGCGCCTCCCCTTCGACAACGACACGTTCGACGCCGCGCTCTCGACCTTCACCCTCTGCACCATCCCCGACGTCGACGCCGCACTCGCCGAGATCGCCCGCGTCGTGCGCCCCGGCGGCACCGTCGTCTTTCTCGAACACGGCACCGCGCCCGACGACGCCGTCCGACGCTGGCAGCGACGCCTCGAACCGATCCAGAAACGCACCGCAGGCGGCTGCCACCTCACCCGCGACATCCCGAAACTGTTGACGGACAACGGTTTCGACCTCACCGCACTCGACCAGTTCTACCAACACGGCGCACCCCGACCCTTCGCCGCACTCAGCCTGGGCAGCGCAACCGCCCCCTGACCCAAACCGCCCCCTCGCTCCACCCGACCGCTCGCTCGCCCCCTCGCTACGCTCGACTAATGACCCGCTGGTTCCTGCTCGCCGCCTTCACGGTCGGCGTCAGTGTCCTGCTGGACCTCATCGACGTCGACGCCGCACCCCTGTTCGCCGGACTGCTCGTCGCCGCACTCCTCGCGATCGTCGGATACGCCCCGCGCCCACGCACGCTCGCCGACACAAGCACCCAAACCGCGGCCGCACCACACCCCGACAGCGCAACAGAACCCGCCGACAAGGCCAAAAACGACGCCACCGACCCGCCGATGGTCCCCCGCGCGGCGATGTTGGCGGCGCAGGGCACGGTCGGCGTCTACATCGGCACCATGGCCGATCCGACGACCATCTCGGGCCTCGGCTCCGCCTGGCTGCCGGTCCTCGTCGTGGGGCTCGGCACGCTCGCGCTATCGGTCGCGGGCGGCGCGCTCCTCGGCCTGCACCGCGACGTCGACGCCCTGACCGGCTCACTCGCTCTGGTGGCCGGCGGGGCGTCGGGTCTCGTCGCGCTGACCCGCGATCTAGGTGGTGACGAGCGCGTCGTCGCGGTCGTCCAGTACGTCCGGGTCGCACTCGTGACCAGCACCATTCCGCTCGTCGCGTCGCTGGTGTTCCACGCGTCGTCGTCGAATGTCGTTGTCGCCCGGCCGACCTGGACAGAACAGGCCGCGGGCGTCGCGCTCCTCGCGATCTGCATCGGGGTCGGCCTCCCGCTCGGAAAACTCATCCACCTCCCCGCAGCGGGCCTCCTCGGCCCGATGGCCCTCGCAACGGCAGCAGAACTCACCGGGATTGCAGGCGACGCCGCCGTTCCCTCGGTCCTGCTCGCCGCCGCATACGCGGTGATCGGCTGGCAGGCGGGCCTCGGGTTCACGCTCCCCCGACTCCGCGCCATCGGCCGCATCCTGCCCGCCGCAGTCGTGCTGATCCTCGCGATCGGCGTCGGCTGCGCGCTGCTCGGCGTGCTCCTCTCCTGGTGGACGGGCGAGTCGATGTTCGACTGCTACCTCGCCACCACCCCGGGCGGTATCTACGCGGTGCTCGCGGCGGCGACTGCCGCGGGCTCCAACGTCGCATTCGTCGTCGCGGCGCAGATCCTGCGCGTACTGCTCATGCTGTTCGTCGCGCCCTTCGCGGCACGCGCGGCCGCCCGCAGGCTCACCCCCTGAAACCCGTGCCTGACCTGCGACGCTGCACCCGTACAACGACGCAGCCCATTGTTACTGTGACTGGAGTCGCATATACATTGAACTCATGACCGGTGAAAGCCAGCCCGAAAACATCCAGTCGTCAGCCTCGACGAGCCCGTCCGTGGCGCCCGATATCCGCGAATTCGACGTCGTCGTCTTCGGCGCCACCGGATTCGTCGGTGAACTCACCGCCCGCTACCTCGCCGAGCATGCTCCCGCCGGAACACGCATCGCGCTCGCGGGGCGTTCTGAGACCAAACTCGCCGACACCCGACGCCGCCTGCCAGACGCCGCTCGCAACTGGCCGCTCATCGTCGCCGACTCGTCGTCGCCCGCATCGCTCGACGCCATGGTCGCCCGCACGCGCGTCATCTGCACCACCGTCGGGCCGTACCTGCGCTACGGCGAGGCACTCGTCGTCGCCGCAGCCAGCGCGGGCACCGACTACGTCGACCTCACCGGCGAGGTCCCCTTCGTGCACTACTCCATCCAGAAAGCCCACGAGATCGCGGAGGCCACCGGCGCACGCATCGTGCATTCGTGCGGATTCGATTCCGTCCCTTCCGATCTCGCCGCTTACGAGCTCTATCGCGGAGTCACCGATGCCGACGCGGGCGAAATGACCGACACCACCATGGTCGTGGCTGCGATGCGCGGCGGCGTCTCGGGCGGAACCATCGACTCGATGCGCGTGATCGCCGAGCAGGCAAAGGATTCCAGCGTCCGACGCCTCCTACTCAACCCACAGGCGCTCTCGGGCGCACCCGCCCAGACCCCGCGAGCCGCGCTGTCGTCGGAGCCGAGCGACATCGGAATCATCAACGCGCACAAGGTCGACGAATCGCTGCGCGGAACCCTCGCACCGTTCTTCATGGCTTCGCACAACACGCGCATAGTTCGACGCTCCAACGCACTCCTCGACGGCGCGTACGGCAAGGACTTCCACTACGCCGAGACCATGTCCGTCGGCGGTGTCCCGGGAGTGTCGACGGTCATCGCGGGCGCCGTCGGTATCGGGTCCGGCGCGTTCCTCGGCGCGATGTCGTTCACCCCGACGCGCGCGCTCCTCGACCGCGTGCTTCCGAAACCGGGCTCCGGTCCCAGCGAAAAGGCGCGGGAGAACGGCTATTTCGTGATCCGCACCTACACGCGCACCACGACCGGTCGACGCTTCCGCTCCACCTTCTCGATGAAGGGCGACCCCGGATACAAGGCCACGGCCGTCATGCTCGGCGAGAGCGCACTGACACTCGCACTGAACCGCCACCAGTTGCCCTCGCGCGCAGGCGTTCTCACACCCGCCGTCGCGATGGGCGACGCACTGATCGACCGACTCCACACCGCGGGCGCGACAATCGAGGTCACCGAACTGCACTGAAGCCAAACACCTGAAGCCAAACAGCTAAAGCAAAACAACTGCACCCCGCCCCAACACCCGCACGGCACCAAATAGCCGCACCGCCGCGCCGACGACCCCTAGTGTCGCGTGTCGTTAATTAGTTTATGGTTCGTGGTTTGAGAGAATTGGCTATGGCGAATTCTGCGGCCCCGGC